>JAUQPA010000033.1 GCA_030550615.1 Thermoproteota archaeon | reverse complement strand
TCACAAGTACTAAGCGAGGATGAATTTTCACAGGTATTAGCACAAGGATTAGAGGCTGTATACCACGGTAAAACTGTAGAGGTTAGAAGCCTACAGGATCTACTCAGCGTGTTCAACTATAGAGGACCAACAGCGGGAGTAGTGAGATTGAAATTGAAGTTCCCATATGCACCCATTCTCCACGTGTTAACAACAGGTGTCGCTAGCGTTATCCCAATGGAGTACGCACTCGGAGATAAATACGATGCTGCAATAAAAGACTCCAATTACGGTAAGAATCCATCTGCTTGGGCTAAATACGTTATCGAAGGTGAAGAAGATGAATCATATAAGAAACTCAAAGATCACCCGGTATCCACGGGACCTTATTATGTCGCGGATTACAAAGAAGACGCGTACATAATACTAAAGATCAATCCATACTACTGGAACTCCACTCTTTGGGAACAACTCTACGGGTATAAACCATAGAGAATTTGTTTTTAATCATTATTTTTTACCCGAATTCTCATGTAAAATTTATAATTTTTGTTTAACCTTTATTTATGTTTATATATCTCCACTACAAGAATAGGGGGCATCAAATGGGCTTAGCGTCTTTTATTGCAAGGAGAATTTTAACATTTATACCAACGTTGATCGGAGTACTTCTAATAACTTATTTAATAGCTTATGCGATTCCAGCAGATCCCGTGAGAGCATGGGTTGGAGAGAAATTAATGAACCCTGAAACACTTGAGCAGATTAAAACTAAATATAAGTTCAATGCCCCATGGTATGAGCAGTTCATGTTTCTCATACAACAACTTCTAACTGGGCAATTAGAGGATCCAGTAAGACACAGAAATGTCTTCACTGAGTTAACTTCAAGGTTCGCTGTTACAGTTGAATTAGCAATTGTTGGATTCATGTTTTTAGTTATAATAGGACTACCACTAGGCATCATAGCAGCTATTAAAAAAGACTCCCCTGTAGATTTCGCCGTGAGAGTACTAGCCTTATTGGGGAGCTCTTTGCCTTCATTCGTACTGTACTATTTCCTCATACTCGTGTTATTTGTTCATACTAGGACAACGTATTTAGCCGGCATACCCATGCCATCTGGTAAATGTATCTCTGATCTCGCAGCTCTGCCGCAATCAGTACCGGTGCTAGGTAACGTAGCTTCAGCTATTGGTTCTGTTCCAATGTTCGGTGCAATGATGTGTGGTGAGTGGAGTGTTGTTGCTGATACGTTCAAGAGACTGTATCTCCCTGGTTTAGCTCTGGGGTTGCTTAATGGAGGATTTATAGCTAGAATTGTTAGGAATAGTTTACTAGATTCTTTAAGCGCTGAATTCATATTATATGCTAAAGCACGTGGTTTACGTAAGTTATCTGTATGGAAACATGCATTGAGAAACGCTATGGTTCCAGTTGTAACAGTACTAGGCTTGAATTTCGGTGGATTATTATCGGGAGCTATAATAGCTGAGACTGTATTCAATATACCTGGGCTAGGTAGATATATGTATGATGCTATAATGAGATTGAATTTCCCCGTGATAATAGCGTGTACTTTCCTAATCGCAGTGATTTATATCGTGGTTAACTTAGTAGTAGATATTCTATATGCTGTTATAGACCCGAGAATTAGGTACTGAGGTGTAAGCATGGAAACCATCTTTAGACTCCTAAGAAGCATTATATGGAGCTATGCTAAACTAAGGGAGAAAATATCACCTGGATGGATCCAGAAGAACTCCTCTAGAATTAAGGAATGGGAGTTGATGGCATATGCATACAGCAGATCACTGATAGGAGTAATCGGAGGCGTAATTGTCTTGGCTGTATTTATACTCGCAGTCATAGGTCCGCTATTGGCGTGGGAACCCTACTGGGAGTACAAAATAGTTTACGATGAAAGCCTACGTTATCGTGGGCCATGTCTACCCCCGTCATGTACTGGTTATCCATTACTCGGTACAGATGAATGGGGTAGAGATATTATTGCAATGTCTCTTTACGGCTTTAGAATATCTTTCGTGATTTCAATAGTGGTTGTACTACTTGGAGCCCCACTTGGAATAATTCTAGGGTTGATCGCTGGATATAAGGGGGGTGTAGTAGATGAGATTATAATGAGAATCACGGATATCTTCCTAGCATTCCCGGGGCTAGTGCTTGCAATAGCATTCGCATCAGTACTTCCACAGAGAATAAGAGGTTTTCTCGAAGTAAATAACATAGCAAGGGCATTTTTCTCTGGACTCTTCGGCCTGAGGCAGGAGGAGTATGGTCAATTAGCTGCTTTATTATCGATATGGATTGCTATGGTTATAGTTTGGTGGCCTGGCTATGCGCGAATAGTGCGTGGCAGTGTTCTTTCAGTTAGAGAAATGCCGTTTGTTGAGGCAGCTAAACTATCAGGTTTATCAACTTGGAGCATATTATTTAAACATATACTACCTAATGTACTATCACCCGTACTAGTAATGATGACTTTTGATATTGCTACCGCAACATTGTTCGCTGCTTCATTATCATTCCTAGGGCTAGGTCCACAGGAACCTGTTCCAGAGCTGGGATTCATGATTTCGAAAGCTGGAGGCTACTTCCCTGAAAGAAGCAGCCACGTTGTAATATACCTAGGCTTCATTTTGTTAATGATGGCGTTGGGATGGAATTTGCTAGGAGATGCGCTAAGAGACATCCTAGACCCAAGGACGAGGAGAGCAATAGAGTACCGCTTGGAAAAAGAAAAGAAGAAGTAGGGTGGTTGCATGGAGTCTCAACCAATGTATTTACCTGAGGATGTAATACTGAAAGTTGAAAACCTAGATGTGAAGTTCTACACGTATGCTGGAGTAGTGCACGCTGTTTCAAACGTTTCCTTCTACGTGAAGGAGGGGGAAACAGTGGCTCTGGTTGGTGAAACAGGTTGTGGTAAATCAGTAACTACTAGAGCGGTTACGAGGCTAATAGAATCCCCTGGAAGAATAGAAGGAGGATCAGCATTATTTAGACGTAGAAGTGGTAAAGTTGTTGATCTGCTGAAGATCGGCGATGAGGAACTACGTGAAATACGCGGTAATGAAATAGCATATGTTTTCCAAGATCCAACTTCTTCCTTAGATCCCCTCTACACAATCGGATATCACATACATGAAACCATAGTTGCACATAAATCCAAGATCTCCAAGAAACAGACATTCAAACAAGCAGTTAGCTTACTTAAACAAGTATTAATACCAAGTCCGGAGATCAGGGTTAAAAACTATCCTCATGAACTATCTGGAGGAATGAGGCAAAGAAGTGTTATTGCAATAGGGTTATCCAATAATCCAAGGTTGTTCATAGCCGATGAGCCAACTACGAATTTAGATGTAACGGTTCAGGCACAAATACTGGATTTATTAAAGAGTCTTCAAGAGAATTACAAAATGGGACTAATTCTTATAACACATAATCTGGGTATCGTGGCAGAAGTTGCTAATAGAGTCTACGTTATGTATGCGGGCAAAATAGTTGAAGAAGGATACTTAGAGCAGATATTCTATAACCCTAGTCATCCATACACGAAATTACTGTTGCGCGCGGTGCCTGATCCAACGAAGAAAATTGAAAAACTCGAGTCAATACATGGAACTGTACCATCGTTAATTAATCCACCGCCGGGATGTAGATTTCAACCAAGGTGCCCATTTGCGATGGAAAAGTGTTTGATCAAGGAGCCGCCTTTAATAGAAGTTGAAAATCAACATAGGTCTGCATGCTGGCTCTTGGAGAGAACGTGAAGGTGGGAAAATGAGTTCAAATGAGATATTAAAAGTACTAGATTTGAAAAAGCACTTTAGAGTAAGAGGTTCTTTAACGAAAAAAGTAAAAGCAGTAGATGGAGTAACGTTCAGTATCGAAGTAGGGGAAACTCTCGGAGTTGTTGGAGAAAGCGGCTGTGGCAAAACCACGCTGGGGAGACTTGTCCTAAGGCTCATCGAGCCTACCTCGGGTAGAATAATATTTGATAACAAAGACGTGACAAAAGCAAAGGGAAGAGACCTACGGGAATACTGGAGAAACGCTCAAATGGTTTTCCAAGATCCACACACGAGCTTAGATCCTAGAATGACTATAGCCAGCATTCTCCTAGAGCCCATTAGATACTATAATTTAAAAGTTGGTGATGAAGAAGAATTCTTAGTTAAGCAAATGGAGCTTGTTGGATTAGGACGCGAACACCTCTACAGATATCCTCACGAATTGTCTGGAGGACAGAAGCAAAGAGTTGCAATACTCAGAGCAATAATAACGAAACCTAAATTCGTTGTACTAGATGAACCCACTTCATCGCTGGACGTATCTGTTCAAGCACAGATACTGGAGTTGTTGAAAGACCTTCAGAGAAAATTCAATTTAGCATACATGTTTATATCGCATGACATAAGCGTGGTAAAATACATGAGTAGAAGAATGGCCGTCATGTACCTGGGTAAAATAGTTGAACTAGGGGCATCTGATGATGTGTTCGAAAAACCATATCATCCATACTCAAAGTTTTTATTAGCAGCGGTTCCAATACCTGATCCTAAAATAGCTAGAAGCAAAACAAAAGTACTAATAAAAGGCGAACCACCGTCGCCGATTAATCCACCTGCTGGGTGCAGATTCCACCCTAGATGCCCGTATGCAATTGAAATATGTAGAAAACAAGAGCCTCCATTATTGGAAATAGAGAACAAACACTATGCAGCTTGCTGGCTTTATCACAAAAAATAACATTTTGTTCCCTACTAGTTTCCTTAAAAGGCTTACTTACTTTAACATAACTAGGGGCTGTAAATGAATAGGGGTGGTTCACAAGTTATAAATATAGTGTTGTTTACTGTTTTAGTTTATGCGGCTACGATCGCTTTACAGATTTATCAGCCTGTAACAGGAGGCTACTTTAATCTAGGTGAATCAATGATATATATTGCAGCAGTTACTTCTACACCATTAGTAGCGGGCTTGGCTGGAGGCATCGGAGCAGCTTTAGCAGATCTATCCACAGGGTACGCCATATTTGCACCAGGTACATTAATTATAAAGTTTATTGAGGGATACGTTGCAGGCATACTAGTGAAGAAGCTTAGGAACATTCATAGTGCTGTGAAAGCTATTTTAACTAGTGGCATCTACGCGCTCTCCTTCCTGGCTGTTTCAACAACACTGTGGTCTGGTGGATTATACGTAGGTCCTGAACGATGGTTACAATTCACTTTTAGCCAGCCCTACGTAGAGGTGTCGATTGCTGTTTGGGTCGCTATTGGAATATTTCTAGGTGGTTTAGCATTCATTATTTTAGCGAAGAAATACATAACTAGTGGTGAAATATATTCGCTTGCAATAGCCGGGGCATTGATGGTTCTTGGGTACTTCTTCTATGAGTATTACATAAGTAATCCTCTACAAGGTAGGGAGCCCTTGGCTGCTTTAGCGGAGATCCCAGTCAACTTAGGCCAGGTTCTAGCAGGAATATCTATTTCTATGCCAGTAATTGCCTGGCTCAGGAGAGCTGGTTACGTTGAGTAACTATTTTTAATGAAAGGTGTCGTTCTCTTTGCCTTCACTATTAGATGTTAATATTAAGCGATGTGGTTATCCAGGCGGATTTGAACTTAGAAACATCGAGTTCACCGTGAATAAAGGAGATATTTTATTAATAACAGGTAGATCGGGAAGCGGGAAAACCACCATTGTGAGAGCTATAACTGGTACGTTGGAGGCAGCTGGGGGATTCCTTGAAGGAAGCATCATGTTGGAAGGCAGAGATCTTTCTGACTTAAGACCAGAGGAAATATATAAATTTGTAAGCTACATGCCGCAGGAGCCATGGTACTCCGTAGCGGGATATACGGTTTACGCAGAGGTATGCTACACTCTCGCGTTGGAGGGAGTTAATTGCAGTGAAGTTGATTTCACTCCTCTAGGTATATCGAGGCTTGCAAATAGACTAACCTATACACTGAGCGCTGGTGAACTCCAACGTGTTATATGGCTTGAAGCGCTCGTTAAAAGTTCCAAGTTGCTTGTTCTCGACGAGCCTCTGGTGTACTTGGATCAAGAAGCTAGGAAAATAGTGAAGCATTTTATTAAGGTAGCATTGCACCGAGATATGGGAGTTATAATAGTGGATCATGACCCTAACCAGTGGGGGTTCCTGGAACCAAGGATTTTACATATTGATAACGGCACGATCAAATACTATGGTCCATGGCGGGACGACTTGTTTCCACAATATGATGATAGTTTAAGAAAGTTAGGTGTTGAGAAAGAAGCAGTAGTTGTATTTCGAAATGTATGGTTCAAGCATCCTGGAGGCGAATACATCATAAAAAACTTCACAGAAACATTTAAACGAGGAGTAATTACGTGTATTACGGGACCTAATGGATCAGGAAAAACAACTATGCTTAAACTGGGTGCAGGAGTGTTAAAACCTTCGAAAGGTGTTGTTAATCGGCTTAGTTCAACTATTTACATACCGGAGAACCCGCTTCTTTATTTCACTATGCCTACTCCGAGAGAAGAGTTGTTATTATCATCCAGGGGGGATGAGAATAAAGTAGTTGATACTGCTGAGAAGTATGGCATAAAACACGCTTTGGATAGACCGCTTTCTAAGCTAAGTAGTGGGGAACGAAAAAGACTCGCGATTGCATCAGCTTACCTAGCTGGATACGATGTTTATTTCATAGATGAACCTACTGGTGGATTAGATAATGACAATTCGAAAATAATACTGGAGAGCCTTCAGTCATTAATTGAAGAAAATAAAGCTGTGGTAGTAGCATCTCACGATGAAAGGGTTCTAAAAGTGGCTGATCGTATCATAACTCTTGGGCAAGAATAATGGTGAGGAATTATGGGATTCATAGATTGGTTCATAGGAGTTATATATAAATCGCTGTTTCTAGCTGGAGATGACGGTTTTAGACGTGCACACTTTCTAGCTAAAGCAGTATTCATATTATCTGTTATATTGCTTATCACGAGAAATCCGAGTAAATCTTATTTACTCATAGGGTTTCTAACACCTCTTGGTCTAATATTCCCTGGTTTTGAATGGGTTATTGCTATTCTAGGATTATCAGGTTTTACTGGTTTAATTTTATCGTTCTCAGCTTACTTGCTTTCACTACTGGGGTTGTATCAAATGAGCATATTGCGGATGCTAGATATAGTGCTTAGAACCATTGGAGTATCGTTCGGCATAGTGTTCTCATTTAATATCATATCACCCATCGAGTTGTATAATGCACTATATATTCTGCGAGGTAGGAAAATCGCGGTTATTCCATTATTAATTTGGAAAATGATACCACAGGGGCTACGTAACTTCGTTGATTCACTAATGGTAGGATACTTGAAAAAAGAGTTTTTCGCCAGGAGAATTCCACCCGCAGTTGCTAGCGTAATAGAGGCAAGCTGGTTTATTGAAGAATACTGCTACTGGAAGTTAAGAATTCCTGTTAAAACAAGAATAAACCTAGAGAGGTCTTATAAATACACACTCATACTTCTCGCGGCATCATTGCTTATTACACTTATACAAGCTAAATTAACTTGAGTGATTCTAATGCCGTTACCCTACATTGTTAAATTCGTATCCAGCGAATCGAAGAAAGGAAAAACCACGGTTGCATCGAAAGTTGTTTCGATTTTAACAAGTAAAGGATATAGAGTTAGCGTAATAAAACACTGTAGTAAAGGCCTGGAAGTAGAGGAAAAGGACACTAAGAAATACATTGAAAGCGGTGCTGATATCGTTATAGCTTCTGCGCCAGGAATGGCAACTGTGTATATTCGGGACCACGTTGACTCCCTCGAAAATGCTTTAGCATACGCGAGGACCCCTATTATCATAGTTGAGGGTTTCAAAACCAGTAAAACAGGAGAAACAATACTCGTTGTTGAGGAACAAGCTGAAATAGAGGAGCTTGCGAGGAAAACAAGTAATATCATAGCTATAGTAGCACGTTCTAGAATTGAAACCCGTGTGGAAACACCCGTCTTCCTTATCGGAGACGAATTAAAACTCGCGGAGTTCCTGGAAACACGCATGTTGGAATTCACCATTAAGCAAAGTGGGCAGTTAAATTGCCAAATATGTGGTTATCCAACATGCAGGGATTTTGCAGTAGCGTACCTTAAGGGAAAAACCAACTGGTGTCCAGTGGTATCAAGTGTTGAAGTAAAAGTAAATGGTGTATCTATAGTTTTAAATCCATTTGTAAAAAACATCGTAAAACACACTGTTATAGGAATGCTTAGATCTCTCAAGGGTGTTCCTGAACAAATCAAGGAAATAAGCATAAACATAGGTGAGAACTAAAAATCATACATCAATACAATTAAGCATTGTGGCTGGTGAAATGTAATCGTGCCTCACCACGAGAAGCTAACCACTTCGATCAATAATGATTAATTACTGATGCAAACAAGCAATTTTTATAACTTCAAGCATGTAAATTAATGACTGAGTGGAACTAGCCATGTATAAGTTTAGATCAGAACCAAAAATCTTGGAGATCGGTGGAATAAGAATTGGCGGATACCCAGTTAATCCCCCAGTGATGATAGGTACGATTTTTTACCACGGTCATAAAGTAGTGCAAGATCCTAGGGAAGGCTTATTTGATAGAGATCAAGTAGAATCCCTAGTAAAATCCCAAGAAGAATACTCTGATAAAACAGGCATTCCTGCTTTAGTTGATATAGCTTCAGAGTCTCCTAAAGCAATGATTAAGTACATGGATTTTGTCTCGAGTATTACATCGAAACCATTTCTCCTAGATGTTATATCTAGAGATATCCTGGAGGCAGCAATAAAGCATGCGAGCGAAGTTGGGTTACTTAACAGAATAATAATTAACTCCATAACCCCCAAAACCAGTGATGAGGAACTGAATTTGCTTAGAGAGCATAAAGTGAAAAACGTTATTCTACTACTATACACGCATAAGATAATAGATGTCAATGAGAGAGTGGAACTCGTTAACAAGATGTTACCTAAACTAGCATCGATTGAAATACACGTTCCCTTGATAGATACGTTCGTTGTTGATGTACCTAGTTTATCTATTTCGCTGAGAGCTATGATACAAATTAAGAATGAATATGGATTCCCAGTAGGGTCAGGAGCACACAACGCTGTATCCTCCATGAGGAAAACGTTCAAACAAAAATATGGTAAAGAAGGAGTTGATGCCATGGAAATAGCATCCGATATAGCTCCATTACTAATGTGCGGGGATTTCGTGCTCTATGGTCCAATAGAATTACACAAGTATGTACTCCCTGCAGCTTACTTGATTTATACCTCGTACAAGTATCTAGCTAGAAATCCAGGGAATTTATTGGAGTTATAGAAATACAACGCGTAGAACATTTATTTTCACAATTTTTAATTCATCTTTTAAAAACACTTCTTCATATGCAGATTTTTATCCCGTATAAATCTAATGAACAGTTTTCTTTTGAATACGCAGGGTATTATAGTAAAATTACGCGATTTATTGAAAGAGTGGTAAAAGGCTGTTAAAATGTTGTACTGCACTAATGACCGGGGAGTGGGTAATAGTAATGGAAAACATCGTGTTGTTATTAGGGTTTTTAAAAAGCCTTTCCGGTACTGGTACCCCGGGGTCAATATTGTAAGAGAAATAATAGATGGGTATAAAGAGTACCTTGTTGAAAAATCCATCGTAGTAATATCGGAGAAAGCTATTTCAGTAGCGTTTGGAAACATATACGATGAAAGTTTAGTTAAACCTGACCCTATTTCAAAGTGCTTCACGAAAATCGTGGATTCATATCTCTGGGGACGTGTTCTCTACAAGCTTTTCCATCACAGCGAAGAGTTCTTCGAGCTAATCCGCGAAACTCCCCTAGATCACCTGGCTTCACATAAAAAACTATCCATGAAGTACGGAGGTTTAATTCACTTCATTAAACCGTATTCCGAAGCTGGAATAGATACTACGAACTTGCCATATTACTATGTATCCCTGCCTCTAAGGAATGCTGATAAAATAGCCAGGGATTTAAGGGGAGACATCGTTAGGTCTATTGACAGAGATGTCTATGTTCTAATACTAGATAGCGATCGAACATTTAAACCCAAATATATTTCTAATCTCGCTATTTCAACGAGGCCTTCGTACATAAACGGAATTATTGACCTCGGTGGTTTAGGCTATATTCTAGGACGACTATTTCCAAGAATTTTTACGGAGTACCCTACTCCAGTTGCATATGATGGTGAATGGCTTGGTTTGCCTCAAATACTTAGGATATCGAGAATAGCTGAGAAATCAATGGGGCATGGATTCGGGAGAACAGCTGTTGAAATGTTAAAAACCCTAGGTAGAAGAAGTTTTAGTGAAGTGAAATGGAGAGATATGAGTAGAATTAAACACTACCCTGTTCTAATATTCACTGTTAGTAAGCTGAAATGAGTAATGTGAACAATTTGAAAAATAGAAGTTAAAATACAATATTAAATCTTGATCTTCTTGAGGTAGTCCTGGGTTGTTATCCACTTTTGTCTTGATTCACCGTTTCGTATTTGTTCAACGAATTTATCAAACCATTTAAAATCGCGTTCATACACGTGATATGAATCCGCTATGTGAATGTAGTATCCAGGTTCAACTCCTATTTGCTGAGCTATGTATTTCTGTAGCTCCGTGAAAGCATACATGTTCATGAATGCCGCTTTAAAAGCGTCATTTGACCTCATATGTGCATGCATAGCAAGTTTGCCTTCTACTACTCTGAACCAAATTCTCTGTAAACATGGAGGGTGTTCTGCCTCTAGATCTTTCCATGGTTGCCACGTTATCGCCTGCGCTCTCCTTGTATAAGGTGCTTTCTTTAGTTTCTTTATTACTTCGTCTATTTGATTGATGATCACATCATTGGGTAATCTATAGTTAAATAACCTTTCATGGTAGGTGTAACCTATTTTTTCAACCAGGTGATCGTGTATTCCCTTAATTACTTCATCAACGTAATCTAGAAGGCCTTTTAGCGATCCCGCAACTATCCCCTTTAAATGTATTCTAGGTTCTGAATGAGGGTTCTTTACTATTATTACAGCCGGTGCATCAATGGATTTTTCCCCGTACTCAGTATCTATTAGCAATCCTTTATCAGCGAGTTGGACAAGGGATTTTTCCCATGCTTCGGGGACTAGGTCAGCTTCAATATATACTACTCCAGCAATAAATACTACACCTCAAGGTGCATTAAGCTCGATATTAAATCTACGTGAAGATCAATATATAAACTGAAGCATGCTAACACTATAGCATTAATTAATGAATTTAAAAATGATTTATTCCCACCGTAATTGTTAATAAATAACTTTATATTTAACCACGTAGTTGCAGAGTTAAAAGTAGGCTTGGTTTAGAAACCTGGGTTTTAACCTGGTGTTTTATTTGAATATAGGTATATTAACTCGAAATCCCAATGGATGGGCTTCGAGAAAT
>JAUQPA010000032.1 GCA_030550615.1 Thermoproteota archaeon | reverse complement strand
TTAATGCTTCCTCAGCTTCGTCAGCATATTCCTCAATAAGATTCCTCACGTCGACCGGGGTGTATCCGTTTCGAAGGGCTTTATCAATGTTTAATTTAAACAACTTGTAGCCATTCTCGAAGCCCAGGTAATCAGCTATTTTAAGAAGCTCCTTGAACTCGTCATCCTCAAGCCATTTCCTGACTTTAAATATATTGGTCAAATTCTCAATCCTCGAGAAGGAATACTACTTCATTTCTATCGGCTTGTATGAGTTTTTCCCATTTCACACTCTTATTTCTACACAGCAAGTAGTAAACCCCTAAGCTATAATCCTTGGGAACATGAAAAACCACGACACCATTATTTCTCGTTACCACCTTTGCGTATCTCAGCAAATCGAGAATGAAATTATCTACGGGCGTAGAGGCGGGTAGAGTTAGAGTGGATCCTAGGAGAGTAACTTCACATTCATCTAATCCCGTGATTAAATTAAGTAAAACACATAGTTCAAATTCCCCACATCGACAGCACACCTTAACGTATTCCTCGTCAAGCGCAATAGCTTCATCCAGAATCTCCCGTAGTTTATCAACACCAAGTTTTTCTATAGTAGGTTCTATCTTGCATTTTGTTTTCAAATTGCTCGCCGCGTGGGTTTATCATCAATACATCAGTACTTAAAACCTCGCTCATCGCTTGTTTATATAAATATTTAAATGCCTTAATTAACTCCCTGGGGAGGTGTAATATCGCAATGAAGATGTGGAGTAAAAGAGTACTAGTTGTGAGAAGACCCGTGGAAACAGAGGTCGAGGAATTTGCAGAGAAGCTTGCTCAAACACATGGGAGAAGTAAGGCAGATAAAATAAAGCTGAGGCTTCTCTCCTCGGAGGTTTTAAGGTTAATTAAGCCGGTTTTATCATACCGTGATCTCTACGAGTTAACCGGCTTACCGGAATCAGTTCTCTGTAGATACGTTAAAGGATCAGTTATACCAAGCTTCGAGCACGCCATTAGAATATTAGCAAAAATAGCGTTGTCCCTCGATCTAGGTTATCTCTTAAAAGAGCTCGTTGAAAGAGAGAAGAGCCCCATTATTGATCTCTTGAGGGTCTTAAAGGAGCCGTATATTGCACGGCTACTTTCAATAATGATTCTCCTGGAGTTATCTGATAAACAAATAACAAAAATAGTTGCAACAGCAGAAGCTATTTTACCAATAGCAACAATGTTGTCGATAGAGTTCAATGCCCCCGTGGTTCTGGTTAAGAGAAATAGAAGTTACCCGGGAATACAATACTATAGCATAACTGTTATGAAGGGTCCAAAGGACGTTGAAACACTCTATCTAGACCGCGATTTAATAACGAGAAAAGACAAGGTTTTTGTATTAGCTGACGTAGTGTATACCGGTAAAACATTAGAATCAGTACTATACATGTTGTTGAAATCAAAGGCAGAAATAGTTGACGTAGTTGCAATAATGGGCCTGGGGACAGCTTGGGAGGAGAGACTAAGACCATTTAACGTCAAAGTTCTTTCAATTGTCCCATTCGAGATCTAATTTGTTTTAGAGGAAATTCAATTAAAAGGGGATTTAATGTAATGAGTTCATGGTGGAAAAATGTCGGTTGAGGAAACTGTTAAAGTTGATTCTAAGGGACGTATAACAATACCAGCTGCTATTCGAGAACTATTCGACATCAGGGAAGGAATGTATTTGTTAATGGTGGCTGATAGGAATTCCAAGGAAATAAAGCTAGTTCCACTACCGATCTCCGCGCAATTAATTAAAATAAGGTTAATTGTTGAGGATAGAACAGGAGTATTAGCTGATATAACCAAGTTTCTTGCATCACGCAGCGTGGACATAATATCAACGAAATGTGTGGTTTTAAAGAGAGAAGAGCTTGGAGAATGCGAAATGATAGTTGATATCAGTAGGAGTAGTATTTCAGATACAAGCACTATAGAAAACGAGCTTAAAACACTTGAACCAGTTAAAAACGTAGAAGTAGTTAAAATGATGTAAGCTGTTGCGGGATTAAGAATTGAAAACAGTGTACATAGGATGCTGCGGGTTCCCCGTTGCAAGAAGAAAGTACTATGAATTATTCAAGGTTGTAGAACTACAAAACACTTTTTACGAATTACCGAGTTCAGAGTGGGCCAAAAACATTAGAGAAGAAGCTCCATCAGACTTTGAATTCACGGTTAAAGCATGGCAGGTAATAACGCACCCTCACACGTCTCCCACATGGCGGAAAATGAAGAAAAAACCGCCCGGTAACCTCGAAAACTACGGGTATCTTAAGCCAACACGCGAGAACATAGAAGCATTTGAGAAAACCTTGGAGGTATCCAGAATCTTGAACTCTAGGATAATAGTTCTACAAACTCCATCAAGCATGCCGAGTACAAGTGAAACACTAGTAAACATTGATAGGTTTTTTGATGAAGTTAGAACCCTTATTAATAGGGAGTTAATTGGATGGGAAATCCGGGGGCCACTCCTAAATACGCAGCAGTTGAAGAAAATCTTGGAGAAACACGACGTTGTTCACGTCGTTGATGTTTTTAGAACTAAACCACTGCATAAAGGATCAAAGAACGTTTTCTATATAAGACTACATGGCGTTGGTCCAGGGGAAGTTAACTATAGCTACAACTATACTGATGAAGACTTAGAGAAGCTATATTCTATTCTCCTCGAGGAGGAATTCGGGGAATCATATGTAATGTTTAATAATGTTAAGATGCTGAATAACGCGTTGAGACTAAAAGAAATAGCTAGTAGAAGAGAGGCTATGAAAATACTGTGAGAAAAATTACGTGCCCAACACTTTTGCTAGATTTAACTGAAACGGTGGGTAAACCACTCCTTTCTCGGTTATTATTGCTGAAACTAGATCCGGGTCCGTTATATCAAAAGCGTAGTTAACAATGCTCACGTCTTTTACCGTTATTAATTTACCTAGTACGTATTTCACTTCATCGGGGTTTCTTTCTTCAATTACTACTTGGTCAATTGTTCTATCCATATCTAATGTGCTTGTTGGAGCAGCCACGTAGAAGGGTATGTTGTTTCTTTTCGCAGCTAAAGCTATCATATATGTTCCAATTTTATTGACAACATATCCATCTTTTGTGACTCTATCGGCGCCCACGATCACCAGATCCACTATTTTTTTACGCATTACCATGCCGACCATGTTATCTGTGATCAACGTTACCGGTATACCTTCCTTCATTAATTCATACACAGTTAACCTAGCACCTTGGAGAACAGGCCTTGTTTCAGTAGCAATAACTCTAATGTTTTTTCCATTATACCAAGCTATTCTAATAGCGGCTAACGCTGTTCCATAAGCTGATGTTGCTAAAGCACCTGCATTGCAGTGAGTTAGTATCGTTGCTTTATCTGGTATTAGTTCAGCACCATACTCGCCGATCTTTATATTTGCTTGAACATCCTCCCAGTAAATGCTTAACGCTTCATTTATTAATTTCTCAGCTAGTTTGTACGTATCGTTTATTGACCTCAAGGATTCATCCAGGGTTTTATTCATTCTAGATAATGCATAGAACAGGTTGTGCGCGGTGGGCCTAGTTCGCCAGAGTTTATTTATTGATTTCTTGATTTCGTCAATGAAAGCTTCCAACGGAGTATTAGCTATCTTTAAAGCATATGCTCCAATGGCGAGAGCAGCTGCTACACCTATTGCTGGTGCTCCACGTATTTCCATATCAACTATTGCTTTAACAACTCTCTCGGGATCATTTGAACAAACCACTTCTTCTTCATGTGGTAGCTTAAGTGTATTTATCCAACAGATTTGCCTCAGCGTTTCATCATACCAAATCGCTTTTACTTTAACAGGGTATTTAGCAGGTTGTAATGTGTTCATGTAGACACCCGCCAAGATTAATACATTATAAGTAGAAATAAAAGAACCGAGGACGTATCGAGTGCTGGAAAGATTAATTAAAGTAGGTTAAATACTCAAGCTTTATAGAATATAGCTTCCTATTTTCTCACTAAACTTAGTTATTTGTATTACAATCAACTTTCCTTCCTTAAATCCGAGGATAACATCCCCGTCTTCACTTAAAACTTCTTCTTCGGGCATCTCCTCGGAGTTAAAATATATGTATAATGTGTCGTTTTGCTTATCGTACATTAAATCAATGTTTACAGGTGTTTTCACGTAGTATTGCTTCTCCTCCAACTTCGTTCTCCCTTAACACCTTACACTGGTGATAATACAACATCTGTGAAGTCCAGTGGCAAAGGCTTATTTTTAGCTTTGTATTCATCGTATTTTCTTTCGAGAAAACTCTTAAATACCGGGCACGTGTCGAATTTTCCTTCACGATCGCACTTTGCCCCCATTGCAATAAAGCATATCTTTGTTCTCTTATCGAAGTAGGGGCACATTTTGTGATATTGTTTCGCGCTTCTAAGGATCCTGTTAATCCATTTCTGTTTTTCATCGGTTTTCTTATCCTGTTTCTCCATGAGTACTTCGTCGAGATCCTTTTCCGATATTTTGGTTGACGACGTAAATACCACCTCTTTACAGGTATTGTTTTTCATTAATCCCTATAATACCTAATATAGATAAACGTGTTCAAAAGCAGGTTGGCGGGTTATTCATGGAGAAACTGTTGCTAAGTGAACTAAGCAGAGTGTACGGTAGCCTACTAAGCGAATTACTCGAGAAACTAAGGCGTCCTCCACGCCGGCTCTACCTACGGGTAAACACCTTGAAGACAACGAGGGAGCGAGTTATATCTATGCTCAGCGAAGAGGGGATCGAGACGTATCCAGATGAAGAAGTCGATGACGCGATCTTCCTCGAGGTTAAGGGCCCATTCAACATCGAGTGTAATACAGATAAGAAAATCATCGTAGATGATAAAACAGCGATATCGCTCCTCATGGGTGCGAATCTATATAGACCCGGGATTAGGAAATGGGTTGCGTTCGAAAAAGGCGATAGAGTTTTAGTTGTTACAGGAGATAATACGCCTGTAGCTTGCGTGGAAACCACTACATCACATTATCACGCTATTAACAGCGAGAAGGGTCTTGTTGGAGTTAATATTCAATCACCCTACAGAGCGCCCTCAATAGCTGAAACGAAAGCTTATTTGAAAGGACTAATATATCCTCAAAGTTTACCAAGTATCATTACGTCACACGTGCTTAACCCTAAACCTGGAGAATTAATTATAGATATGAATGCTTCACCAGGAGGTAAAACTAGTCACGTTGTTCAACTATCAATTGGGAGAACCCGAGTCATAGCTATTGATAGAAGTGAAGGTAAAGTAAAAGCGTTGAAGTCGACACTTGATTGGCTGGGTTTAAATCTGAATGTTCTAGCTCTGCCCATGGATTCAAGATATATTCATTTGGATTTAAATTTGCAGAATAAAGCTGATAAAATACTAATAGATCCTCCGTGCAGCAATCTCGGAGTTAGGCCGATCATAGCCTTCAATAGAACAATGCGTGATATTATTAATCTATCAAATTACCAGAGGCAATTCCTTAAAGCAGCATACCATGTACTGAAACCCGGAGGAATTTTAGTTTACTCAACGTGCACTATAACTATGCTTGAGAACGAGGAGAATATATTGTACGCTGTCAATGAGTTAAAATACAATACCGTAGAACCAGACTACGCGCCCCCATACGCTGAGAAAATCAGCTATAAAGGAATCACGGGTTACAGGTTCTCGCCGCTATCCCATGATCTACCCGGGTATTTCATTGCTGTTTTATCTAAGTAGGTTTCTCCTAGTGATCTTTGACCCGCATAACGGGCAGGTATCCTCGCTGGGTTTACCTGGCGTGTACCCGCAGACAGGGCAGTAAGCTTTAAAAACCCTCAAGTCCTCAATACCACGAGTTCTGAGTGGTTTAAAGCTTACTCCCATGTAGCTTAGTAAATTTTGTAATTCATAGTCATCGGTTACTACTACTACCTCGGAGTATTCCTTGCGAAGCTGTAATGATAGTGCCGCTATCTCTACATCGGTTATTGATAACTTATGTAGACACCCGATGGCTTTAGCGATCTCCATGATTTTAATAACAAATGTTCTTCCCGGTTTTTCAACATGTATTAACCTTAGCTCCAATGCTTCAATTAAAGCTGATTTATTCTCTTGATCTTTAACTTCGTTTACAGCACTATCAGTTGTATATATATCAACTTTAATCCTCGGAGCATAGCGATAATACTTCGCGAGCAATGCACCAGTATCAAGTATTAACGCTATTTTTTTACCAGAATATGCATTTACGCGGCTCAAGGACCGATCTCCACGTATTTCTAGCTGGATTGAACCTAATGACTTTAGCGTAGTTTAAACCATGTTCTACTTTGATTACCGAATTCTCCTTGATTGTTGCGTAGAAATCACCATCAATATACAGCTGTGTTCTATTCTTACTCCACGCCTCTATGGAAAAAGGCGCTGGAATAACTATGCTTGTAGCCCCCACCTGCATAGGATTTAACATGGTTAACGTAATAGCTTCGAGAACCGGCAACACTAGTGGCCCTTTAGCTGATAAATTGTGGCCGCTTGATCCATGCGTTGAACTCAGAATGAATCCGTCTCCCTCGAACACCACGATGTCGTTTGTTAAATGAGATTGTAGTTTAATAAAGTATTTCGATGCTTTTCCAAGGTCTGTGCTGATAACCACTGCGTCGTTTACGAAGAACGTACATGTGGATTCGTAGCATACTTGGTATAGAGGTATGAACTCGATGTGAAAATCCCCTTTTAATACCTGTTTTATCGTCTCCCTTATATCCGGTAAACTTCGCTCGTAGTAAACGTTTCTTCTGCCACATGGGTAGGGTAGAATGAGGGAAGATGTAAATACCTTGGCTGATCTCATGAATGTTCCATCTCCTCCAACACATACGACTAGATCAGTATTAAGCAATTTATCCCTGATGATGCTTCGCGATATCGATATATCATCTACGGTTAATGTATTAACCTCTATTCCACTTGTTCTCAACGTAGTTGACGCGTTGTTAGCTAGATCTAGGCAGATATCCACAGGCTTGTAGATTACCAGCGCCTTGTTAAATAAAGTCATTTAAAATCCCTACGTTTAGATTTAATATTTACAGTAATATTAAGTACAATGGGAAATTAATGTAACTGAGGGAGAATTCAGATTAATGCCATATTGTATAAGCATAGATAAACAAGCAGCGGAGAGAATCATAGTGGAGTTACGTAGGCTTGGGTTAATAGATGATGAACATCGGGTCGTTAGGATTAATAACAATGTGCTAGTGCCTTTGAAGATCAAGGAGCCCGTTGAACTAGAGTTATCCGTGGGGAGAGTGAGCGTCGTCGAATGTAATCCACCCGAGAGGAAAACCACGAAAACAGTTAAAATACCCTCTCTCGATGTCGTAGGTGATGTTGTGATAGTGAGGGAGACTGTTCTAAAACACATGAAAGCAGAGGATGTAATTTCAGCTATTAGATACGTGTATCCCAGGATAAGAGCTATATGGATTAAGGAAGAAACAGTTGATTCATATAGAACTCCGATTTTAAAGCTATTATGGGGCGAGGATATAAGGGAAGTTATTGCGAAAGAATACGGAGTTAAACTAAAGGTTAAACTTGGAGAAGTATACTTTAATCCAAGGCTGAGCGAAGAACACCACAGGCTGTCTCAATTGGTTAAAGATGGTGAAGTAATTGTAGATGCATTCAGCGGCATTGGTGGTTTCGCCCTTCACATTGCTTCAAGCAGGTTCTGCATGGTAATAGCAAACGATATAAATCCTGTTGCCTACGAGCTTCTGATCGAGAACATCGAGTTAAATAAGAAAAGAATACGAGGTAGCATTATGCCGCTTAATTTAGATGCTAGGGAGCTTCCAGATGTTATCAGGAGAAAAAGCGCGGATAGATTAATAGCGGATCTACCGATGTGGAGCTTAGAATTCGCGGATGTTTACGAGGAGTTAATTAAACCTGGAGGAGTGCTTCACTTGTACAAGGTATCTTTAATTAATGAAGAAGTGCTTAAATCAGAACTACTAAGCGTATTTAAAGCTTGGAGAATCAAGGAATGTAGATTAGTAATGGAATATGCCCCCAGAGTTGGAATATATAGATGTGATTTCATCAAGCTGTAGTACATACAAGTAAACTATTAGAATCGTATTAGGGTTTCTAAGCAACTCCACAATGCTTCTTTTAATATCCATGGATGCTTTATTCGCTCTTACCCCGATGGTTGCTGGTTCGATATATGTGCTCTTCCGAATAATAATCCTGTTTTTATCACTAAGCGTTAATATAGGAGACCCCTCGGCTAATATAACGTCTTTTAATTCATTCACTTTCAATACTAGTACTAGTATGGAGTTTTCTCTTCTTAGGCAGCGTTTAAAGTCTTCATTCAAATCAAATGCCGCTTTATCAGCTGATACACCTATTATGCAATCACCACGTGGTGTTAGTTCATTATCCTTAGTTATTTCAAGAGTTGTTCTATGAGTTGCTCTTATATTCGGATGCCCCCTCGCCCTTATGATCTCGTAGCAGATCATTGTACTCAGCCACGCGAGTACGGTATTAAGATGTATTATTCATATTTTGTTATTGAGATACTAGGTGTTAAATAATGAGTTTTGAAGCTCAGAGGAGAAGAGTTGTCGAATTCCTAGTATCAATGGGTTACCTTAGAAATCCAAGCGTTATTAAAGCTCTTCTAACAGTACCCAGAGAGGAGTTTGTTCCAGCTCACTTAAGAGAATATGCATATGTGGATTCTCCTTTACCAATAGGACATGGTCAAACGATAAGTGCTATACACATGGTTGCAATTATGACTGAGGAATTAAACCCCTTGCCGGGGGACATAGTACTAGAGATTGGAACGGGGTCAGGGTATCAGGCAGCTGTTCTAGCTGAAATTGTTGCTAAACAGGACCCCGGTAAACGCGGGCATGTTTATACTATTGAGCGAATACCTGAATTAGTTGAGTTCGCTAAACGTAATTTAGCTAGAGCTGGATATGGTGATTACGTATCGGTTATCCAAGGAGATGGAACTCTAGGCTACCCGGAGAAAGCCCCCTTCGATAAAATAATTGTAACAGCTGCTGCACCAGATGTTCCTAAACCACTGATAGATCAGTTGGCTGATGGAGGGAGATTAGTTATACCGGTTGGAGATCTCTACTTCCAGAGATTGCTAATAATTGATAAAGTAAATGGTAAGCTCCACAAGAGGTATGGAATAGAGTGTGTTTTTGTACCATTAATTGGAGAGTATGGTTGGAGAGAGAAATCCTGAGTTTACTTCTTAGTGAACCATTTTGCTAATCCTTGTTGCGAGCCCTTGACGTGTTCCTTGTAAGCCTTAATTAGTCTATCAAGGGCGTTTCTAACGCGTTCCTCGTTGAAGTCATGTTCTTTCACAAGTATTTCAACTACCAGGTTTACGTCTGGTTCACGCCAATTCAGTTGATAGTTCCTTGTAACCGGTGGATTCAAGAAGTACTTCTTAATGGAAAGAACATCCACTTCTACTGGGGATTTAAGCAGTGCTTTAGGTAGTTTCTCAATGGTTCCATATGCTTTTATCAATTGGTAGGCTTTCTTAGGACCTATGCCTTCAAATCCGTCGGGGTTATAGTCGGTACCCACAAGGATTCCTATATCTACTAAAGCCTCCTGGGTTAATCCAAGTTTTGCTAATAGTTTATTTAACTCAATTACCTCGGGCACTATTTCAACGTATTCCTCTCTCCTAGGTAGTTTTCTCTTACCGCTAATGGTTAGGTTTCTTATTAACCTAGGAGAACCGAAGAGCAAGCTATCATAGTCTTGTGATGCAGATGCATACGCATCTCCTGTTTTCGCCATGTAGGCTGCTTGAGCCTCCCCCTCGGCTGGTGCCTGAACCCATGGTATACCCATTGCATCGAGAAGTTTTTTCGCGTCTTCAACCATGTAATCAGCTAATTTAGCTGCCATAACGGCGTATTTGCGT
The DNA here is from genome assembly GCA_030550615.1 of Thermoproteota archaeon. GTDB lineage: Archaea > Thermoproteota > Thermoprotei_A > Sulfolobales > Desulfurococcaceae > UBA285. Next base: position 2,169 of record JAUQPA010000032.1, on the reverse strand, counting down.
GCTGCCTCAATATCCCCGGCTTTTACAGCTTCCTCGTATTTTTTACTGGCCTCCTCTCTCAGAGCTTTGCGTTTCTCTATCTCCTTTGCCTTCAACTCCGGTGGTTTACCATCAAATACGTATACGGGTTTAATTCCGTTCTCCATTAAATTAATTGTTCTATAGTATAATCCACTTAAGTGGCTTGTAATTCTACCTTGATTATCCATTAAAGGAGTACCATCGGGTTGTCTAATAGCTGTGAGAAACTGGTATAGTGCATTGTAAGCATCTATAGCTATAACTTTTCCACGTAGGATCCTAAGATCGCTTATAGGAATTCTAACTTCCTCCGGGATTAAATCCTTGAGATCAACACCCATTAAACCCCCATCTACACATATGTTTAATAATCCCTATTTTATATTACGCTATGAACTGTTGTAATGCCTGTGGAGTTAACTTAACTAGGAATTCTTTACCAACGTACTCTACGTATATTAATCCATTTAACTCGTATTTCATTAATACATTGTACAGCTCGGATGCTGATGCTTCGATCCCATATTCCTTCTTCAAGGTCTCCAGGAGCTTGGATTCCGTTACGCCCTCTGGTTTAGATAATATTATTTCTAATACTGCTCTGTGTAAAGGCATCTTCCTCCATATCTCATGATTCTTCGACACGACGATATCACCTTACTACGTGTATACAGATGGTTTTGTTGCATGTTTAGGGGGAGCACGCCTGATTCTCTCATTCCATTCCATGTAGAATTTTATTAAATCCTCGCTCAAACTAGGCTTAATAACTTCCATGGCTTTTATAAAGTGTTTTTTCTCAATAAATTTCACAGATATGTTTTCTCGAAGTGCCATGAGAAACGCCTCCCTCACTAAGGCCTCAAGATCTGCCCCACTATAATTCTCGGTTGATCTAGCTATTTCATATAAATCAACGTCAGATGCTAACGGCAAATACTTGGTGTGTATTCTGAGGATCTCTATTCTCGCCTCTAGATCAGGCGGCGGAACATACACTAGTTTATCGAATCTACCGGGTCTAAGCAACGCTGGATCCAGTAAATCCGGTCTATTTGTGGCAGCTATGAATACTACGTTGTTTAATTCTCTTATACCATCCAGCTCTGTGACAAGCTGTGTAACTATCCTCTCGGATACCCCGGAGTCGCTTGAAATACCTCTTATCGGGGCAATGGAATCTATTTCATCGAAAAACACTATGCTTGGTGCATGTAGCCTAGCTTTCCTGAATATCTCCCTAATTGCTTTCTCGGATTCACCAACCCATTTACTGAGAACTTCGGGGCCCCGTACAGCTATGAAGTTTACACCACTTTCTTTTGCAATAGCTTTTGCTAGTAGTGTTTTCCCGCACCCAGGTGGACCATAGAGTAGAATTCCCTTAGGGGGTTTCACACCATATTTCTCGTATAACTCTGGGTGTTTGAGTGGTAGTTCAATGCTCTCCTTTAACACTTGCTTAATATCTCTTAAACCACCAATATCACTCCATCCGACATCGGGAATTTCGATGAATATCTCTCTTAATCCACTCGGAACAATGTTCCTAAAAGCTATTAAAAAATCCTCGTTTGTTACAAGGAGATTCGATAAAACATCCTCCTGGTCGCATGTTTTACACTTCTCTATTGTGCGCTTAATGGCCCTCATGACTGCTTCTTTAACTAAGGCCGCTAAATCTGCACCTGTAAAACCATGTGTCATTTCAGCTAGTTTTTCTAAGTCAACATCGGGGCTGAGTAGACCTGTTTCAATAAGCCTTCTACTGTGCACCATTAGGATCTCGTATCTTCCCCGCTTATCTGGTATTGGTATTTCAATTTCAACGTCGAATCGACCCGGCCTTCTAAGAGCCGGATCTATTGCATTAGGTCTATTTGTTGCTGCTATGACAATTACGTTCCCCCTGCTCTCTAATCCATCCATTAAAGCAAGTAGCTGTGCTACAACTCTTTTCTCTACTTCACCTGTAACTTCATCTCTCTTAGGTGCTACGGCGTCTATTTCATCTATGAATATTATAGCTGGATATTTCTTTGCTTTTTTCTTCGCTATTTTAAATATTTCCCTCAATCTCTGCTCGGATTCCCCGTAGAACTTGCTCATTATTTCCGGTCCGTTTATAACTATGAAGTAAGCGTTTAG
>JAUQPA010000001.1:16030-80742 GCA_030550615.1 Thermoproteota archaeon | reverse complement strand
CATCTCTTAGGAATCTTCTAAGCGAGGCACTATCATATGTGGATAAACCCGTGAAAATTATTGTCAACGATAAACATGCTGAGATCGCGAAAGACGTACTAAGAGAACTTGGGTATGAGAATGTTGAATTAGAATATTCAAGCTCCCTGCTCGGAGGAGTTATTGTAATATCTGCTTCGGGTGTTATAGTAGATAATAGCATTAAAACACGCTTGGAGCAAGCTAGAAGCCGGATAATTAATAAGCTAGCGAAAATGTTATGGGGTTAGAATAATTGACGCGCTTTGATAAGGGTAATCTTGTTCTACGTGATGAGTACCTAAAGATTCTCAAAGCCGAGGATTTAAATGAAGCATTCAGAGTTCTTTTAGATAAGGCCTTTGCGGTTAAGTTGCTTGAAAAACGCGAAAAAGAGCAGGCCACATTAACGGATATTCTATTGATCCTTGATGATTATCACATTGAATTACTAAATAGAATTATAAATTCAGCTAAAAATAAAACGTATGCCTATGCAGTCGAAGGAGTTTTCGAGGTATATAATGCTGCAATTGCTCTACTAAACTACACCAAGGGTTTTAAACCGGTTGGTTATTTTACCACAAAGAGCACTAAAAACATCGAAGCGTATTTAGGTGGAAAGAAAGCTGGTTTAAATCCATATGTTGAAGATCTCGTGAAGAGTTTTCACGAATACAGCAAACTTATTCCGGAGAAGGTTTCAAGAATATATGATGCTATTAGATCAATTATCGCACGATCCGGGAATTACAACGAATACGTTATTGCAGGATTATTTCATGATATAACAATAATGAGGCTTTGTACAATACATGGATTAAAGGATGCATTATGGAGACCTTTGTTGATTAACATCGGGGATTTCACATCCATATGTAAACTACTAGAAGCTGATCCTATGTCCGCACTTGACGCGTTCAGAAAAATAAGACCAGTGTTCACAATAGTACATTCCATGGCCCTGGACGTTAGTAGAATCGCCCGTGGACTGGAAATAATCGATGTACTAGTACCTATAGCCCCAGCATATTTATCTGCTTTGACGCTACACGTGTATGAAACAAGTGAGTTACTCAAAGATTACTTCTTCGCACTGAGACAGTATTTATTACTGAGATTAGTTCTAACAACTATACATTCAAAAGATATTACGCTTAAAAGCGAGTTAAAAACAATCATTGAAAGGTGGGTTATTCCTTGATTAAACCCGGTAAAATAGTTTTCATTGGAGACGAGTACCTGGAAATCATTGCATTAGCGGCAGGTGTTGATGCTTACGTCTTTAACAACGACTGCAGAAAACTCGAGGAATGGATAACTAAGAATATACACTTATATGATGTTATAGTATACTTGGATACAGTTTCATCAACGTGTAGCGATGTCATAGATCATGCGAAAAGTATTGCTCGTGACAAGATATTTCTAATGCTGGAACATCCGTTGTTAAGCGTTCAAAGGGATCCCCGCGATTATTATAGAGAACTTGCTCGTAAAATACTCGGTATTGAAATAACACTAAATTAATTTATTTTCAAAATTGCAATATCTAACTAGGTGGTAATAATAATGCTTAAAGGTAAAATACACCGGGTTTCAGGACCAGTGATAATAGCTGAAGGTATGCATGGTGTAAGCGTCTACGAGGTTGTTGAAGTAGGGCACGATAGGTTGATAGGAGAAGTTATAGGTGTTGAGGGAGAAAAAGCCATAATTCAAGTATACGAGGATACAACTGGAATACAGGTTGGGGAACCTGTTTACGCTACTGGAAATCCACTATCAGCTGAACTCGGTCCTGGTTTAATAGGTTCAATATTTGATGGTATTCAAAGACCGCTTACAAAGCTCGAGGAAGTAGTAGGTTTTCTCATTAGAAGAGGTGTTAAGCAGCCTTCTTTACCACGTGATAGTAAATGGTATTTTACACCTGTAGTTAAACCAGGCGTAAAGGTTTCAAGTGGGGATATAGTAGGTTATGTCCAGGAGACAGAGGCCGTGAAACACTATATTATGGTACCTCACGGTGTACATGGAACACTGGAATGGGTTGCCAGCGAGGGTAAATACTCGATAGAAGAACCAGTAATGAGAATAAATGGTAAAGACATATCGATGCTTCAGAAATGGCCTGTACGTAAACCTAGACCATATGTTGAGAAATTAGAGATTAAACAACCCTTGGTCGTAGGAACTAGAGTTGTTGATTTCCTATTTCCACTGGGCATGGGAGGGAAAGCAGCTATTCCCGGAGGTTTCGGAACTGGGAAAACAGTTTCCCTGCAGACGTTTACCAAATGGAGCCACGCCGACATAACAATATACGTTGGATGCGGAGAACGTGGAAACGAAATGGCTGATGCACTACATAGTTTTAGAAAACTCATAGATCCAAAGACAGGTAGACCATTAATGGAGAGAAGCGTTTTCATAGCGAACACGAGTAATATGCCAGTTGCTGCACGTGAAGCAAGCGTGTTCTTGGGAGTTACAATAGGAGAATACTTCAGAGATATGGGTTATAATGTGCTTTTAGTAGCTGATTCAACAAGTAGATGGGCGGAAGCAATGAGGGAGATCAGCGGAAGGCTCGAAGAGTTGCCTGGGGAGGAAGGGTTCCCCGCGTACCTTGGATCTAGACTAGCGTCCTTTTACGAGAGAAGCGGATTAGTCAAAGCAATGGGTAGCCCTGAAAGAGTAGGTAGTTTAACTATCATTGGAGCTGTGTCCCCGCCAGGAGCTGATTTCAGCGAGCCAGTTACACAGTCGACACTCAGAGTAGTTAGAGCATTATATGCTTTAGATGTTTCACTAGCTTACAGAAGACACTACCCGGCAATAAACTGGCTTACTAGTTATAGTTTGTATACCGAGGACGTTTCTAAATGGTGGATCAACATAGAACCCGAGTATCCCACGCTAAGAGAATTGTTCATGAAAATACTTCAACGAGAAGCTGAACTGGAAGAACTTGTACGTCTCGTTGGTGCAGATGCTTTGCCCGTAGAAGATCGATTAATATTAGAAGTCGCCCGCATGATAAGAGAAGATTTCCTGCAGCAAGATGCTTTAAGCCTCGAAGATGCTTATTCACCACCGTTGAAAACGGCTCTCATGGCTAAGGCTATTAAATTATTTTATGAAAAAGCACAGGAAGCAATAAAAATAGGTGTTCCATTCGAGAAGGTACGTGAAATGCGCGTAAGAGAGAAAATTGCCAGAATGAAAAATATTCCGTTTTCAACCCCTCAAGATCAGCTAATTACGTTTTTCAACGACCTGTATAAATCCATAATAGATGAATTCAATGAAATAACTAATGAGGTGGAGTCACGTGTCCAATCTTCTCGTACGTGAAACACAAAAATTGATTAAAGCACAAGGTAGCTTACTCTTCGTTGAAAGCGTTCCGGGAGTTAAATACGGGGAAATAGTTGAAGTAGAGTTATCAAATGGCGAAGTAAAACTAGGGCAAGTCATTGACGCCGGTAAATCAATAACGGTCATACAGGTATTTGGTGGAGTATCGGAAGTTGATTTAAAGAAATCAAAGGTTAAATACAGAGGTGAAACCCTGAAAATACCAGTTAGCATCGATATGCTTGGAAGAATATTTAATGGACTTGGTAAACCCATTGATAATGGCCCTGAAATAATACCCGAGGAGTATTTGGATATAAATGGAGCACCTTTAAACCCAGCCTCCAGGCTGCCACCAACAGAGTTCATAGAAACCGGGATATCCGCAATTGATGGATTATTTAGTATTGTGAGAGGTCAGAAGCTACCTATTTTCAGTGGATCAGGGTTGCCGCACAATAGAGTTGCAGCACAAGTAGTTAGGCAGGCAAGAGTTCGTGGTAAAGAAGAAAAATTCGCAGTAGTTTTCGCTGCAATCGGAGTACCATACGATGACGCAATGTTCTTCATCGAGAATTTCCGTAAAACAAGTGGTTTAGAACACGTTGTAGCAATCATAAATACTGCTTCTGCACCTATTATTGAGAGAATAGTGACCCCGCGTGTAGCACTTACTATTGCAGAGCACTTAGCCTGGAATTACGATATGCATGTATTAGTAGTAATGACCGATATGACTTTCTATTGCGAAGCACTGCGGGAGTTAAGTGCTGCAAGGGAGGAGGTTCCCGGGAGAAGAGGTTACCCTGGATACATGTACACCGACCTAGCTACTATATATGAAAGAGCGGGTAGAGTTGCAGGTAGAAAAGGAAGTATTACTCAAATGCCTATTCTCACAATGCCTGACGATGATATTACGCATCCTATTCCAGATCTAACGGGCTATATAACGGAGGGTCAATTGGTGTTCTCGAGAACAATGTGGCTTAAGGGTATTTATCCACCCTTCGATCCACTGATGAGTTTATCTAGACTTATGAAAGATGGCATTGGCCCTGGTAAAACAAGGGAAGATCATCACAACGTGTTCATGCAATTAATAAGCTCATACGCGGAGGGGGTAAGGCTACGCGAACTTAGTGTCATAGTGGGCACGGAATCACTTACCCCAAGAGATAGAAGGTACCTCGAGTTCGCTGATAAATTCGAGAGAGAATTCATAAATCAAGGTGAATACGAGAGAAGAACAGTCGAGGAGACGCTGGATAAAGCATGGGAAATCCTAGCTGTTCTCCCAGAAGATGAACTTAAGAAAGTAAAACCAGAGCAAATTAGAAAATACCATCCCAAATACAGAGTTTCGCTACCGGTACAGAGAACTGAATAGAGTTAGAAGATACCTTAGATACTTAATTCGTCTCCTGCTTGTAATTCAACGATATCTATTTCTCTTCTCTCCTTTAACTTCCTAGTAAATAATTCACCAGCACAGTGTAGTGGAGATATAAATTCGGGTTTTACGTTCTCCACGAGTTGATCAACCGCGGCTTCAACAATTCTCTCCGGCGCATTCTTCAGGTGGAATCCTCCAATAACCCCTTTTATCTTTTTACCCATGGTATTTGAAATATCCTTGAGAACCGCTACCCCGGGGTGAAGACACCCTGTTAAAACAATCAAATGATCGCCGAGTTCGAACAATAGGAAGTGTTCGTAGGGGGGACCATAGTAAGGTTTCGTGATGTATACTCCTTCACTCAGCTTAGTCCACTTCGTGACTTCTACTGGTTTAAGTCCATGTGTTTTGAAAACTCTTCCAAGGGATTCTGATGAAGAAAACGGAATATAGACAGTAGTATATGGTGCCTCGCTAGATAAATATTTATATCCACCATAATGAGGTAAATGCTCGTGAGATACGATAACGTAGTCTACGATATCAACGCCTATATCGAGTACGTTTACATTATGCTCTAAAACGCCGGGATCAACCCCTAGATCAAAGAGATACGTCTCATTTGATCTCTCAATGTATACTGAAAACGAGTGCTTAGCTTGTAAATCAGGTTTCTTCGCTTTATCATTTGATACGATGATAATCCTCATAATTCCCTTAATTAAATAATCAACACATAGCTTTTAATGTGAAGGAGTGATTACATTGCCTACAGCAGCTGTTTTATTCACAGGTGGCAAGGATTCCGTGTTTGCACTACATGAAGCAATAGAGAGGGGTATTCAAGTTAAAGCATTGGTATCTATTATACCACTGTACAAGTATTCAATGTTGTATCATCAGCCGAACTTTAATGGACTTATAGCTCAAGCACAGGCGTTATCTCTACCCCTTGAAACAATAGGTTTAATTAACCCCAGCGAGGAAACACGGGCATTGTATATTTTACTTAGTCGTGTTAAAAGAAAGTATGGAATAGACATGCTTGTAACAGGAGCTGTGAAAAGCGTTTTCCAATATAAAGCATTCAGCAAGGTATCGGAGGAAGTCGGAATTGAATTATATGCTCCCAATTGGGGAGTAAACGAAGAAGAATACATGGCTAGAATACTAGGGAAAAACATTGAATTCATGTTGATTTCAATTACCTCAATGGGCATTCCTCATGATCTACTAGGCAGGGTTTTTACATGGAAAGATCTCGAGTATCTCATAAGATTATCCAAGAAATATGGATTCAACCTATCGTTTGAAGGCGGCGAAGCCGAAACATATGTAATTAATGCACCTTTATTCAAATACCGATTAATAGTTTCAGGTAGAAAAATAATTATTTCCGAATATGAAGGCTACTTTGAATTAGAAAAGATTTCGCTTTCTAAAAAAGTATAGGATTCTGAAATTTTACTTTGAAGGCTCTTTTACGTAGTAAACTCTTATCATTTCCGCTAAATGCTCTGGTTTAGTATACCACTTATCGTACTTAATTACTTGTTCTCCATATTTTACTGTAACATAGTCTTTTTCGTCTTTAACACGTATTTCTGGGTATCCTTCTTTGAAAACAGTTATTTCGAGTGGTGAAATATCTTGAAATCTTACGCCTTGGACTTTTCCAGCTATTTGTATTTTTAGTTGTTTGAGGTATTCACTCATTTCTATCAACCAAAACCTTTTCATAGGCTTGATTTAAATAAGCAGGAACACCCCTTAAATCTCTTACCAAATCCATTAGAACTCTCGTCTAAGTTCCCCAAAAATCTTAGTACGTTACCCCTAGAAGAGCCCATTTACTTGCTTTTTCACCACTACAAGTCGTGTAGTTAGTTACGTTGGGTAGATCAATTGGTGATTCTACTATTTCGCCCAGTACTCCTTTATTAAAGGTTTTCTCCAGTAATTCAGCGTTATCCCTGCTACCATCCCAGGGCGCTATTATTAATCCCTTAGTTTTTTCCACTGGTGGTGAACAATCAGTTGCTATAATTGTTAGTTTCTTCATGTGTTCTAGGGCTTTTTGCTTGAGGCTTATGTTTATGCCGCGCCATGCTTCATTCAACGCGTTTATTAATTCTTCTAATTTCACGGTGATTTTGGGGTGGTTGTCTCTTCTAGCTATAGTAACTGTCTTGAGCTCCGTTTCTCTCGGGCCGATTTCTAGTCGCGTTGGAACACCTTTCATTTCCCAGAAGTAGTATTTCCACCCCGGTGTATGCTCAGGATCATCGTCAACATGTGCTCTAATACCATTTGAAACCAGGTACTCCTTTACCTTCTTCGCGTACTCGTAAATTTCTTTCTCCTCGGGTTTTGCTATGGGTACTACTACTACTTGTATTGGCGCTATTTCGGGCGGTAGAAATAATCCTTTTTCATCGCCATGCACTCCTATAACAGCACCTAAAACTCTTTCACTTACTCCATAGCATGTTTGATAAACATATTTGACGTTTCCATCAGTATCCATGAATTTTATATCAAATGCTCTAGCAAACCTTTGACCAAGGTTTATGACACTTCCAAGTTCTAGTGCTTTGCCGTCAGGCATTACAGTTATGAAATCATAATTATACTCAGCTCCGGCGAATGTGTCCCAAGGCGGGGTTTTTACAATGAAGTACGGTAATTGAAGTCTATCAAAGAACTCCTTATACAATCCCACGGCTTCTCTAATTTGAAACTCGGATTCCTCGTAAGTAGCGTGAGCTGTGTGTGCTTCTATAAATCCCATTATTTCTCTAACTCTGAGTATTGGGTGAGTCATTTTAGTTTCATATCTAAAAACATTGACTGTCTGGTACATTTTTAACGGTAGATCTTTGCGACCCTTGATCCACATGCTCCACATATAGTACATTACTGTTTCACTAGTGGGCCTCAAGAAAAATTTCTCATTGAATCTCTTGGTTCCAGTTCCCTCTATGACGAAGGTTTCACCTCCAAACCCCTCGAGGAAATCCTTTTCCTTTGCAAAGATAGACTCGGGTATAAGCGAGGGGAAATATGCTTCCTGGTGACCAGTTTTCTCGAGTAGTTCTATAAGAATCTTCTGCGTAAGTCTGAGAGCTTTAAGACCATATGGCCGCCACACGATCATTCCTTTCACAGGGTACCTTATATCAACTATGTCTGCTTCACGTAGTACAGCCTGATACCAGTCGTCGAAATCAGCGTACTTATCGATCCCTATTGCTTTCTTCGACATCTTTACAACACCTCACTAGCTTATTGCGAGTAGTTTTAATAATTTCATTATTTATAATGCTCCTTAATTTTTTAACATTATATTTGAGAAACAAGTTCATGTATTGATCAATGAATTCACGTGGTAATGCATCTAGAACCAAATACTCGTTCTCATTGCCTATAACCAAGTAACTTCTACACACCGAGATTATTTTGCTTAGGGATTTCAAATTTACCTTCGATAGGCTTGGTAATAACGCCGATTCAGCGTATAGTTCGAGTGGTTGTAGGCAGTAATAGTAAAAAGTGCGATAAGCACTTCTCGTAAAGGCTTTCACACCTTCAGGAACCGGTAATTGATGCATTAAATCAATTAATCTAGTTGCTTCTACACGCACATCGAGCTCTGTTTCTCCTAGTTTGTTGATAACGTGCTCGTGGACATCTTTGATCCACATATCGTTCGGCTTAATGTTATTTAGTAATGTCTCCATTAGATCAATCGCTCTTTTTATAGTTTCATGGGTTTCCTCAGCGTTGAAAGAAATATTCGAGTTCCTGTATCTCAGTGAAGTTTCGGTTGTAAATGTAATGGATGGTATACCGTGCTCCATGTATGTATGGGATTCTAGTAGAAACGCGTTATCCTCGATGACCACGTTCTTATCATGTAGATACCTGTGAAAAACAGGGTGGGAAACTGCTTTCAATTCTCCACTAATGTTTATTGGACCTATCGCGATAGTGTATAGTGTCCTCTCTAGCTCTCCCTTATTCTCCATGATTCTTAACAAGTACCTTTCACCCCAATAGTAATGATACTCGGTGAACTCCACGTCTCCTATCTCGCGAGCAGTGTAGGATATAATTGTTAAATTCACCGGAAGATCCTTATTACTGATCCTCTCTATGAATTTAAGTAAATAATACGATGGGGAATACCTGAAATCACCTATAATAGTATCGTGGTGTGCAATCACATGCACACTGTATTCGCTTCCCCTGTTGAGGTAACCTACAATGATGTTTCCATAATTAACTCTAATTGTAGATGCAGCTTTAACTACTCCTCCTCGTGTAATCAGTTCCTTAGTTAATGTTTCATCTAAACTTACCACCGGTGTTTTCAGAGGACATGTGGGTGCGTAAGTGTATCCAAGTGAGCTTAATACAACATCCGCTTTCAGTAATCCCGGCATATTTGTATTCAGCAATATTAACTTGGGGTTCTTTTTACTAATCACATTGGTAATGAATCTTAGCTCGATTGGATCTTTAGGGTATTTTACTAAAATAACTTTATCTTCAATATTCGCCTTGTCAACGAAATTCGTGTTCTCGACAACTAGCACTTCTCTGGGTTTGATTATTAACTCTAATTCCGTACTGTATGGTAAAAGTATGCATGGTTTCTCGGTGCCGTTAATTTCGAGCAGGCAATTCCAGCTCCATTCATAAACTGGTATTTTAACAACATAGACTTGGTCTAAGAGATCCTCTAGCACGTTCTTCATGTATTTAACAATCTGTGCTTCTTTTAAGCTTCCAGGTAAAATTCCATCTATGCTCAATAAGCTCTCCTCGTTTAAGCATGAACTATTGCTTCAATAATTGTTTAATTATATTGTGAATTATTAGTGTATATTAGACATTGCTCACTAGCTATTCAATGAGTAGGTTAAGGTGATAACTGTTGGCGCAAATCATTGAATTCGATAAAGTCAAGAACCTCGATAGGTTCATTGAGAAACTAAGTGATTCGGGATACCTAATTGAGCAGGGTCCACATGTTGTCCTGGAAGATCACAGCGAGCTAGCTACTCTTAAAGTATACAAGGGAAATAAATTAATCGCGTATATTGTTGCACATTACATAACACAGTACTACAGAGCAGTAATAAGTGAGAGCTACTCTAATGATCAGAGCTTTCTTGATAAGCTATTCGAAATCAAATACTCTGGTGAAAAATGGAGCATACCGGTTAACCCGCTTTATATAATTGTTTTCGAAGAGGAAATATTGAATGCCATCAGGGACTACGAGGACGCCTTCCCAATTGAAGATGGAGAGAACATGGTTAGAGAATATGTGAGTAGAAACCCCCAGTACAGGAGCATACCGAGAATTGTTATTGCAAGAATTATCGAATAATTTGGATCTACGTGGTTGCCTCCTCCGTCATTAATTGTGCACCACAGTAAGGGCAAAATACAGCATCTAATGGAACTCCTCTGCCGCAGGAATAGCATTGCTTAATTCTATTTAAAGCACTTCCTATCTTCTCATCGTATTCTTGCTTGATATCATCAATAGTTATATGAAGATAAACTTGAGTGGTTCTTATATCGCTATGTCCTAGCAACCTCTGTAGACTTGGTAAACTAAGACCTTTTCTAATAGCCATGGTGGCAAATGTGTGCCTGAGAACATGTGGTCTGACCTTCGAGGGATCTACGCCTGCTTTTATCGCGAGTTTTTTCAGCTTCTTATATAATCCGGGATATGATATATTGAATATCTTGTCCTTCGGCTTTAAGTCATTTACTCTTATCCAGGCTTCTATCATTTCAAAAACTTCCCTGGGAGCTGTTACAAGTCTTTCTTTTCCATACTTAGCTGATCTAACCCTGATAACTCTTCTATTGAAATCAATGTCTTCGACTCTGAGCTCCAGTAGTTCCCTACTACGTAGCCCGGTAGTTAACATCAATTGGAGAATGAGTTTATCCATGGGTTTCCTCGCTATTTTCATCAGAGCTTCAACTTCCTCCTCGCTAAGCGCCTCTATTCTTGCCGGAGTTCTCTTAACACCAGGTATTTTAACTCTTAAACCAAGCCACTTGAAAAATCTTCTAAGTAGTATTGTATAGTAGTGTAGAGTTAGCTGCCACTTGTTTTTATCAGTTGTTTTAGCCCCTGGGAATCCATTGGTGAATCGTTCGTTTCTCCAGTTTATTACATCCTTTAATGTTACTTCGCGGAGTGGCTTTTCACCTATAAATGACATGAAGTCTCGTATCGCAGACATATAAGATTTAATTGTTTCCTTGGATGCACCTGCAGCTTGAAGAGTTGCTTCAAATTCTCTGATTATTTCTTCGTTACTAAGCTCTAATATTCCTTCTGGTGCTTCGCCGAGATCTAGTTTTGGCAATCAAACCCCGATGAGATTATGTCAATTAATTTCACTTTAAAGAAGAGAGGGCTTCTTAATTATGTAAAAATAGTATATTTTCCTCAGAGCAGAGACTGCATTTTTTCTCTAATTAGTTTTTCAGCTTGTTCCTTTGTTACCTCGGTTGGCGATACTTTCTCTAATTCGGGCAGTATTCTGCCTGGATCATCCCTGTACGCGTCTATTTTACTCTTTGTTCGAGCTAAGTATCTTCTAGATGCACCTTCATGTATTATAATAGCATCTATTACTAGTTCATCTCCACTGGGAGATATTGTTGCTATACCGATCGATGAACCCTCTCTACTCGTGAACTTGACTAATAATCCTCCCTCAATAGTTTCCCCGATTAAATCCACTGAACCAATAATTTCACTTAGCGTAGCTGGAGCAGGTGGTGTCGGGGGTTTCTCTAGTTGAGGCGGGGGTTTCTCTTCGTATTTCTCTTCGCTTACTTCGAATGATCTGACTGTTTCTTCAGCTATTTTAGGTGCGATTTTAAACTCCTCTAGTATTTTAGCTAATTTGCTTGCTACAACATTATTCACGGTTTCCGATACTTGTTCATCCGGTATTCTCCTAAAAACTTCTAATTTAAGTGATCTATAATCCCATATGATCCTCTTGTTCTTGAGGTCGATGGAATAGTTTATTCTAGCTCTAATCACGTCTCCTTTACTTAACTTAAGTTCATCTACTAGAATACGGTATAGAACTATGTTTAACTCCGCTGTTGCACGAGCAATTTCCCTAGCAAATTCTTTATCTTGCTTAACTAAGTCACGTAGTTGAGCAAAGAGAGTTCTCCTTATTTTATCCGCGTAGGCTCCTGCAATAATTAAACCGCTACTTAGTTCCCTCACTGAAGAAGCTTCTCCCATAGAACTCACCACATGTAATATAATATATATTTAATATTATTTATAAAAATTCTATTTGTTTAAATGGGATCACTGGTTTGTAAAAATATATAGTCATAGTTGACTTAATAAATGTATTGGAGCAGGTTATTGAGCTCCAATTACTTACAAAGAAAGGTGTTAATAGAGAATGAAACTTCTATCTAAACCACCTAGAATAAAAGTTCTAGAAGCTATTGGAGCTGTTGGAGACGAAAGGATATCAATATTATCTGATATCGAAGCCTCCGTGGTATCAAGCATGGGGGATAAGGAATACAAAGTAGTTGTAATTAACGAAGGAAACCAAGTGTTTAGGGTCTACAGTAATGATAATGGAACAATTTACAGAGGGTATGTAGGGTACCCTATTCTTGCGTTCATGATGGTTAAAGATATTCTACCTGTTGACGGCGAAGTTTTAAAAGCCATGACGAATATTCCGTGGAAGGAACTCAACGAGAGGTATCAAAAATACTCTATTGTTGAGAATATTGTATTAACGCGTGCTGAAAAAATGGGGGTGTCTAGACAAATTATCGACGACTACGTAAATTTGGTGTTTAAGAAACTTGGATTAATGAAAATACTTTTCGATGAATCACTTGCACGTAGTTAAGCTAGTGTAATTCTACCTTTATGAACCCGGATATAACCTCTTCGAGCTAAATCCACTAGTATTTTCCTTGCTTCTTTTTTATCAACACCTATTTCTTTAGTGAGTATTACTACAATATCTCTTACTGTGGTATCACCATACATTGACATCGTGTTTTTTATAATTTCATACGCTTGGCCCAGAATTCCAGCTGGTTTCTCAATTAACTCTAGCTTGCCTTTATTTATTTTAAATCTATATGTTACTCCTTTAGTAGGTGATTTTAACACATATTCGTTTCCTTCAGCAACTTTTTCAAGGTAGTATTTAACGTATTCCCTGAAATTATGTATTCTAATGGGTTTTGTAAATACCAATACATCTCTAGCTCTGCAATAGGTTAGTTTACGTAGGTCTCTGGGCATGAATACTATTGAAAACAAGTTCTCTTCATTACATGCCTCTTCAATATTATTGACAACAAGAATACTTTCAACAAGCTCAAGCGGGATATACCTTGCAACGTATTTGCTTTCATCGACAACTACCAGTTCTCTCTTTTCCCTAATAGCATTTGAAACTATGGTAAATAGCATTTTGAGCATGGTGTTGGTTAAATAAGACATTACTATATTTCTACCATATGATAACTCACGTAAGACGTTGTCTGAGTCCATGGCTGCCACTTATCACGTTAATCAATATTTAACCTGGGATTTTTATTGTAAATAATGTTTAATACTACATAGTTAAAGTTTATGGAAAGGTGTTTATCGTGATCGATGCGTATTTGAATTGGCCTAAGCAAATCAGAGACGCGATTGAAACATGGGGGAAATACTTCGTCGAAGGATCATTTAATGAAATCGTAGTTGTTGGTATGGGTGGAAGCGGCATAGTAGGAGATTATCTACAAGTTCTACACTCAGCAAGCGGAGGTATCCCGGTATATACTATTAAATCACATGTTTTACCTAGGTTTATTGATGAAAATACATTGATCCTTATAATCAGCTACAGTGGAAACACCGTTGAAACACTAGCTGCTCTCAAGCAGGCTTTAAATACTAAAGGAAGAATAGTTACTGTATCAAGTGGAGGATATCTCAGAGATGAATCCTCGAAGCTTGGTTTAACGCATATCTCTATTCCAAGTGGATTACCGCCAAGGGCGTCGCTACCATCAATGCTTTACAGCATATTGGGTTTACTTGATTCAAGCGGATACGGAGTTTATTCAAGGGAAGACGCCTCCAGAAGTCTACTGTTTCTAGAAGTAAGTATCAAGAAAGCGAAATCAATAGCTGAAGATGTTTCCAAGTGGCTTTACAAACACGTAGTTAGCGATGAGAGGTTATTTATAATAGCAACACACTCACCCCTGGAACCCTTAGCTGTGAGGGGGAAAAACGAATTCAATGAAAATAGCAAATTAATTGCTAAAGTTGATGTTGCACCCGAGTGGATGCACAATGACATAGTTGGGTACGAGCACCCGGTACCTAGGAAGTTCTGTGTTCTGGAAATAGTTGATCCAAGCGACGCGATAGGGAATAAACTCGTGGATTTCATGGAAAAAATATACCTACAATACGACACAAAACTATATAAGTTCACGCTAGACGGCAACAATACGCTTGAGAAGCTCATGTATGGAAGCCTGATATTAGGATTATCAAGTAGCATGCTCGCTGAGATCAGGGGGCTTAACCCCGTTGAAACCAAGAATATAACACTATATAAACATGAAGCAAGTAAAATATTTACTTTATAAGATTTAAACCCCATGTATTCATTATGAATTATAGGATAACCCGGGGCCGTCGTCTAGCCTGGCTAGGATGCGGGGCTTGGGCCCCCGTGGCCCGGGGTTCAAATCCCCGCGGCCCCATATTCCTCTTTCTGCGAAGAATAAAGCTTTTACTTGCATAGCGATTACGTTGTTTTCCATGTAGTTAAATATTGATCTAGATTGAAAATACTTAGCTAATAGTGGTAATTAAACTATTCTTCCTCGAGGTTTTTGATCGAACGCGGGCTTAAATCTTGTTAACCACAGTATCGGGCAGACGCCCTTCTTTGATATATTTAACTATGCACTCCGCAACGAATTTCGATGTATCAGCTAGCGCCTCCCATGAAAATCCACCTAGATGAGGCGTTAGAATTACGTTGTCGAGATTTATTAGTGGGTTGTCATGTGGCAAGGGTTCTTTTTCGAATACATCGAGGGCTGCGTATACTTCTCCCGATTTTAGTCTCTCAATTAATGCTTCTTCGTCTATAATAGGCCCCCTCGCGGTATTTACAATTAACGCACCTTTTTTAACTCTATATATTCTCTCCCTGTTAAGCAACCTTCTGGTTTCAGGGGTAAGTGCTATTGTAATAGCGATAACATCGCTTGTCTCAATGAGTTGATCTAGGTCTAATCGTTGTATTTCAAGAGCATGTTCTATTTCGGGTTTTACTCTTCGATCCCAGTACACTATTTCAGCCCCAAACGGCTTAAGTCTCCTAGCTAGAGCAGCTCCTATTCTACCCATTCCAATTATTCCAACTCGTTTACCTCGCAGAACATGTCCGATTAAACTATGGTGTATTCCGCCAACCCATTTCTTATCCCTGATGTATCTATCTCCTTTCACAATATTCCTATAGTGTGCAAGTATGAGCGCCATGATGTGATCAGCAACGGTTTCCGCAATGTAATCCGGTGCATTTGCAACGTAAATACCTCTACTAGTGGCGGCATCTATGTCGACTTTATCTAATCCTGATCCTTGGATAATTATTAGTTTCAATTGTTTACCCAGCTCTAACACGGATTTATCAACGATGTTATAAGGTGCTGCAACTAGTATTAAAGCATCAACTAGCTCTTTCTCAAGCCAGTCGCGGGGTGCTTCCCTCCCCGGGTAGTAAATGTAGTTTATCTTATGCTTATCGAGGATCTCTAATCCTGCTCTATGTGGTTCAAACATATAGACAACTTTCATTTGCTTCCCCTGATTTAACTAAAAACCATGGTGTAAGTAAAAAGTATTTTTTCTCGTTATTTTTTCAAAGCTTTAGGAAGTGTTAGTTCTCTTACTAACGTATCACTAAATTTTAGAAATTCTTCGAGAGTATTTAAGGATAGTTCATACGTTGCTGATATAATGTTCTCGCTTGGACGCATCATTATTAAGGTTATTGGTAGATTTGTTTTTTCAGCGAGTTTTACTATTTTATCGTAAATTTTTTCATCGTCGTAATAAACAACGTAATTGTAGTATCCCTTCAACTCCCTGGTAAACATTTGGTTCAACTTGTCTCCCGCAGAGTTTCTTAGAACAGCTCTATCGATCAAACTGTTCTTTTTAACAAGGTAGAATTCGCTGGGGACTATTCGATCGTGTGGTTTAACAGCTATCTCGAGTCTATCTTTTCTTCCAGCGATCTTAGCTATTGGATAATATATGAGGGAGTGCTTGGGGACAGTAGTTAACATCACGTAGACTACGTGCTTCCCAGGTAGTATATACCTAGCTTTATAACCAACCAAGTAGCCTAGCCATTGGTATTCCTTCGATGATGGGTTATAGTGTTTCTCCAGTAAAATAGCTGTATCTCTCAGTAAAATAATTAGCTTACGCCTGACTCTAAAGAACCAAATAGCGGAAGCTGCACCGAGAATCGCTATAAATATTATTATTCCATACACTACGAGAAATTCTTCGAAGCTCACCAAATCACCTTAATTAAATCCTCTAGTTTCCTAATATCATCAATGCTTTCCGTGGGTTTCCCCAGGTATTTAATTAAAATCATTGGAATTCTATATGATGAAAGCTCTGTTATAATGTTTTCCTGCTGGTTTTTAAGCCCCATGCGTTCCGCCATCTCCAGTGGTAGAACTCTATTTAGAACAAGCATTTTAGGCTTCGCACGCAGCTTTTCCTCTAGGAAATTAATTGTTTCTTTGAGCTCGTAGAGAGGTAGGGGTTCAGGAGTCGCAATTAGAACATATGAGGTTCTAGTTGAATCCTTTAGTAGGTTAATTAAATTAATGTATTTTTCCTTCATTTCCAGTAGTAGTGATAAAGCCTTATCTCTAATATCTGCTTCGCGCCCCAGGGTTTTTGCAATAGCGTATTTTAGTGATAGAATTCTCTCCCTTACTTCAACTAGTTTCTCTAACCAGATCTTGTATAAGACAGGTAGATATATTGTTCTCAGAGTTACTCCCGTTGGCGGTGTATCTATGACAATGAAGTTGTAATCAGCATGCTCGTAGGCTTCAAGAATTATCCTAAGAAAAACTTCTTCTTCAACACCAGGCATGAATTTAACTACGTCGATGACGTTGTCTATGTTCAATACTTTTAGAGATGGAAGAAGATCCTTGAGCGTATCCGAGTATTGATTCAATTGCCTGGATATTTCTCTATCTACATCTAGTTGCTTTAAAACCAGTCTATTTTCTATTTCCACTTCCTTGCCCAAGATGTCTCTTCCAACATATTTTACCAGGTGTTTCGCTGGGTCGAGGCTTAAAACCATGGTTTCCCCTATTCTAGATAACATTAACCCAAAGAGCAGTGAAACAGTTGTTTTACCCACACCTCCTTTTCCAATGGTGATTACTAGGTGTGGGCAGCACCTGTATGGTGATAATAAATCGGAGATTTTCACTACCATTCTCCTCCCAGCGATGCCATTAAATCTCCTAAAACATCTTCTCCTTTTATCCCCCTGGATTCAAGGGTACCGATCTCTTCCTTAACTGCGTGCAGGATTTCGAGACTCAATAGAGCTGGAGTAGTTTTTATCCCTATTAGTGATCCAAATAGAATAGTTAAGAAAGCGTTCTCTAACTCCATGTACTCGGCTTCCAGGGCCTCAACACTTTGCTCAAGTATTGCTTGATTAAGCCCCTTTATGAACAATACGAATTCACTTAGAAGAGAACGTATCTTATTGAGAAGCATTCAATACACCACTAAATGATGTGAATTCAGAGAATAAAAATCGAAAATTGATAAAAATATAATAGCTATATTTTTGATGCGTGTCTAAGAGAGCTTACGAATAGCGAGATCAATATTATGTCGAGCGCTAGTGATATACCAACAATAAGACCTGTTGTTGCAATGTAAAGAACAGGTAGATATGGAACAATGTATATTAGCCATACGAAGAGAGCTGCTGTTACGGTTAACCAAAGGAATGTAGCCGGAATCATTATCAAGTAGCTTATCCATCCACGTACTTTTAGAACAGCGTATACCCATAGCGCCTCAGTTAAGAGTGCTATGGCAGCGAGAAGTTGATTTGTCCCAGCGAAGGCTGGCCATACAACTTGGTACGCATAGATGTTTTTACCTGGATTTAAGGGATCTGGTATTTGTGGAAATGCCATTACTGCACCCAGCAGAATTGGCACTAGGGATGCAAACCACCTGTTTGTTATAACCTTGTGTAAACTAATGCTTCTACTCTTCACCCAGTCGAACATTTCAACCCATGCAAACCTCGCTAATCTATTCGCGGTATCTAAAGTAGTTAATACGAATGCCGAGAGAGCCCATGCCGCGAACGTCGAGAACCCCTTGTATAATACTGTGAAGTTTTCTAGTCCCGCGATTTTCGACCACATCAAGGCTTGAACTAAGCCATAGGAAGTAGTGAACCTTGGTATACCTCCTAGTTTTAATATATTGGGTGTTGCCGTGATGTTTATTCCAGCTTTTACTATCATATCCGTGGTTAATCCTGCGTTGGCCGCGAATGCTGAGAAATCCCAAACTATTGCAGCCGGTAATATTACAGCTAGAGATGAAACAGCACCTTCTGTCAGCATTCCACCGTATCCAACTAGAAGCGCGTCGAGTTCATTAGCTAATTGCTTCGACGTAGTACCTGAACCTACGAGGGAGTGGAAACCTGATAATGCTCCGCAGGCTATGGTCAAGGGAACGGTCGGCCAGAACCAGGCTATATCCCAGTTGGCTGGGGCTGTTCCGCTAATAGCTCCTATGGTGGTTCCTTTAGCAACGAAACTTATTATGAGAGGCCCTGTTAACCCTATTAAAGGTATTGCTAGAGGTACCAATAGGGCGAGCACTACGAATCCCCATAGGAGGTATGCATTCAAGTAGTCTCTAGGTTGTAGCAGGTACCAAACAGGTAGTGATGCTGCTAGGAATCCATAAATCGTTAACACAACAACCCATGATTCATAGGGTAAAATTAGTTTTGTATTATAGCTCATTATAAGCATAACTACTTCTAGCGCTAGTGCTATTAGAGTAGCTACCTTAACATTTATTCCTGTTCTGTATACCATGATTCCAAATAAGAGAGCTAGTGGCATGAAAAATACTGCTACCGTAGCTGCCGAGGGAGTGCTCACGAAGGTTGATGAGCAAACGCTGAGAAATGCCGCTAGAACCAGCACTAGAGCAAACCATGAATAAGCTAGGAAAACATATCTTGCTTTTCTCCCCATAGTGGATTCGGAAATAGTCATTACCGATACTCCACCATGTCTAACGCTGGACATTATCGCGAGATAATCGTGTACAGCACCAATGAATACATTGCCGAATAAAACCCATATTAATGGTAACCCCCATCCCCAGTTCAAAGCAAGAGCGGGGCCGGTTATAGGCCCTGCACCAGCTATTGATGCAAAGTGGTGCCCGTATAGAACATACTTATTAGCTGGAACATAGTCTACGCCGTCAAATTTAGAAATAGCTGGAGTAGGCCTTGATGCATCTGCTTTTACCACGCGTTTTTCTAGTAATTTTGCACCGTAGAATATATACGCCAGCGCATATATGAGGAGAACTACAAATAATACAACTATTGGATACATGATATCACCTATTTAGATTCAACCTTCGCACCTGTTTTTGCTTCAATAAATTTCCTTATAGCAACAGGTACATCCCCGAGCCATAGCCAAGGGCCGAGTAGTACTAGAATAAAACCTGCTATTGCTGCTGAAGTTGCATAGATTCCACTTACTACCCCACCTGTTGCAATAAATGCGTATAGCAATATAGCTACAGAGATCGCTGTAATAATCATTCCTGCAATTTTCTTAAATTGCATATAATACACCAGTCTCATTATATATATATTTTCGTATTTATAAACATTATGAGTATAAATGTTTCTGACTCGTACTATATTATATGTCCTGGGTTAAAACAGTTAAAATCACATATGTTCGTTTTCATCTCATATACTACTGTTTTGCTTAACAATGTTTAAAGAACTTTTACTTGTAATGTAGTAGTTTATGTTCCATGTTTATATGCGAATGAAATATTAGTTCACGCGGAATACTGAGATAACGACATTTATTCTCCTATTCATCGAATTTTCAGTAAATACAAGGTTTAATAGATTATTAAGCTATTCAAATAATAAAAAGAGGGGGCATTATTTGGTAAAATACCGCGTTGTAGTTAATAGAGATGTTTGTATTTCATGTGGAGCTGCACCTGTTACTTGCCCTGAATTATTTGAGCTGGGAAATGATAATGGTAAAAACCGTGTTACCGAGAAGTAT
This sequence comes from Thermoproteota archaeon, assembly GCA_030550615.1. GTDB lineage: Archaea > Thermoproteota > Thermoprotei_A > Sulfolobales > Desulfurococcaceae > UBA285. The sequence goes on along the minus strand of JAUQPA010000001.1, from coordinate 60,476 downwards.
AGTGTTGAAACCGATGAGCATTTATCTATCGGAATTATACCCCCGGAGCTTTATGAGTGTGCTATGAATGCTGCTGGTGTTTGCCCTGTATCAGCTATTAGTGTGTTGAAGCTTGAGGAGTAATGGGTTTTCAATAATCTCCATGTTTATTTAGCTACTTCAGTAGTTGCTAGGTTGTTTTTAATTAGTGTATTCATCAGATAGGGGTAACGTTCTTCATTAGTCTGCCTACCGTCGTTTCATCATCGAAACTAATATATTTTTACTGGGAATTATATTCTCTATAGCCAGGTGCATAGAAGTTGTCTAAATTAGATGTATTGATCATCGCGGCGGCATTGGTAATAGCATTTATTATAGCACTGGCTTTTTCCACGGGTGAAGCCGGCTACTGGGTTCTTCTCACTAGGCTTGGCAACGAGGAGATTTACCTTGTACTAGGAGTACTTGTTTACTACTTTGCAGGTGATTTCACCACTAGTGTTTCTGTTTTGACATCCGTTCTCGTATCTGGTTCACTAAATGTTTTTCTGAAATATATGTTTAATACTCCTAGGCCGCTTAATCCACTGGTTGAAGCAACGGGTCCCGGGTTCCCAAGCGGCCACGCGCAGGTTTCTTCGTCTTTTTGGCTCGCTATATCCATGGGGGCTAAGAGAAGTAGTTTAACATTACTTTCTCTCGTTGTGATCACGGGTGTTTCTCTTAGTAGAATCTACCTTAGGGCGCATTATCCAATTGATGTAATTGGTGGATTATTATTCGGTGTTACATCAGCTATTTTATCCTATTACTCAACTAAGGGGTTTGCTACTGGTAGAAAACAGTATTTAGTTGCATTACTAGCGTCCGCGATTTTAATTGGGGCTTATAATCTACTAGTTTTAAACATTGAACATGAAGCTGTAACTGCATTGCTAGGTTTAACTTCCTCACTATTATTATCATTAATCGCGTTCAATAAGTACTTAGATTCATTGAAGTTCATTAGCGTTCGATCAAGAGTTGCTTGCTTTATTGTTTCATCGTTTTCACTCATAGCATTACACTACTCAACGGAATTCATTAATCCATTTTCAAGAGCGGTCTTATTCTTCCTCATGGGCCTTGTTGTATTTGTTGGTTTACCTTTCTACGCTTCAAGGTATAGGATATGTAAGTGTTCCTAGGTGAAGAACAATCTTAATATGTAGTTTCCCCTGGGTTTTTCAACTGCGCTGATTTACCTCGTATGCTCCTGGTTCTAATATCTGCATAATTTCACCCGAGGACTCGTTGAATAAGTATAGTGGCCCCCTTGGTTTGACAAATACCTCTTGTCCAATAACGTATTCGCTTAAATCCTTAACTGGTATAACGACTTGGAGTTCGCCTATTTGCGTGTCAACATGAACTATGAGTTCCTCACCCAGGTTCTCGTAGCTGATGATTTTGCCTTTTATTCCTGGACTCTGTGCTCTAAGCTCTAAGTGTTGTGGTCTAATCCCAACTAGTACTTCTCCAAGGATATCTAATGGTTTCTTGGTTCTTACAGTCATGTTCTGCAATGTTATCACATGCTGCTGCTCGAGTTTCCCCTGTAGAATATTCATAGGCGGCGAGCCTATGAAAGTTGCAATAAAAGTGTTTCTCGGCTGATTATAAACTTCATGCGGTGTTCCTACTTGGATTATTTTTCCATCGTTCATTATAGCTATCCTGTCTGCCATAGTCATAGCTTCTACCTGGTCGTGAGTTACATGTATTGTTGTTATTCTTAATTCATCATGCAGTAATTTTCTTAATTCAAATCTTAATCTAATCCTCAGTTTTGCATCGAGGTTGCTCAAAGGTTCATCGAGTAGGAATAATTTGGGATTTCTAACTAACGCTCTTGCAAGTGCTACTCGTTGCTGCTCTCCTCCTGACAACTGCCATGCTTTTTTATCTAGTAAATGGGTTATTCCAAGTAGCTTAGCTACTTCGTTGACCTTTACTCTTCTTTCATGTTCTGGTATTTTCCTCATTCTAAGAGGAAACTCGATGTTCTGATACACTGTCATATGGGGGTATACGGCATAGGATTGAAACACCATGGCTATATCTCTATCCTTGGGATCTATGTCATTTATTTTAACATTATCTAGAAATATTTCACCTTCGTCGGGGTCTTCGAGGCCCGCTATTAATCTAAGTAACGTCGATTTGCCTGATCCACTTGGACCTAGGATTACGATAAATTCTCCTTTCTCGACTTCGAGATTTACCTTGTTCACTGCGATGTGATTACCGTACTTCTTCGTAACATTAACTAATCTTAGAAAAGCCATGTTTTTCACCTACGATAACTTCTTATAACTATTCCACCGATCAAAAGCCTCCTAAACAATACGAAGAAGACGAGAGTGGGTATTGAACCTATTATAGTGCCTGCTATGATAGGCGTATACTCTACGTACCATGTCCTAGAGAAAGCATAGTTTAATCCTTGAGCGTAAACATAGTTTTCCGGGCTCTTCAAAACAATAACTGGGAGAAAGAACGCGTTCCAAGCTCCTAGGAATTGGTATACGATTATAGCTAATATAAGTGGTTTAGCCATGGGTAATGCTATCTCGAAGAATATCCTTACACGGGATGCACCATCAAGTTTAGCCGCCTCGAAATACTCTCTTGGTAGTGATAGAAAATACTGCCTAGCCATGAAAACAGTGTTAACGCTCACTAGCCCGAGAATTGGTAATGCTACTAAATTATCAATCAACTTAAAGTAAACAAGTATCACGTATAGTGGAACCATAGTTACAAACATTGGAAGCATCATTAGTGCCAATATTGCGTTAAAAAAGATGTCTCTACCGGGGTATTTTAGTAATGCAAATGAATAACCAGCCATTAATCCTAGGAAAACATTTGACAGAGAAATAGCTAGACCATACAACACAGTGTTCATTACCCATCTTGGCAAAAGCTCTATTCTGAATAATTTCATATAGTTTTCAAGCGTAAAGGGGTTGGGAATCCAATCTGGTGGTATTTTGGAGGCTTGATCCCACGTCATAAACGACACTATGAGAGATCTTATGAAAGGCAATGTATAGACAAGGAGAAACAGCGTTCCGAGCATAAACGTTATTAATGCATAGAACCTTCGTGTTTTCACTTCAATCCACCTCCGTGCTTACGTAGGAATATCAAAGTGGGGATATACATTAACACAAAGAATAAAACTGCCTTAGCTGATGCGTAACCCGGATTCAACTGTAGAAAAGCTGTTCTATATATATCTAAAACAACGGTCATACCTGAATATTCTACCCCGCCTTGTGGACCCGCCATCACGAAGGATAAATCAAACATTTGTAATGCACCAATCATTCCTACAATGATAGCGTATACGATTGTTGGCTTAATCATTGGAAGTATCACATGTATGAATCTTCGTATGGGGCCAGCGCCATCTAGCCTTGCTTGCTCTATTATATCTCTTGGAACAGCTTGCATTGAAGCTATAAATAATATTGCTAAGTTACTCGATGTCCCCCAAATAGCGACAATAGCCATTGCCGGTATAACCAGGTTTTTAGAGTAGAGCCAATCAGGATAACCGAATCCCGGCATGATTTGATTTAGTAGATAGTTTATGAATCCTCGTTGACCAAAGAAATATATAAATATCAACGCTATTATTACGCTACATGTAAAGCCGGGCAGCAAATATGAAGTCATGAACACCGATGAACCCTTTATCCTAGAAGAAACTATAGCTGCTAAAACTATTGCGAGCATTGTCTGAATTGGTACAACTATTATAGTATAAATTAAGGTGTTTCTTATTCCCATGAAAAAGGGTACTTCATACCATGGTGCACCACTTATGCCTTTAACAAGTTCATCAATAGCTCTAACGTAATTCTCTATTCCTACGAAAACCGGATCAGTTATATAATTCCATTTCAAAAAGCTTAGATAGAAAGCATATATGAAAGAAAAATAGCCAAAAATAAATAAAACTGTTATAGCTGGAAGAATGAGGAGCATTCCTTCTATGAATTCATATTTCTTTTTACAAGTGAAAAAGGAGTAGAAAGAAAAATTCTTCCTATTTCTCACGGGGATACACCCCTTGTTAATATTACTTAATGGCCGCTATTATGCCGTTAACCAAGTCATTTACGAGGTTATTGAGGTCATAGGTTTTAGTTTCTTTCATGTTTGCAACATAGGATTGAAGTATGTTATCGATTGTTGAAATAATGACGCCAGCTTTATTAGACTTCATTACGGGCCATACGTATACTTCATCGTATTTACTTAACTGTTCTAGTGTTTTCCTGTGCTCAGGCCATAAGTCCGTGTGATTAGCCAATTCTTTTACGGAAGGTAATGTTTGTCCAAGTTTAACGACAAGGAATTCTTGTCCTTCTTTACCAGCTATGTATTTTGCGAACTGATAGGCTTCGTTTACATGGCTCGACCTACTGTTAATTCCGAGGATTACAGTGAAGGCTAGAGTTATTCTTCCAGCTGGACCTTGCGGCAACACTGCTATATCCCATTGTTCACCGAATTTGAAATTAGGAAACTGGTCTCTAATGAAAGGTATCATCCAGCTTCCTTCCAAGGTGAAGCATGCTTTTTGCTTGCCAAAAGCTTCACCTCCCCACCCTGAATCTACATCTCTTGGTAAAACAACGTAAGGTACTTTACCAGCTTCAACTCTTCTAACATATCCGTTTAAGTAAAGGTCCATGTAATCCCTGAGAGCTTTTTTAACAGCTTCATTATTGAACCAGGATTTAATACTTTGTTCAGAGGAGAAGTCGGGGAACGGGGCACCATAGGATAATGCGATCGTTACAAAGGTCCTCCAGTGGTAGTGATCCACCAAAGCCGGTAACCCTGTCTTGTCAGTTACAATTTCAAGAGATGCGAGAAAACCACTCCAGTCGCCTGGAACAGTTGTTAGTCCTGCTTGTGCTAAACATTGTTTATTATACGCTAAGTATAGAATAGACCAATCCTTTGGAAGACCGTATAGTTTTCCATCGGATCCTATGAATGGTTGCAGCAAGAACTCGTAGTATTGAGCCTTCAGTAAGGTAATATTTTGTTCTATGTCATCAATGGGTTTTAGAACCCCTTGTTCTATGAATATCGATGCCCATGATGAATCAACGTAGAAAACATCTGGGGCTGCACCTGCTGGAAAAGATGATAATATGTTCTCGTGATACATTTGGGAAATAGGTTCGTATTTAACTATGATATTAGGATACTTTTCGGTGAATCTCGCGATTGCTTTTTCATAGTTTCTAACTTCTGTTTCTCCAGCACCCCACCCAGAGAACCTTATCACTATTTGTTGCTGTTGTTGTGTTTGTTTTTGTGTTGTGTATAACGTGTAGGCTAGTAGACCAATAACTATAATTGTTAGTACTGCGACAACAAGTATGATCCTTGTGTTCAAGGGCATGGGATTCACCTTCAGAAATATACTACCTGCAAGTAGTTTATAAGCTTTTCCAGTTAATTTTTAGTTATTCTTATACACACCTACCGTATTTAAAACTATATATTTGTACCAAAGTATTTTAATCCCATGAATTTTATAATTATACTACTTGAGGGTGGTATATTGATAATCGCGATGCTATGGGATTTTGATGGAGTAGTAGTAAACACGCCGCATGAAGAGGCTTGGAGGAAAACAGCATTAAAGTTTGGTATTAGGGATTTTACAAGCGAATTTTATCATAAATATGTAGCTGGTAAACCGAGAATAGAGGGGGCACGAGTTATATTAGAATATTATGGACTACTGCGAGGTCTACGCGAGGAAGATGCTAATCAGTTCGTATTAAGGTTTGCCGAAGAGAAAAACAAAGTATTCAAAGAACTCATTATGCAGGGGCTTTATTCAATAAACATCGATGTACTAGGTTTTATTGAGAAAACTAAATACTTATCGGAGAGGTTAAAGTTCATACATGTTTTAGCGTCTGCCTCTAGGAATGTTTCTGAGTTAAGCAAGGTTATTACTGTAAATAGTAAAAGCCTTATTGATTATTTTGATGTTGACGTTAGTGGTTCAGCTAGTACTAAGAAAGGGGTTTTCGAGAACGGGGTTAGGAGAGTTGGAGTAGCTGATTGCTACCTGGCAGTAGATGATGCTCCCTCCGGGATAACTGCGGCATTAGAACTTGACATTATTCCAATTGGTTATCGTGCCCGGGATTTGTTAAAGTATGGTGCTTCACTAGTAGTTGACTCTTTTAAGAATTTTGAGCCAGAGGTGATCGTGAGGCTATGCAGACAAACGTCGAATTAAAGCCCTTTAAGTTGATTATTCGCGGATTCGATGAAGATAAAGAAGGACACTATGGTACTCTCTTAACTCTTGCAAATGGAAGAATAAGCGTTAAGGGATTACTTGAATTAACTGGTTCGAGAAACAATGTTGCTTTTATGGCTGGTTTATACAATAACGTCCCTATTTGGCGTAGGGAATTAATAGCGCTGCCGGCTGTTAATAACGTGTATATAAATAATGCTCAGAAAGAGAGCATAGAATATGTTGAGCGAACACTTGATATGTTCAATGGTGTTTTAACTACATATGTTAAGCTAAGGCATCCCAATACTTCATATTTCAGCGAAAGCCTTGTGCACAGGGTTCACAAGAACATGTATATGCAGAGAATAAGTGTGTCGAGTAGCAAAATACTCACTATTACTTTACCTATTGAGAACTCCTTGAATCCATTCCTATATGGATACACATACACTGAGCACTTACGTAGGAAAAGCGTTGATTTTCAAGGAAATAAGGTCAGCATTACATATGAAACTAGGGATTCTGGTTTAATAGTTGAGATATCTATGCTTATTGCCACTCATGGTGCTGAAGACTTCAAACACTTCATTACCAGGGATAGCGCCGGGTTTATAGTGGAGGGAAGAGACTTCGTCATTGAAAAATACGTCTTATTCAGGAGAATAAATGATGAGAAAACTGCTGAGAAAATCAACTTCGTTAATTTCAACTGGGCCGAGCTTTCACAGAGACATAAGGAATCTTGGAATAAGCTGTGGGAAGAAATAGGGCTTGTGGTCGAGGGAGACGAGTATGTTGCCGGTGCGTTATCGCTATACACGTTTCACCTATTGCAATTAATAGATGATGAAGCCGAGGATTTAATGATTCCTGCAAGAGGTTTACATGGACTAGGTTACCGCGGACACGTTTTCTGGGATACAGATGTATATCTCCTTCCATTTCTTGGATTAGTATATCCTGAGGGGCTTAGAAAGATTCTGAATTTCAGATGTAGAACACTTAATTCTGCTGTAAAATATGCTGCTGAAACAGGTTTTAAGGGCGCTAGGTTTCCATGGGAGAGTGTTGATGATGGATACGAGTCTACTCCTAGGTATTACCCTGTTGATTTAAACAAATGCGAGTGCGTGGATATACTGACGGGTGAGCAGGAGATCCATATTTCCGGCGACATAGCGTTCGCATTAGATTTCTACTACAAAGTATCCGGTGACCGGGAGTTTATGCAAAGATGTGGACTTAAAATGCTAGTTGAAATAGCTAGGTTTTGGGCTAGCAGAGTTGAATACGATCAAGATAAGAAATCGTATGTCATAAGAAACGTTATTGGCCCAGATGAATACCACGTTGGAGTAAGTAACAGCTACTATACTAACTATTTAGCTAAATATAGTTTGGAGGCTGCTGCAAGATATGTTGTTGAATTCTCCAAAGACGATGAATTTAAACCAATTTTAACTGAACTCGGAATAACGTGGAATGAAGTTGAAAATTGGTTTAAATTAGCTAATGGTATTTACGAGGGGAGGGTTCATGAAAAAGTAATTGAGGAGTTCGAGGGTTACTTCGAACTTGCAGACCCTGATTTAAACAGTGAAGGCATTAGGAGAGTTGACGTTAAGGACCTTGAAGATGTTGGTAAAACTAAGCTAGTTAAACAAGCTGATGTTGTTTTAGCTCTTATTTTGAAAGAGATCGTTGAAGGCGTTGACCCAGAGACTTTAAAAAGAAACTACGAGTACTACTCCAAGTACACCACGCATGAATCGTCGTTATCTTTACCAATTTATGCTACAGCTGGATTTATGATTAATGATCCTAGCGCTATGAAATTATTTATTAATGCCCTTAAAACAGATATTGAAAATATCTATGGTAATACTCACGAAGGATTTCACGTAGCGACTGCTGGAGGAATCTGGTATGCAGTAATATTTGGTATTCTTGGAGTAAGGCTGAGGGGAAACGAGTTAATAGTAGATCCGAAGGCTATGAATGGCTTAAGAATTGGAGTTAACTTACGGTACAAGGGACGTAAACTCAGGTTATCTTCTAGTTGATAAGCCGAATTCATGTGTATTTTACACTATTATTTTTCCTTGTTTTCTAATTTTAACATGGAGTTTACTTAAGGGGAATGCTATGAGTGACGAAGAACTTATCACTAAACTATCATTGCTGGGTTTTACGAATTACGAAGCAAGAGTTTACATTGCATTATTAAAGCATGGTTCACTAACGTCCACGGAGATTATTAAAGTAGCGAAAATACCTCAGGCAAGACTCTACGATGTCATGGAAAAACTTGTTTCCAAAGGGTTGGTGAAATATAGTAAAACAAGGCCTGTGAGGTATTCTCTAGTAGACCCATCTCTGGCTTTAAGAAAACTTATAGATCTAGAGATAGCGGAGAAAAGTAAAGTTGTAGAGGAATTATTGAAGAATATTCCCAGGGAATCAATTAAGATGCCTGATCAAAGCTACGTCTGGATGGTTAGTGGTTTGAATGGTGTCATGGCTACTGTTGAGGATTTTATTAATAAGACGCGGGATGAGCTACTTGTAGCTACTTATTCGAATCTTGTTGAAAACTTTGTTGATAAATTTAAATTACTTAAAGACATGAATATTTCAACGTGTATTATACTGTATGATAAGTACGAACACATTATTGAAAATTTTGTTTACTTTGATGAAGTTAGGTATAAGCCTACATATGGTCCCATAATTATTTTATCTGATTTAAATAAAGGTGTATTGATTCCACGTATGTTTAAGGAGAATCCATTAGCTTATATCATAGAGGATCCGGAGATACTGACACCTATATCAGGTTATTATTTTTATTTACGTGATACATCTAATCGATTACTCTACCGACTTGGAGTAGATGTTAAGAGAAGGAGTTTTAGAAGTTTAATAAGGGCGATTGAAATGATCAACGAGCTTCAAGCGAGGGGGTACAAGGTGTTAATTGAAGTAGAGGGTGTGTGGGTTTCAAGCAGGAAGCGGGATGTGATTAAGGGTAAGCCGATAGATGTTGTGAGGGATAAGTTAAGAGAGATAACAACGTTGATTATCGAAGGGGAAGATGGTTCAAGGATATCTATTGGGGGGTTGGGAGCTACATTCGAGGATTTTGAAGCTCATAGGATCACTGTTTCCTCTATTTAAACCACCTTTTGCTGTATTTGGCGTAGCTTTACGTAGTTGTTTATGTTTTGCTCAGCCAGAATGCTAGTATTCCCGTGAACATTGCTATGAGCGTTGTTTTTCTTGGTTTCTCTAGTTTCAATTTGTTTTCTCTATGTTTATGTGCGTTAATTATGCTGTATGAGTACATTGCTGCTGCTGCTGTTATTAAAGCTTTGTATAGTGCACTTGTCTCTAGGAGAGTTGATAGTACTCCTAGTGTTGAACCAGTTAACCCCGTTGCGAGCATTACTTTAGAGGCTTTATCTACGCCGAGTGTTGTTGCTATTGTTCTATACCCTATTTTTGCATCTCCCTCAACGTCTTGTATTGCTTTGAGGAATTCTCTTCCAAGGGTTACGGTGAATACCACTATTGTGAAGAAGACTGTGAAGTAGAAGTCCCCCGGTGGAGCATTAGACGCCATGTACCCGTATAATATCGGGCCCGTTGTCGAAGCTGCTACCAGGAAGTGACTCCACCACTTGCCACGGAGGAAGCTATACGATAACCCGATAGTTGAATATGCTAACGTCACGAGGACTGTTTTCAACCCTAATAAGACATTGGCAAGAAGAGCTATGGAAACAAATAATGCTGCCAGCACCAGTGATGCTCCAGCGCTAACATCACCTCGAGGTAGGGGCTTCCACGGTTTATTAACTCTGTCCACTTCTAAATCAACCACGTCATTTACAATCATCGAAGCCCCGGTCACCAGGAAACCTGTTGCAAAAGCAATTATTAACGCGTAAAGATCTACGGAGTACCTCGTGTAAACGAGTAGTGCGAACACAGCGCCGATTCCACTTAAAATAGAATTAGGTAAACGAATCAGCTCTAAATACGCCTTAATCCTCAAACATCACACCAATCAATAGGATAAGCAAGAGGAATTTAAAATAGGTAAAGCGCTACAGAGGGGCCCGTACCCAGGTTTATGCACGAATCCACGGGATCAGCAGCCTCAAAGAGGCAACCCGCCCCCGGGTGAACTGTAGCGTTCGGGCGATTGGGAGCGGCGGGCTAAACCCCTCGGGGAAACCCCCTCGGGGCTTACACCCCCGCCCCATCAACCCCGTCTTCTACGGGAGCCCGTACCGCTGGAGGAAACCCCCAGCGGAAGGCCGCCTCTTCTCGGGGAGGGGTTCCCGCTTAGATGCTTTCAGCGGTTACCCCTTGCGGCGTGGCTGCCCGGCGTTGCCCGCCAGGACAACCGGTACACCAGAGGCCGCGTCGCCCCGTTCCTCTCGTACTGAGGGCAACTTCCCCTCAGGCGGCCCGCGCCCCCCGCGGGTAGAGCCCGACCTGTCTCACGACGGTCTAAACCCAGCTCACGTTCCCCTTTAATGGGCGGGCAGCCCCACCCTTGGGGGCTGCTGCACCCCCAGGATGGGAAGAGCCGACATCGATGTAGCAAACCGCGGGGTCGATGGGAGCTCTCACCCGCGACGACCCTGTTATCCCCGGGGTAACTTTTCTGTCATGCCCGGCCCCCACCGAAGGGGGCACGAGCGTTCGCTAGGCCACGGTTTCCCGGCCGGACCCCTTGTGTTCAAGGGTCCGGTCAGGCCGGCTTTTGCCCTTGCACTCTACGGCGGGTTTCTGACCCGCCTGAGCCGACCTTTGGGCGCCCGTGTTATCTTTTCGCGGGCGTGCCGCCCCAGCCGAACCGCCCACCCGGCGTTGTTCCCCGGGATTCCCCGGGGTAAGGCCCCCAGGCTATAGTAGGTGGTGTTTCATTGCCGCCTCCACGGTGCCCGGAGGCACCGCTTCACCAGCTCCCACCTACGCTACGCACCATAGCCCAGGGGCCAGCGCCGGGCTGCGGTAAAGCTCCACGGGGACTTATCGCCCTGCGGGGGGTTGCCGGCCTGTGCACCGGCTCCGTGTATTCACGGGGCCCCAGGCCAGGACAGTGGGGACCTCGTTGATCCATTCATGCGCGCCGGAACTTACCCGGCAAGGCATTTGGCTACCTTAAGAGGGTCAGAGTTACCCCCGGCCTTCAGCGGCGCTTCGCCGGGTTGAACCCCGGTTTCACGGACCGCCAGTGGCCAGGATTCGGCCCCCGTTCACACCCTTTCGGGCTTGCGGGGACCTATGTTTTTATTAAACAGTCAGGCCCCCCTTGTCACTGCGACCTGCGGACCCAGGGTTATACCCTAAGTCCGCAGGCACCCCTTCTCCCGAAGTTACGGGGCCAATTTGCCGAGTTCCCTGGCCTGGGTTAACCCCCACACGCCTTGGGCTTCTCACCCAGGGGCACCTGTGTCGGTTCTCGGTACGGTCGCGGGGGATCGTTCCCTACCCCCTTTTCAAGGGCCCCCGGGGTCAGCGGAAGAGCCTTACGGCCCCCATTCCCGGCTTCGGCCCCTTCTCACCATGACGGTACTCCGGGGCCTTCACCGGTTAGCCGGGTCGCGGCTATTCAGCCGCCCCCGGTCCGCCTACCCGGAGGCGTCGGAGGTAGGGCTTGCGTTGCCGCACCTACCCCCGCGGCACGGGAATATTAACCCGTTTCCCTTTCCCCGGGTCCGTGTTACGGCCCAGGTTAGGACCGGCTAACCCTCGGCCGACGACCGTTGCCGAGGAACCCTGGCCCTTTCCGGCGGAGGGGATTTTCACCCCTCTTCGCTGTTACTGCCGCCGGGATCTGCACCCGGATCGGGTCCACCGGACCTCACGGCCCGGCTTCTGCCCCAACCCGGCGCCCGCCTACCAGATCACGGCTCCAGCGGAGCCGTGCTCCGGGGTCTCGGCGGCCGGCTTAAGCCCCGACCAATCTTCGGGGCCCCGCGGCTCGGCGGGTGAGCTGTTACGCACTCTTTAAAGGATGGCTGCTGTTAGGCCCACCTCCCCGCTGTCTAAGCCGCGGGACGCCCTTTAAGATTGGCACTTAGCCGGCACTTAGGGGCCTTAACCCCGGTCCCGGTTGTTCCCGTCTCGGCCCCCAGGCTTACCCCGAGGGCCCCACTCCCGCCTTCTGCGGTGGCTACGGGTTCGGAGTTGGACTGGGGGCCGAGGCCTTTCGGCCTCCGCACCCCCAATCCGTAGCTCTACCCCGTGGCCTACCTCTGGCGGGGCTGGGCTGAGACCCACTTCGGCGGGAACCAGCTATCACCGAGCTTGATTGGTCTTTTGCCCCTAGACGGGGGTCATGGGAACGAGTTGCACGTCAGAACCCTTTCGGGCCTCCACCGGGGTTTCCCCCGGCTTCACCCTGCCCCCGCCTAGATCGCTCGGTTTCTGGTCCCACGGCAGTGACTCCGGGCCCTTATCGGACCCCGCCCCTCGCCGGGTATAACCCGGTTGCGGGCATGTCGGTTTCCCTGCGCCTACGGGGCTTTGACCCCCTTAGGCTCGCCACTGCCGTGGACTCCCCGGCCCGTGTTTCAAGACGGACGGTGCGACCCTGGTCCACCTCCCTCGTACTCCCGGGTCACCCCGGTTTCCTTCGGGAGGCTTCACTCCTTTTAGGCCGCACCGTATGTAACCGCCCGGTTTCAGGCTCTTTTCACCCCCCTTTCGGGGTACTTTTCAGCTTTCCCTCACGGTACTAAGTTCGCTATCGGTCTCGGGACGTATTTAGCCTTGGAGGTCGGTGACCCCCGACTTCCCACGGCAGAACCAAGCCGTGGTACTCTGCTCCACGGCACGGACCCCCGTGGTTTAGCCTACGGGGCTTTAACCCTCTACGGCGGGGCTTTCCAGCCCACTTCGGCTACCACGGGTCGGCCCGCCGGGGTCTAACCCCAGCCGTGGAGCCATTAACCCCACATCCCCCTACGGTTATCCCGTAGGGGTTTGGTTTGGGCTACCCCCCTTTCGGTCGCCCCTACTCGGGGGATCTCGTTTTGATTTCTTTTCCTCCCCCTACTAAGATGTTTCCGTTCGGGGGGTTCCCGCCCGGTACTCCCGGTTGCCCGGTTTCCCGGGCGCCACGGGTTAACCCCGTGGCAGGAAGTCCCATTCGGCGATCCCGGGTTCAACGGCTGCCTGCGCCTACCCCGGGCTTATCGCAGCTTGCCACGGCCTTCCTCGGCGCCCGAGCCGAGCCATCCACCGGGCGGCGTGCGTGCTACAGTCCCCCGGAAGCGGGGGATACGATCCCGTGGATTCGATTCACACCCTGAATACAGGCCCCTCTGTAGCGCTCATTACCATAATGGTTCACGCCTACACACGGAGGGCTATTCCTCCGTGTTGCATCGAGTTCGAGAAGCATATAGAGGTGGATTCAACCCCTTAGCCTTACCAGCCCCGGGCACCCTTTTAACATGAGGTGATCCAGCCGCACCTTCCGGTACGGCTACCTTGTTACGACTTCTCCCCCCTCAGAGAGGGGGAGTTCGACCTGACCCAAGGGGCCAGGCCTCACTCCCCCTCCCCTTGGGTGGAGCGACGGGCGGTGTGTGCAAGGAGCAGGGACGTATTCACCGCGCGCTGTTGACGCGCGGTTACTAGGGATTCCTCGTTCACGAGGGCGAGTTGCAGCCCTCGATCCCAACTGCGGCGGGGTTTGAGGGATTGCCTCCCCCTTTCGGGGTCGGCACCCGTTGTCCCCGCCATTGTAGCCCGCGTGTAGCCCGGGGGATTCGGGGCATGCTGACCTGCCGTGGCCCCCTCCTTCCTCCGCCTTAAACGGCGGCAGTCCCCCCAGTGTGCCCTCGGCCCGGAGGCCGAGGTTGCAACTGGGGGTGGGGGTCTCGCTCGTTGCCGGACTTAACCGGACATCTCACGACACGAGCTGGCGACGGCCATGCACCTCCTCTCAGCGCGTCGGGCAAGGCCTTTAACCTGGCCGTCATCCTGCTGTCTCCCCCGGTAAGATTCCCGGCGTTGACTCCAATTGAACCGCAGGCTCCACCCCTTGTGGTGCTCCCCCGCCAATTCCTTTGAGTTTCAGCCTTGCGGCCGTACTCCCCAGGCGGCGGGCTTAACGGCTTCCCTGCGGCACTGGGTGGGCTCTAAGCCCACCCAACACCTAGCCCGCATCGTTTACAGCCGGGACTACCCGGGTATCTAATCCGGTTCGCTCCCCCGGCTTTCGCCCCTCACCGTCGGGCGCGTTCCAGCCGAGCGCCTTCGCCACGGGTGGTCCTCCCGGGATTAACGGATTTCGCCCCTACCCCGGGAGTACCCTCGGCCTCTCCCGCCCCCTAGCCCGGCAGTATCCCCCCCAACCCCCAGGTTGAGCCTGGGGATTTTAGGGGGGACTTACCGGGCCGGCTACGGGCGCTTTAGGCCCAATAAACACCCCGACCACTCGCGGGGCCGGTATTACCGCGGCGGCTGACACCGGACTTGCCCCCCGCTTACTACCCCCGCCTCCTTACAGCGGGGAACAGCCCCCTTATCGGGGGCACTCGGGGTGACCCCGTCACGGTTTCCCGCATTCCGCTGGAGGTGGCGGGGGTTTAAAGAAACCTCGAGAGAAGCTTTAACTTCGAGGGATTTCGAAGACTAATGCTGTTGATTAAATCCTTAACCTGAGATTCACCCATTAAAACAGACGCGTAAATAGGTCTACCATTCTCTATCCAAGAGTACATCTTAGGTTTGAACCCAAGTAAGATGAGGCACTCATTGAAGAAAGATATGGTCTTACCATTAGGAATCTTTATTCCTCTTCTAACATCAAACTTCGAATACCTAACACATCCTAGATCAAACTTATGCATCATAAGACCCCCGCCAACCTCCATTTGCGGAGGTTTCGCGCCTGGTGCGCCCCGTAGGGCCTGGGCCCTTGTCTCAGTGCCCATCTGGGGGCTCCCGCTCTCACGGCCCCTACCCGTCTTCGGCTTGGCGGGCCGTTACCCCGCCAACTACCTGATGGGCCGCAGCCCCATCCTCGGGCGGCATAGCTGCGTTAACCCCAGCTATGCCCTTTCGGGGAAGGACCCTTCCAGGCCTCTTCCCCTATGGGGGATTAGCGCCAGTTTCCCGGCGTTATCCCCCTCCCGAGGGTAGGTTAGCTACGTGTTACTCAGCCGTCCGCCACGCCCCGCAGCGGCGGGGCGTACGACTCCCATGGCTTAGCCCCACCCCGATAGCGGTCGGGGCCGGCAGGATCAACCGGAGTTACGGCCGCAGGTGCCCGGGGCTTCCGGGGCTAAGGGGTTGAATCCACCTCCGTCAGACCCGAGGTTAGAGGGGTAATTGCCCCTCTACTTCTCGGGTCTCCATCTTGCCTGTTTAAGCGTCCGTAAATCTTTTTCTTCATAGAGGGGTTTAAATACTTTACGGCTCTTCTCCTCGTTGAATATTCATTGTGCCCGCGGCAGGAGGCCGGCTTTTCACCCCCCGGGCTGAGCCCGGCGTCTAAGCGACGCCGCCGCCGGGATTGCCGCGGGCTATTATTATTTTTGCTTAATTCCTTTATAGGTGTTTTAGAATAGATGGTAAAAGCATTAGTGATCCTATTGTTTCAATTGGTTTACATTTTAGATTAACTTGCTTAAATTGCTTTCGGTTAATAAGTATGAAGTCTACTCCTGCATTACTAGCTGCGACGCAATCTACTTCTCTATCCCCTACGTATACTGCATCACTCGGCTTAAATCCCGTTTTCTCCAGCACAGCTAATATTACGTCAGGCTCAGGCTTACCTCTTAAACCAGGTCTCATCCCGGAGATGTAGGTGAAGTACTCTATAATCCCGAAGTACTCGAGGAAATCAATTATTCTCTCAACAATGCTGGAAGATGCAACAGCGATGGAAAAACCCATTTCCTTGAGTTCCCTTAGCGCTGGTTTAACATCTGGAAACAACTTAACCATTCTACGCCAATTCTCCTGAACAATTCTACGTCTTATTTCAATAAATTTCTCTACAGTGCTCTCGGAGACATCGGAGTTGATTAAAATACGTTCAATAACAGATTCGAGAGGTAAACCAATTGAGTCGTAGATAATCGATGGATCAAGCTTAATACCAAGTACTCTGCCGGCTTCGATAAAACTCCACACAATGAAATCCTCGCTGTCAACCAACGTACCATCTAAATCGAAAATAACCAGCTTCTTCAATCTAAACACCCAGAATTCTAGAAATAAACTCCGCTACTCCTAAGCCGCTGGGCTTTGATAACACAATGGATACCTTTTCCTTCAATTCATCATCAGCATTTGATACAGCAGCGGAGAAACCGAGAACACTGAGAAACGAAGCATCCATATAGCTATCGCCAACACCACCTGCTTCACTCGGATCTAATCCAAGTTTCTCGAGAACATACAACACTGCTGTCTTCTTATCAACTTCAATAGGTCTAATATGTAAAGCGTATCTACTATAATCAACTGTGAAACCAGTATACTTTGAATCAACGTACTTCCTGAGCACTGAAACAACTCGACCAGCTTCATTCTTATATTTACTTTTCAACTTCAATACGAAATCATATAACCTAAAGTAGTTTTGCCAGGAATCATCAACGTAATCCGAGAACGTTTTCAATAAATCCAAGTATATCTCCCTAGCGGATCGAGACGCCAGCCGTACTAACCCCGTTGAATCACTATAAATGAGACAACCAGTTTCACCAATAGAAAAACCATTTAAACCAATATATTCACTTAAACCCACTACTATGGGTAACGCTACACTGGAAACCAATGATACAATAATACCTTTTCTAACAGCTTTTCTTAATGCTTCAACTGCTGGTATGCTTAAACTATAGCTCTCTCTACTAACTGTAAGTGTTCCATCAATATCGAGAAACAAAGCTTTTAATTTCAATGAATTAATCACCTCTCCTAGTAATCTACAGCTGTAAGTTAATAATTTTCATGGTACTCAATTTAAAATTATAATGTAAAAGATGTGGGATAAATAAGCATTCACATACTATTCATGTTAATATATTAGTGCTTGATGCATCATGAATAAAATAGTGCACATAGAATGCATCGGTGGATAACTTGGGAGATTACATGAAGTTTGCTTTCATGTGCAGAGATAAAAAGAAAAACACCGGGGCCAGAGTAGCGGTAATAGGGGCGGGTCCAGCTGGATTAACTGCATCAGGTTACCTTGCATGCGAGGGATACGACGTGGATTTATACGATAAACAACCTCTACCAGGAGGTTTAATGACCTTTGCCATACCACAATGGAGAATACCCCCAGAGAGAGTAGTAAATGGAGCAAAGGAGCTAGAGGAGAAACTCGGCGTTAAAATATTATTGAAAACAAAAATTTACGCAGGAGAACCACCACACGAAGAGGGTGATGACTTCGTGGAAAAGAAAGTAAACCTGGAAGACCTCATCAACAACTACGACATGGTATTAATATCAACGGGAACATGGGCATCGAAAATACCTCGAATACCCGGAGTAGAAGCTAAAGGAGTAACAACTGCATTAGAATACCTCTACAAATGGAGAATATATGAGTACAACTACACAACTACGAAACCACCCCTAGGGAGAAACATTGTAGTCATAGGAGCAGGATACAGTGCAATTGATGCAGCTGAAAAAGCACTGAAAACCGGGGCCGAAGTATACCTAGTGTACAGGAGGACAATAAGAGAAGCTCCAGCTGGGCTATATGAAATCGAGAGAATTAAAAGAGAAGGAGTAACATTCATCGAGCTAGCTTCACCAGCAGAAATAATTACTGAAAACAACGTAGTAAAAGCCATAAAATTCCAGAAAATGACGCTGGGACCTCCGGATGAAACAGGTAGACCTAGACCAGTACCCATACCGGGAGGGGAATTCGTAATTGAAGCTGACCTAGTGGTATTTGCAACCGGTGAATCACCAACACCACCAGTTAAAAGCAGTACAGCAGAGAAACTGGGATTAAGATTAAATAAAGATGAGACAATAGCGGTAAACGCGCTAATGCAAACAAGTATACCTAAGGTTTTCGCAGCGGGAGATGTTGTAACTGGTCCAAGTAGAATAGGGCCGGCGATTAGAAGCGGGTTGAAGGCAGCTAGGTCAATGCACTATTGGTTTTCCGCAAAAACAGGTAAACTCGTATCATTCTCCGAGGTGATCTCACGATGAGTTCCAACCCCGTAATTAAATACATAAGAATAATTGATCTTGGAAAATGCATAGGATGCGGAGCATGCGAAGCCGCCTGCGAGTTCATTCACGGTAAGCCATATATCATCGTACATAGAACAAGTATAGGTCTAGACATACCAGTATCATGCATGCACTGCGCAAAAGCACCCTGTATTGAAGCCTGCCCCACCGGTGCAATGACAAGAGATTCAGCAGGCGCAGTACACGTGATTACAAGCAGGTGCATAGGCTGCATGGCTTGCTTATACGCATGTCCATTCGGAATACCCGAGTTAGATCGAGCCACGAAAACCGCAAGTAAATGTAATTTGTGCATGGAGTTGAGAAAAGAAGGATTAGAACCAGCTTGTAGCGCTATATGTCCAGCTAATGCAATACTATATGGAGAAGACGCTGTTGTATTCCAGCTAGCTAAGAAAAGAGTGGCTGAAACCATGGCTAAAGCCAGGTTCGAGTACGAACTCCACGGATAATTCATGGGTATATAAATGATCGAGTATATAATCGTAGCATACATTGCAATTATATTTTCAATAATAGCATCACACTACCTCGAGAAATCCTCGTTTAAAATAACATGCAAACTCATGAGTTATACTGTTCTCGCACTAACTTCATTAATCCTGTACACTTATAGACTCATAGACGAAGTGTCCCTTACCTTAGGCATATCATTCACTGTGACATCAACATTTATCTCAATTTACACAATACAATACAGCGAGATTCAACACTACCCCAAGCACTTGGAGTTGCTAATGGACATGTTTCTGCTATCAATTATTTCATCATATATAGCACCTAGTTTTATCCTATTAGTAATCACCTGGACCATTAGTGAAATAATTGGATACATGTTGATTAAAATCGGCGAGGAGCATTCCATCGAAGGATCATTAACATCCTCGCGGGGATTCATATTCACATCAACAATGACATTCGAGCTATCTGTTTTCACAATGATAACGATAAGTGCATTTTTCACAGCAGCAAACATCGGATTGTATGATTTAATTAAGCCTTTCCCCCAGAAGTCCATTACCGTATCCATACCCGTAGTAATAGTGCCTTTGCTAATTTTAGGTTTCTTAGTTAAAACAGCAAATACTCCACTACACTTCTGGTTGCCAAGCGCGCACTCTAGTGCTCCATCACCAGCATCAGCTGCTCTTAGCGGCTTAATGGTTTCACTTGGATATTATGGATTGTACCGTGTACTCGAGTACATCAACATAGAACAATACACGGTGTTCCTCGCTTGGTTTTTCGCAATAGTGGGGTTATCCTCGATTCTATATGGTGGTTCACAAGCACTTACACAAAGAGATGCAAAGAAGCTTCTTGCGTATTCGACAATAGCAACAAATGGATTTATTAGCATCATATTCTCAATGTATATTCTACAACCTGTTCAAATAACTAGGTTAGTTTTGATCCTGGGAATACTGATGCATGCAGCATATAAGACAACTCTTTTCAGCGAAGCTGGCTTAATTGAAATAGCATATGGCACGAGATATATACATGGCGTAAAGGGGTTCATAAACACAGCTCCATTATCAACAATGGGAGGGCTCCTTTCCGTTCTATCACTTCTCGGGGTCCCCGGAACACTTGGTTTCACTGTTAAAATACTAGCAGTGTATTGCTCTCTACTAATAATTAACGCTTCCCCCACATTCATGCTTTTAACTCTAATTAGTATACTTGCCTATATTATAATATCAGCTATGATAGCATTAAGATACTCGAGAATATACTACGGCGAGCAATCTAAGAGTATAGAAATCGTTGTTGAGAAAATAGATAAAAGCGTCCAGGTCTCCGTGTTCCTAATGGGATTATTGAATGTACTATTGATCCTCGTTACAACAATACTTATACCATACGAATACAGCTATCTCCTAATTCTACTAATGCCTATTCCGATTCTAGTTATGTTTCTATCTTACTCGCAATTCAAAGCAGCATGCATGAGGTTCAAACATTGATGGATCTATTCACATTTAAAATAGTACATGCATTACTAATACTTCTCCCAGTGATATCAGGTTCTATTCTAGTAGACGCGTACCCTAGACTCAGCAGAGTTCTTAGAATTACTGGCTTCACCGTGCCAACAATACTTCTCTTGACTACGGGTTACCCCATGATCGACTACCAGTTAGCACTTGTGTTGCTTACGAGCGTAGTAGCTATCGGCGTCAGCATACATAGCGAAGGATACTACAAGGTAATATATGGTCTCTCAAGGTACTTCCAACTAGTAGTCGACTTGGTATTAGCTACCTTGCTACTACTGTTCTCAAGTTCCTTCTTAATAGAGCTCATAATATACTGGTTTTTCCTGGATATCATAGTAGCTTTCATAGCTATAACCATGGAGCATGGAACAGAGAACCTGCCCGTTGCGTCAACATACATAGCCATGTGCATAGCACCAAGCGACATTGCGTTATTAACAATGTGGGCTATGCTCGCAGTTAGATATGGATTATTCAACTCGTTGCTCACCCCCCTAAACACTTTACCTAGTGAAAGAATAAACTTAGACCTCATAACATCCATGATCATACTCTTCGGGTTTGCCGTTAAATTAGGACAATTCCCGCTTCACTCATGGTTACCAATAGTACATGGAAAAGCCCCTAGTCACATCTCCGCGTTGTTAAGTGGATTAATAATTAAAATGGGAGCATACGCCTTCTTCCTGTCTTCGCAAATGTTCACCTTTAATCCCATTGCATTTTACGTTCTACTCGTGCAGGGATTAATATCAACGATATATGGATCGTTCGGTGCCATAATACAAACCAACATAAAGTGGATTCTAGCATATAGTTCCATAGGATATGGAGGAATCATAACAACACTATACTCCACGCTAATGATCCTGGGAATGAATACGCTGCGTCCAATAATAATCGCTGTAATAGTATTTCACGCATTAACAAAAGCACTTGCTTTTACGAACACAGGTTTAATCTATCAGATTTCGAATACATACGACATCTACAAATTAGGCTATCTATACTATGTATCAAGAGAAGGTGCTTTATCAGCTTACGTAGCATTACTGAACATGACCGGTATACCACCATCAGCAGGTTTCATCGTAAAAATACTTTTAATCACTATTAGCGTACTTCTATCCATGGAGAATCCGCTTGGGTTACCTCTAACTGTGGCAATAGTTCTATCAGCTATATTTTCAATAGCTTATAGCGCGAAATTCATTGGAGCATACTTGTCAACACTACCCCAAATATCGCCTAGAGCAATCCCAATACCCAAGATGGAGTTAGCAGCTGAACTATACATGAGCTTCGCCTCGTTGCTTGCTCCCGCAGTATTGATGATGTACATGCTCAACTTATTCACCTATGGACAAGCAGTAGTTGCAGTAACTTTGCCAATATATATAGCATCGCTTGTTACGAGCATCATTGTTTTCACTCACATACTTCGTGAACCAAGGATGCCCGAGGACATAAAGTACTGGCTTTCAGGTGTTGATGGATGAGCAGCTACACGAGATCTAGTGCTTTAAAGTGGTTCGAGGATCTACTCGACAAGGCTGGTAGAAGACTTAAACATGCGGGCAGAACATTATCTTTAAGCAGAGTACTTGAGAGTATAGTTGGCTTAGGAGACGTCGTTTTCCCTAGAATGGTTCGCATGGCTGAAGTTCTCGCCAAGTTAATTGGAAAACTACAAATAACTATGATCGAATCCATGATTGCAGCCTCTATATGGTATGGAGTAATACTATTCATACTTATAACAATACTAGTGTTCGCATCCAGGTGAACTAAATGCTATTAGTGTACTTGACGTTGGGTTTAATTATTGGAGTAATCTCCCCCGTTTTCTTCGATGGAATAGAGAGAAAACTGAAAGCATATCTTCAAAGTAGAATAGGGCCGCCGATAACACAAACACTCTACGATCTCTTGAAGCTAATCAATAAAGAAGTTAAACCAATACATACAACACCCTTCATAGTCCTGTATCTATTATCATTTATTTCGAGCACTTTAGCATCAATACTCATGGTTGAAATCTATGTTTACACAGGTGAATCACTGTACATCACGTTGGGTTTATCACTATTAGCTATCTCATTAACATCTCTAACAATAGCACCACTCCTAGTACCAAACCCCTTCAGCTATGCAGGGGGAATGAGAGAAGTGGTGTTAGCCCTCATAAACGAATCAGCTTTCATAGTATCCGTCACAATGTACATATCCCTCATAAATAACCTATTGCAAACTGAGGCGCTGAGCATACCGTTAGTATTATCGGTTATTACAATAACTATAACTATGTTTGTTTCCGGATACGCGTTAACCGGCCGTGCACCGTTCGACATAGCTGAGGCCGAGCCTGAGCTTGCTTCCGGTATATTAGTGGAATTCAGCGGTAAATTGCTCGCCGCATACCTATATTGTAATTTACTCAAGAGGTTCCTAATAACTTTAATAACCGCAGGTGTAATCACAGCTCCTTTAATTAAACACAGCGTTTTCTCATTAGCTACAACATTCGTTCTAACAGTACTTCTATGGATAGTTTTCGCTGTAATATCGGTCACCCTGGGTCGATCAAGAGTGGATCTAGCCCCGAAAACGCTTGCAAAAACATATATACTGTTTATATCTTTATCTATAACAGGGTTATTGGTGCATGCTTATGGATAGAAACCACATTATTCAAGAATACATATCGCTAGCCAAGTCCCTAAATGGTAACGTAACAATCGATAATGACACACTACACATAATTATACCAAAAGAATCTCTAGTAGAAATCGCAGATAAGTTATTCAACAAGTATCAGTGCGACTTTAGAACATGCATCGGTGTAGATGAACGCCCGGTAAATGGCTATTTCTCAATGACATATGTTTTCACCGATAACAGAAACAGCCTATACCTTCTAATTAAAACCTACATTGATTCTTTGAATCCATCAACACCAAGCATAATGAAAGTAGTTCCCGCTGTAGATTGGTGCGAGATGGAAGCACGCGATCTGCTCGGAATAGAGTTCACCGATAGAGAGCAATACAAGCTGGTTCTACCTCCCGGGTGGCCGGATAATGTTTATCCACTAAGAAAAGAAGTCCCATATAATTATAGACCCCTTCTAAGAGGAACAAGCGAGAAAATTTCGCCATCAACGGAACTGGGAGTTATACCAATAGGTCCATACCACCCTGCTTTACATGAACCCGAGTACTTTGAGCTATATGTAGAAGGCGAGAGAGTTATCGATGTTAAGTACAGGGGGTTTCATGTCCATAGAGGCATAGAAAAACTAGCTGAAACAAGAATGACTTATCAACAAGTAAACTTCCTCGCTGAGAGAATATGCGGAATATGCGGGTTCGAACACAGCACGTGTTATGCGCTTGCAGTTGAAAAAGCAGCTAAACTAGATGTACCCGAGAGAGCACAGTACATTAGGAGTATAATATTAGAAGTTGAAAGAATACATAGCCACCTACTTTGGCTTGGAGTAGCATTTCACGTAGTAGGATATGATGCAGGCTTCATGCACATGTGGCGCATACGTGAAAAAATCATGTATCTCGCAGAACTCCTAACAGGCAGTAGGAAAACCTATGGAATAAACCTAATTGGAGGCGTTAGAAAAGACATCAACGAAGACAAAAAACAAAAAACGCTGGAAACACTTAGAGAGTTAGAAAAAGAATTCAGAGAACTCATAGAGATCGCTATAAATGTTCCACAAGTTAAGAAGAGGCTTTCAGGCACAGGATTGTTACCAAAAGAGGATGCAGTAAAATTCTCCGTTGAGGGACCCGTTGCGCGTGCATCAGGTGTAAACAAAGACGCGAGGCGAGATCAACCATACGCTGCATACAAGTACACATCGTTCAAAGTCCCAGTATACACAGAGGGCGACAACATGGCGCGAGCGCTTGTAAGAATTAATGAGATTTTCGAATCCATATCAATAATCGAACAACTCTTAGATAAGATACCCAGAGGGCCAATAATGCTAGAGGATTTCGATATTCCCGAGGGAAAAATAGGAGTCCAAGTAGTTGAAGCCCCGCGTGGCGGAGACGTACACTTCGTGATAACCGGTCACGGTAAACCATATAGGTGGCGTGTACGTGCACCTACATACAATAATATACCAGCACTGAAGATCATGCTGAAAGACCAACCTCTAGCGGACGCCCCGTTGACGATAGCTAGCATAGATCCATGTTTCTCGTGCACAGATAGAATACTCGTCATAAGAGAAAATGGCAAAAGAGAATGGTTGAGAATTACAACAGGTGTTTAACCATGAACTTCATAAGAAAGGCTGTTAAACCAGCTGAATTACTAATAATTGCTGGAAAAACCAAGCGGGTTACCGTTAAATATCCTTTTGAAAAACCCATATTATCCCCCGAATTCAGGGGGAGCATAGAAATTAATCATGAAAAATGCATAGGTTGCGGAGCATGCGTTAATGCATGCCCCCCGAATGCACTCGAGTTCGTTGAGAGCTCAGATAAGAGAACACTGAGGTACAATATAGGTAGATGTATATTTTGCTGGAGATGTATTGATGTTTGCCCCGTAAACGCGATCACCGGCACGAGAAACTTCGAGCTTGCAACAAACGATCCACTTGATTTATACTCATACATAGTCCACAGCAAAACGAAGTGCACGTCATGCAGTAAAACAGGTGAAACCGTGAAAATGAGAAAGTACATTATGCAGAGATCACCTGTTACAGAGAACTACATAAACAACTGCCCAGATTGCCGTAGAGAAAAGTTCATAAATGCATTATCAGTAAGAAAGGTGGGTTTCGTTGCCAAGTAAACTGGAGAGTATAAAGAAGAGCATATGGGTTTTCCACCTTAACACAGGTAGCTGTAATGCATGTGACATAGAGATATTAGATGCACTAACACCTTTCCACGATGCAGAGAGATTTGGTGTTAAACTCGTAGGAACACCAAGACACGCTGACGCAATACTTCTAACTGGACCAACAACACTAGAAGCTTTACCCAAGGTTATAAACGCGATCGAAGCATCCCCGAGGCCCAGGATCCTTATAGCATTGGGATCCTGCGGTTCAAGCGGAGGAATCTGGCATGATACTTATTCAACGATAGGAGGCGTTAACTCATTACTAAAAATACTCAAGGAAAGAGGCGTTGACGTAGATGCTATCTACTATATACCGGGATGCCCGGTGAGGCCTGAAGCAGTACTTTATGCAATTGCCTTGATCAAGGGTATCGTTGAAAAAAGAGTTAAATCAGTGGTTCTTAATGCAGAGTAATGATGATTACGTTGTTTATATCTGCCAGTATTTCGAAGCCGAAAGAGTTATATCAAGACACTTTATTACCGGTTTATCCACTTGCAAGAGAACGGGGTTAATTAAAAGAGATCAGATAGAGAAAACTCTCGGCGAAGAAGCAATGTTAATAATAGAAAAAACACGAGAATACACCGTGACAACATTCGAACAAATACATCAAATACTCAGAGAACTTAAACTTGATGAAACTGAAATAAGTAGTTTGCTTAGTAATCCTTACTTGTACATTCTAATTTTGAAAAATTAGAATTCTTCACTTACACATCTATACTTTTACTCAAATACAAGAGTGTTTACTTCTACATCACGATTCTACATTACACTAGGGAACCATGTGTCAAATAAAATTCTAGGGGTATCGGAGTATTGAATTAAACTACATAATAATTAAAGGAGTTATAAGGTACGCCGCCGCCGGGATTTGAACCCGGGTCACGGGCTATCCACATGCCCCTTAACAGGGGCATTCGACAGGCCCGCATACTAACCGGGCTATACTACGGCGGCACCGTATTCTATTTTTATAATCATAACGGTTTTTAAACATATTCCTCGGGACAGATAGTCCCCCATAGGATTATGAAAATTATTTAAGCTAATTAAGAATCCGTTAAGGTACATAACTTGGCTTTTCATCGAGTTTTAAAACGCTTTTTTCAATTTTCATTTTCAATCTTTGTCCAACGTATTTATCCACGGGACTAAACCTTGGTGGATGAGGAATTATTAATTCACCACCGCAAACAGGGCATTTATCCCAAGACAAAGTGTAGTGACCACAGTTTTTACATTTCCTCATTAACCAATTCATTGTTTTTCACGCTCAGCTAAATATAGCAAGCCAAGTTCCTCGGCTATGGTCTGCCCCTCTTTAATTGCTTGTTCAGCGAGGGATTCAGCTGTTCTGTAATCAGCAGCGTATACTTCTAAAATATATCTCGGGGAACCGGCGACATATAATCTAAACTTCGTATTCCTAGACTCCAGGAACTCGGCTACGTGCTCAAGGCATTTTCTTACCCTTAAGACACCATCTGGTTTAGTAGACTGCACGATGAGCCTATATTTAACGCCAACCTCTTTAAGTTTAATGTGTCGTGAAGCTTCCTCAATTAATGGATTAATCCATAGCTCGGGTACTCCAGCGTCCCTTAGCACCTGCGGTCCTTCGCTAATAGATTTCTCTAAGGCATACATAACGTCGTAGTACTTATCTTCGAGCTTCCAAATAACTTCTCCATATGCATCCTCCGCTTTCTTATTTAATTTCTCGGCAACAAGTTCAACGATCTTGCATGCTTTAACGTATCTTTTCCACCATTGCATCTTCCTCTGCTTATCGCTCTCCGTTATTCTCTTCAGTGAAACATCCACTTCCCTCTTGACTTTATCTACTCGTATTACTTTTGCAACAATTTTTTGACCTTCCCTGATAACATCTCTTATGTTTCTAACCCATTTTGATGAGATTTCGCTCCACGGAAGATATGCTTTAAGTTCCCCGTACTCGTCCAGAGTAACATATGCGCCGTAATCATAAATTTCCCTTACGGTTGCTACGACTAATTCACCTGTATCCGGTAAATCTTTTCTTGGGAGAACCATGTTTCCCACCTTCTTAATCAATTAGTTTAAATAATGCAACCATGTAGTATACAGTGTAATCTCCGTAATAAGTAATACTTATTCTGCCTACTTCGATGCTGTTAGAGTAAACTAGCTCGAATCCGCTTACCGTGTAGTTCATCGGCGCTTGCCCAATCACATAGTTATACACGTTCTTATATCCAGAATCTAGCAGGGATTTTACACATAGTTGCGCAATCAACATATCTCTACCATCAAGAGTCCACAGTAGTGCCATTGTTCTTGGGCGTTCCCTGTAAACATACAAGTAATCTTCAATGGATTTATTAGCGTAGTATAAGTACTCTATGATACTGTACAAGTCACCATATGCATCAAATACCAATACTGGGTATTGATAATTCTCAAGGGTAATTGAGCCTGGCACGCCAATAAAAGAATTGTTCCCATAGCTAACCGAGTATGCGAATGATACGAAAACGTAAACGTCTTTTACATTTATCTCGCTACTTATATTCTCCAGAATCAACTTCGATGTTTCCCAACTGCTTACCATAATACTCGACAATAAGCTCTTACCCCGGATTCCGCTCCGCGGATTTGCTATAAGATACGCCCTTAATCCCTCGCTCGCTAAGGAACTTTGCAAGAAGTAAGCATAATCCCAGTGAGCAATAATCAGTACTTCACTACTATTAGCTGTCGATTTCACTGCTCTACCGAGGTCTTCACTTAACTTCGTTAAATCTATAGATATCTTGCCCAGACCCTTATCCGCGGTTAACCTAGTGATCTCGCTGAAGACATTTGCTGATGCCGCTTCCTCGCTAACAGCTAAGTATGATCCAAAGAAAGAGATAGTTATGAACGCGAGCAGAGCCACTGTTGCTCCGAATCTAATTTTCCAATTCACCACGTGCAGGTCCTTGATAACTCTGAGTAATATATCTATAAAAACACAGCTCGTTAAACTAAGATAAGCTAATACAAGGCTCATGATTGAAGGATCGAACAAATTCACCAGTAGAGCTGTGACAGCTACGGCAACTAGTTGCGCCTGTAGCTTCTTGCGATTAGTAAAAACCAACATCATGCTTGGCAAAGATAGTAGCCCTGGAAGCCCATAAACGTAGATCATGTTGGTGGTCGTAGTGTAATTGTAGCTGTAGCTGCCTATCACCAACATCAATAAACCCGAAGTAACAGCTGAAACCAGTATTATTGAAGCATAAACTACCTTATGAGATGATAAAGTACTTAGCCATTTATTCAAAAATAAACCCAGCGAAACTCCAATAGCTAGAACTACTGCTGGAACAGAATATAAACTATAGTACCTTAATCCATTAATAAAGAACGTGATTAATGCTGAAATCAAAAACAAAATTAAGATTGCTCCTGTTCTTAAATCGATTTGATTGCTGATGTATCTCACTAATAAAACCATAGCCAGCAACAACAAAACCACATGCACAGCGACGTGACCAAGAAGCGCTACGTATAGAACTAAGCCCATTAAAGCATATTGAAACTTGAATTCATTGATTAATCCATATGTTGTAATCAGTGCACTAATTGTAATTAATAACCCGGCTAACGCTAACCCGGCTTGATCCGCATTATAGACAATTAAGGATCCAGGTGATATAGCATATATGAAAGAAGCGAGTCCAGCTGTTACAGTTGATCCAAAGATCTTGCGGGTTATTATAAATATCAAAATGACTGCAGGGATCTGATACACTGGAACCAGGAACGTGGGGGCTTTTGCCAATATCCATGTGTATATATAGAAGCTATCACATTCCCCAGTAATACTCAGCATTTTACAAAGATCTTCAAGGCTGCTAGCGCTCCTAGCAACCGTGAATAACTGAGGATAGAAACCTGGATTACTTATAAAAAACCAGAAGTGTACAATAATTCCTAGCGTTAACAACAAATAACCTAAAATCTCCGTGATGTTGCTCCTTCCGTTCATATCATTACCCCGCAAAAGCACTATTTAAGCCTTAACCATAATATTAATCCCTGTAGATTAAAAGTTTAACAGGTAGCTTATCTAGGTGTTTTAATGCATAGAAAAATTGGAAGCGTGCTTGTAAAGTTATTTGATTACGAAGAAATAGTTAACATATATGCAAATATTTGCAAAGTGGTTACAGTCCTAGTATACATCATCGTAATCACAGGGATCCCTTCAATTGATTACACTAATATGAATCAAGTAGGTTTACTAACGTTCAGGTTAACTACTATGGGAGTTATTTTACTACTAAGCATGCTAATAACACGGGATTTAGCGAAAGTAGCATTAAGAATTGAACGGAGGAAAAAAGAGTTCTTCAACATCAGAGTTTTCTACCTAGTAGTAGCGCTCATGCTTCTTATCGCCACATTTTACTTTGTTTCAATTTACATATGAAAACAATTCTTATATCCCGTAGCGAGGTGCAAGGAGTTTAAAGAACGGGTCTATCATTACCTGCCCACAACTATTTATCTCCGCTGAGACGATTTCCAAAATAGATAACGGGGCGATTTCTCCCTTTCTAAAAACCCTACTCCCTATTCTACAATTCGAGCTGAATTTATATAGTATTTTATCACCGAATCTCAACACTATGGGAGAATACAGTGTTTCACCTGCTTTTACCGCTAGTAACAGCAACCTTGCAATATCCTGATCCACAGAACTATTCTCTATTTCTTCTTGAACCATGAACTTAAGGGATCTAATCTTAACTAATAGCTTGGCATCATTAGCAATCTTATTGAGCAATAAAACAAGCATTCTTTTTCCCAGGTTATCTAGAGTGTGCGCATTATAGTATGATTTCCTAATTGTTTGTATAATTGATTCAAGTTTTTGCGGGGGAATCTGAGTTAGGGTCGGGCCCTTTATTTCCTCTCTTACGAGTCTTAAGTAATGTTCACTCATACTTTTACCTCTAATTCGCTTGCATCTACGGGTAAAGCGATGTTTTTCACAACTAGGTATATTCCTATGAACGATTCCAATCTATATATATTTCCTTTCGATAAACTTAACTGCATACCCAGAGCATTTATATCTCCTGTAATAAGTGACTTTACTTTTATAAATCCTTTGAATGGGGAAAATCTTTCGTAATCATACGCGTCAATATCTGCATTAATACTCATATCCATAACCTTTAATCCTGCTTTCATGTTGAGACTGTTTCCGAATCTCGATAGCCTTGAAATATCCATTGTTACCGCTTTATCGATCTGAATACATACTTCTCCTAGAAGATCAGTCAATTTATCTATATCCAAAACTTCGAGATCCCTGATCCCCTTCACCTTCTTCTTCTCTAGTAAACCCAGGTTGCTCGCTAATTGATATACTCGTCTTCTTATCCCATGTTCTATTTCGCCGAAGATCACCATGTTCCTATACGATGGAAACATTTTCTCGACCTTTAGGCCTTCGCATGAAACATAGTCAGCAATAGCTCTTCGCATTTCCCTCGTTAAGGCTAAAACATCAGGATCCTGGACTTTGACGTGAAATCCCCTATTGCCCGAGTAATAAATCCTAATTCTCTCGTATCCAAATTCCGTTTTTAAAACATCTACGAGTTTCAACACATCATTCCATGCTTTTTTAATACATACCCATGGTAGAGAAGAATACTCCAATGGTTTTTCCCCTCGCGAGCATTTATCTATTTCAACCGGAGAGATTTCGCCTGAGGATGGACAAATCCAGATTTTTTGATCACAACCCTGGTATTTATCAGCATCAATATCAAACAATAACTCGGATCCCTCCCATATTTTATTCTCCATTTTATCAGCATATGGCGTAGAATATAATGCCGATGAATAATATAAATGAAGAGGCGTCTTCACGTTCATAATGTAATCATATAAGAGCTGCATGTATGGGAATGATAGGTGCCTAATGTACGAATTATCCTCAAGGCTCTCTAACGCTATCTCCCTCTTATGTAAATCGCTAGGCTCCTCGAGTGTTTTCCTACTGTAGTAATCCCGTATAATTTTCCTTAAAAAACCCATTCTACTAATCTGTTCTAGGCGCGACATAGAATTGTAACGTACCTCCACCTGGTAATTCGTAAATCATTTTCAAAGGAGTTTCATTACCGAAACCGAGACTTAGAGTTTCAGCTGCTTGCGAAGCCGTCACTATGTCAGATAAGTAATCAATAGTGTACTTTGACCTTGCTTCTTTCGTTGACTCATATTCTATTAAGGCACCAGATGCGCTGCTCAGCACTATTTCAGCTTCAGCTATTTCGCTCTCTGCTTTAAAGTAGAGAGCGTCACTGTTCTCCGGAGCATATAGTTCAATAGCATCACTTATAGCTTCAAGTTCTTTCACAATATCCTTGAATAACTTAGGTAATATCTTACACTTGAAACTCTCCTCGAAACTTATTTCAGGAATCTCCTGGTAGGATAATTCAATACTCGGCAACATGAATCTTCTGGAGCCTCTTCCTTCTAAGTAAACTCCGAGCTTCCCCAGCTGAGTCATTTCTAATACTAGCTCATCTCCTTTTCTAGCCCTTCTAAGTACTTTTGCTAGTTCATCCATATTTACACCGATGTTTACTTCATTACTCACATCGAATTCGTAAAAAGCATTGTGAGGAATATAGAAGTCAACCAGAGCTACTCCGGAAGGATCCATTGCTCTCAATCTAACTCCTTCCTCATTTATCTTGAAACTAGCTTCTTCAATTATTTTGGAGATTGCGACAATAGCATATTTCCAAACCGTTGCCTCTCTGAATTTAAGCCTCAAGAGACCGCCACCCGTATTTATATCACTAAACAACTAGTATTAAAGATAAAAATCTAATTTACTCAGCTTCATTCATATTCTCGCCAAACATATCCACACTTAACGCACTTGTAGAACCTCGTTGGTGGTTCATCAGCAGCTCTCGTTTGCAAAACCCAGTAATATGCTTCGTGAGCTCCGCATTTTTTACACGTAACCTCCCTAGTTATCGGTAACTTAGATAGATCTGTCTCCTCGTTCACAACGATAGTTTTATCCTTTGCACTGTGTTCAATTCTACTGGAAACCTTAAGTGATGGAGCGTTAGCTACTTCTTCCATGTACCCGCATCTAGTGCAAACCATGTAACTCTTACCTCCTTCTTTCCGGGGCTTCATTACACCTCTACATTTTGGACAAAACCTAATCATAAGAATCACCTATAGTAAACATTTCTCGCCTAGTTCAATAACGTGTTCAGTGCTTGGCTGATTAATTAACCCTCTTTTATCTAGCATGCACAGAACTGTTTTTATTATTTTGCAGTAAATGCCACCATACACTAATCTATCCCCGCCATTAATAACCTTAAACCCTGGGAATAAGCTAGGTACATAACCAGAGCTATTACAGGGTAATACATATGTAATTTCATTAAACGTTCTAAGATTTTTCTCGAGAAACCTGTACTCATTTAGAACCGGTAATCTAAGTATTAGGAATTCCTCTATGAAATTACGTCTATATGTCGCGAAAACTCCATAATAATTTCCTAGCGCGTATGCTAGTATTCTTGATTCTTCCTTCATCAACTTTGACCTAGTAACTCCTCGATTTTGTTCTTGAATTCCTTGATTTGCTCACGGAGATTACTTATCACGTCCTTTAATACAACTGATAAATCCGCGCCTTCTTTAACCACCATGATAAACTCCATGCTACTTTTCAATGGATGCGGAATTCTGTAAGCAGCGTACTCGACTAAGGGATGCTTCAATGCTTCTTTCATCAGCATGTTCCCCAAGGTATGATCCTCTCCATCTATTTCTAGAACCAGTTCCCTATTTGTTTTCGATAATATCTTAATATTCATATTAAGCAACCCCTGTAAACTTGCAAGAGTAATTATCTTTTAATATTTTTTAAAAACGAATCAAGAGTTGTTCTCCAATCCGTTACGATCACATATCTATTATCCTGCGTATTTCTCGCCAAGCCAAGTTCAACTGAGTATCTGACCACGTCTTCTACTGTTAAATTCGTTAAAACACACGCCGCTACCACATAGTATCTTGTTGAAGTAGACATAGCTAATTTACCTGCCTCATTGTTTACATTTGCAATTTTTTCAGCCATGTTTGTAATAACTTCAAGCGGAGCATCTGTTAATACTTCATCCTCTATTTCCCGATATTCAGCTCTATAATTCATTCTATTCAAGACCTCGACCAGTAACCTAGGGGGAAAAGTCTTATGAATCATCTTAACTAAGAGAGGAACCTTATACTTACGTATTCCTTTTTTGCGCGTTATTTCCTTCAATGGACCAACAATGTTCTTTACTTCAAACCATAGATCTTTAATATCTGATTCGTATCCATAAGCCTCTATTAGCAATCCTTTCTCAGTTATGTTCATTGATACATAGTTCACTGACGGTATTTTCTCTTTCAAAAGTTCATAGAGTTTCAAACACTCCATTTCACTACATGGCACGTAGAATTTTCTCTTAACAAGGGGCAAGTACTCACCTCAGAACATACAAGTAGCCTACAGCAACTTTTCTCTTCTCCTGTCTACCACAATTTCTACAGACAAGATACCCCGCTGAGTGCAAGTACAAAACACTACCGCAACTACTACAGTGAGCTAATATAACACCAGTTGAAGGTTCCCTTATCGTCAACAAGTAAGGTGCACTAGAGTTCAGTGTTTTTGCCTTAACTATATCGCCGATTCTCACATAGTCGTATATATCATGAACATAATCCGATGAAACCTGAGATACATGTAGTAATCCAACAGCGTTTACCTTGTTATTCTCAGCACTGTAAATCTTGACAAATGCTACTTCTTCGGATAAACCTGTGATTAATCCCTCCACTATTGATCCTTGCTTGAGGGTGAGATCTCTTCTAACAAGCGGTTTAACGTGAAGTGTCTTTTTGTAGCGATCTAAGATCGCTTTTCCTACGAGCATCGATCTTACGTAGCCATATTGATCAGCATAGGCGCCATTAACGGGCAAAACCTCTTCTTCAACAGCTAATGATTCTCCTGGTATAACAAAACTCATTTTCAACCACCTACAAACCTCTTCTCGAGACCGATAAAAACTATTTTAAATCTATGTATTCTTCTACGATGTCTACTATAAATCATAGGTATTTCCATGTTTAATACTTCAAACCATATCACTTCAAGTTGGTGGTTTTTAACTATGTTGTTTAGTTTCCTAATAAATCCTTCTGAATATTTATGTAAGCTGAAAACACACTTAGCGTTCGAAATAGCCTTCAATAAGAACAATATATCTTTTCCCCTATTAGACTTTAATACGCCAAATGGAGGATTCATTACCACCACGTCTATGCTACTGTAATCTATGATTGTGGCATCTGCTTCGATGAAGATAACTCTATATGATGCATCAAGGTAATTATTCACAATTACATTCCTAGCTACTTTGAGCATATCTTCATCTATCTCCACGCATACACCTCTGCTTGCACCCGCTAAGATAGAGGCAGTAATCAATATTCCATTACCACAACCAAGATCCAGCGCTGTTAGATGCTTTATCCTATTCTTCATAGACGCTGTCCAAACCATGTGTGCAGCTATTGAAACCGGAGTTGGGTATTGTTCAAAACGCATTTTATATAACCCGATACCTGGTCTACGAGAATACGGCATTAAGAGTTTCTCCAGATCTGACTTGCTACTTACACTGTTGGCCAATTACTATTCACCAGGGATACAGGTACTTCTCCTTGTTCGAGATCAGCATTAAAAACTCCCCCGGCGTTAATACTGGTTTATGAAAATTCGCTAAATCATCTATAGGTAACCTTGGGCAGCTTGAAACAACGTAGAAATCCAAATTGAATCCACTATCAATCGCCATTAATCTCTCGAGGTTCAAGTAACCCGATGTTATTTTGTAAACTATGTATCCTCTTGATAACGCTTCTCTCTCAATATATTCGATCAGCTTCGGTCTATATTGACCTGGTCTCGTTCCAACTATTAATCCCATTCGTGAACTAGCTGACTCCTTAACTCTATAGATCTGAAATAATCTCTTCTTCTTTATCTTCTCGGCTTCAATAGTAGCGTTCCATATTTTTTTCATGTATGGGTCAACTGCTATAACAGGTTTAGTGGATATGAGGGCTAGTCCTAAAGGGTGGAATAAACCACCTGCAATAACTAAATGTGCATCTACTTTTTCATCCAAAATCACCACATGGTTGTACATGCACCCTAAGATAGGTTTTACTACTTCGTGTACAGTGAACCCCCTATTCGAAAGTTCCGTTTTTAAGTCGTGTTTAAAATACGCGTCTATCAGTGTTGATGATAGCGTAATGAATTTAGCATTGGACTCGCGTAGTAGCTTAACTAATGTCTCCAGTAGTGTAGTATCCAGTGTTCCACGATAGAAAACTGGTATGTATTTTACACGGTGTTTTTCAACCATTATCTCCGAGAGAGGGTACTTATCGTGTCCCAGGTGAATTATTAAATCAGCTCCTATAGTTTCCGCTTCTTCTAACGGTATATCACAAGCTCCATATCCCGGGCTTGCTGAATAGTAGATCTCGCGTGAATTTAGAGAAACTAAAAAGTCTTTAATACAGGTATAAAGATGCTTAAGACCATCTGGTGCGTGAATTAATATTTTCTTCGGCTTCACTAGTTCTATTTCAGATAAAATAGATTCTGGATCAATTTCGTAGTTATTGCACAAAAAAACTTGTTTCAATGAAATACTCTCCTTAGCCTGCTGAGGATTGATTCTGCTTTAGTGGTTTAATATTGATTCTTGTTGGTAATGGTAGCTTTGAAGCAGCTATTTTAAGTGATTCTTTCGCAACCAGCAAATGATCCTTAAACACTCGAACCACTAGTATTTCTTGACCTGGATACACTCTAGCCGCTGTACCTATTGGTTTACCGAACGCGAGTCTCATACCTTCCTGTAAACGGTCTGCACCAGCAAAAGCCAGCATTTTGTTTTCACGTATAACGTGATGTGGGTAAACTTTGACTTTTAAATAAAAGTTGTTTTCACCGAGTTTTACACTCAATCGTTTTAAAGCAATAACGCGTGCCGCTTCTAGTGCATTATGTCTTATTTGCCCAGCTTCTTCAACCACCAAGCTTACTTCATAATCGTAATCCTTGTGTATATCCCCCATTTCGAACTTAGATATCTTCGGCGGTGGAATACCGGGAATATACTCTCTTCTAGTGTAAGGTGGACCGCTGAACTTCGTATAGCATCTCGCTGGCCTTAATGGCATGGTAAACACCTATCATTACTTTTACAAAGACAACCCTTTAAATAGCTTAATGACACTGCAAAACATAGATAAATAGGAATGCTCGCTGAATAGAAATTAAAAAGCTTCTTTAAAATATAGAAATTAATAGTGCGGGGGTGCCCGAGCCTGGCCAAAGGGGGCGGACTCAAGACGCGTGACCCAGGAGAGATCCGCTGGCGTAGGCCTGCGTGGGTTCAAATCCCACCCCCCGCACATATACACATGAATTGCGAGAAACCTGAAGCACTGAGCTTACATTATGTTTTTAACTTCAACTGAGATTGAATTTTACATGAAGGTTCTGAAATATTGATCTTTACCACTAATATATCTTCCTCTAATATGAATTACTTCACCACAGCTTCTACATTTATATTTACCCTCGGTGAAATCCAAGTTGAATTTTAAAACCCTGAAGTTTCTCCTGTAAATAACCGTTCTCCTACACCTGGGGCACCTGGTTGACTCTAATTCTGGGTCGCCTACGTTTCCAACGTAAACGTACTTTAAGCCTTGCTTCATTGCATAATCCCTGATAGCTAGAAGTTTTTCTATTGGTGTCGGAGGCTCGCTCCACCTGTGTGCTGGATAATATCTATTTATGTGCAGAGGAACGTCTGATCCAAGGTATTTCAAGTGATTGTCTATAATCCACTCAAAGCATTCTTCGAAATCATTCGTATTTGTTACCACTAGGTAGACTATTTCCACATGTGCCCCTAGATCTACAGCTAACTTAGCATTTCTAAACACTAAGCCGTGATCCACTCCGAGAAGGGCTTTCTTCATTTGTGGACATCCTTTGATATCCGCGGAAAATCCATCGACCCCCGCATTAATTGAAGCTTTCAACGACCTCTCAGTGAAATACATATTTGTAACCATCATGGAGTACAACCCCTTCTTCACAGCTAGCTCTGTTACATCCAATACGTAATCCAAGTTTGTTATGGGTTCATTGAAACTAGCCGATAAACCATCATCTCCATGGAGAATCGCTATTTCAACGAGTTTCTCCGGCGGAATATACTCTTCCTCGCCGGAGGGTTTCCTGAAACTCAAATGATCGTTCTGACACCATGGACAATAGAAATTGCATCCAAAATTACTATATGTGAGAGCTGTTGAACCAGGCCAATAGTGGAACAGCGGCTTTATTTCTATGGGTCTGCTTTCAACAGCACTTAATTTACCATAACCCTTGTGATATACAACACCACTGATGTTCACATAGTTTCCACATGCTCCTGAATAACCGTCTTTTAGAAGACATCTTCTTTCACAAACATCACATCTAATAACCCCGCTTGAATAATCATAAAATCTTGCTTTAACGAAATTAACCTTGTTCAATGCGATCTCCACGTGGATAATCAAACTAATGAACAACGCCGGGGGCGGGATTTGAACCCGCGTGCCCCGCAAGGGGGCAGTGGGTCTCCCTTACTTAATCGCTGGAAACTCGAGCCCACCCCCTTAGGCCGCTCGGGCACCCCGGCTCTAACATATTTATCATCAATCTAACGCCCTTAATAGTTTTTGATGTTATATATTTGAAATAGTAGTGATGAGCTTTCAGCGGACTGAGTGAATGAGGATAAAGGCCGCGACTGATCTCGCGTTTTCTACTTTAATTAATTAATGATCTCCCTTACCGTTTTTCATAAATGATCTCTAGTGATCTAAAGACCCTCGAAGCCAGGGGATTCTTCATCTCTCCGAGGGTAGTCTCCCGACGGAGCTTCATCGGGTCAATAACTATAATTTCATTGTCCCTAATTTAATTTTTACTATTAGTTATTTAACTGAGAAGTAGAGTCTCTTCTTGTTTTTCCCCTTGTTTTCAGCTTTGAGAAATACTATTTCCCCAATTTCACTCGTTCTTTTTACGTGTGGTCCACCGTCAGCCTGTATGTCTACACCCGGTATTTCAACGATCCTTAGCTCCTTTATATCGGGGGGAGTTCTCGCCGCTAATTTTACAACTCCAGGTATCTTTAAGGCTTCCTCTCTAGGTAACCAGTATATTTTCACTTCGAGATCCATTTTGATTATTTCATTAGCTTTTTCAATGGCTTTCAGGAATATATCTTTATCAAATTTTTCAATCGTGTAATCGTCGTATGCGTATTCTGGTGTGATATTGCCTCCTGATATCAAGGCTCCATACTCATTGTACATTACAGCTGATAATATGTGTGCTGCTGTATGTAATCTCATTAATTTATATCTTCTATCCCAGTCGAGTATCATTTTAATCCTTGTTCCTGGCTGTATACTAATTGGTTTTCCCACCTTATGTGCTACTTCACCTGTATCTTTGTCGATGTATACTTCGAGTACTTCTATTTTTTCGTTGTCTACTAATATAAATCCCTTGTCGTGATCTACTCCTCCACTTCTAGGGTGGAAAATAGTGCTATCGAAAAAGAGTATGTTCCCCAGCGACCTTAACAAGATAGCTTCATGCTCCCTCAGATAGGAATCATACTGATATACAAGTTTCGTTGTAACACTCAAAATACAACACCCTGTTTCAAGATGTGTTTCTATGTTTTAATGCTATTTATAAGTATATTCCCGTGAGAAATAGTTTCAAGAGTAGCCGGGCGGGGATTCGAACCCCGGTCACGGGGGTTCTCCCCATCTGGGCCAGAGCCCCGCATCCTTGGCCGCTAGACGACCCGGCTATCAATTATAATATTTTTAATTTAAGGTTTTAAATTTCTCCGCGAGACATGAACAGAAATTTATTTTTAAACCCTCTAACACTATTTCTTTGAAAGGAGGGCCCGTAGCTCAGCTTGGTAGAGCGGCGGGCTTTTAACCCGTAGGTCCCGGGTTCAAATCCCGGCGGGCCCGCGTCAATATTATTTTTAGCTTAAATGAAGGAATCAAATGATTGTTTATCACTCATCTTATTTTATTGACTTACACGTGGAAAACATCGGAGTTCGCATCATGGAATTCGGTAACTAAGAAAAGAGGCTGGTGAAAAATGACCCGACCCCAATTAACCTACCCCGCTAAACCATGCGAGCACCTTAGCTCGCGGAGTGATTTTGATGGTTTAATCAGATCAATCGAGTTGGGTACAGAAGTTCCAGTGGAAATGTAATTTCACCGAAGACATTGTAAAATCTGCCTGGAGAGAGTTCATTGAAGAGTGGAACTATAGATCTCGTGAGACCTACACTTAAGTAAAACATACATCTTAATAGATAAACGAAAATAGATAAAAGTATACATCAAGGGAGGAATAATATAGATATGTAGGTGGGTGTTCTTGAAGCGTATCGGAGTTGTATCTAGTGGGGCATCTACATTGTACGCTCCTATACAGATCTTGAAGCAATCGGAGAGGGATGTAAAGGAAGAGTCATTAGTAGTTATAAGGGAAGAGCGCGAAGGAGAAACAAGATTCTACCTAGGTGTATTAAGAAACATAAGAGCGAACGATCCCCTGCTACCGCACGCACAGCGCAGTAGTGTAATAGACAACCCTGAGTTAGCGAAACTAGGTACAGAAGTAGTATTTGTAAACTCGTATGTAAGGATACTTGGGGAGCTAGAAAATGGTGTTATTAAACCAGCTACTAGGCCGCCAACACCCAGAAGCTATGTATATGTAGTGGAATCCCCAGTTGATATACAATTGAACCTTGGTACAGGTCTAGTGTTAGGAAGCCATAAGTACAGTGGAATAGAAATACCAATACCAATTGATTCCTTGAAATATCATGTGGGCATCGTGGGAGCAACAGGTACCGGTAAATCAAGGCTAGTACTAGCATTAATAAAAGAAGTTCTAGAGAAGACGAACTGGAAAATTATAGTATTCGATCACTCGGGGTTAGATTATGTAAAATACTTCAAAGAACACGTAGTAGATGGAAGTAAAATAGTACTAGATATAGAAACAATCAGCAGTTACTTAGCAAGAGAATCGGATATTGAAGATAAAGAGGGATACTTGTATCTTTCACTTACAAAATACATTGTCTCAGAGCTTGATAAACAAACCGAGGGTTCTAAACCTCAAACACATATACGTATCGATCAAATTCCTGATAAACTAGTAAAAATAGAAGATATTGAGAGCCACCTAGCAAGGATTAAATGGAATATGAACGAATTCATACAGATCACGGAATCTGTATTACGGGAGCTTGAAGCTAGGAAGCATACCAGTGTAAAAATAAAGGTTAAACTACTATTGTATAGTAAGCAATTCTTCGAGTCTCTAAACGAGAGAAAGATCACCGTTAAAGAAATCATCGAGAGAGTTAACAGAAATAGGATTGTAATTATAGATCTTAGCCCACTCGAGCAATCTGCGAAGAAATACGTTGTGAAGTCCGTTATCAGTAAACTATGGCAAATAATAGACTCTACTCGGGAGCCTATTAATACCTTAATCGTAATTGATGAAGCACATAACTACGCATGTGAGAGATGCTATGATGTTAACTATGTAATCACGAGAACCGCTCGTGAAGGAAGAAAATGGGGTCTTGGATTAATTCTAGCTAGTCAGAGAATAGTAGATTTTGATGCCGAGATAAGGAACAATATAAATACATTCTTTTTTAGCAGACTTCAAACACCAAGCGATCTCCAGAATCTACAGAATGTATTAGACCTCGGCGGTATAGGATATGAGAATCTCGCTATACTCACTCAAAGAGAATTCTTCGTGGCTGGACTAGGCAATCCATTAAAATACCCTATTTTACTTAAGGTGAAGGAAATTGGAGAATAGTGAGGAGATCTATGTTGGAGTTGCACCAGAGATCATATATACGCAGATTGCTAGAGTTATAGAAGAGATCATTGAGAGCACTAATAGATACAGAGAAATCGAGGAATTGAAGAAAAAACTAGTTCCACATATTAAAGGAATACATAGATCCATTGATACATGCTCCTACGCTGTTGATTCCAGTTACTCTGTTCCTCCAATTGAAATAGCCGGCGGATACATAGGAATAATACAAGTAGCTGAAATAATAGTTGGAAATAAGTGCAACAACCCACCCGTTGTTAAAGCATATGTTGAATATCATCCAATGAGAGATATCACGAGTGTTAAAGCGAGACTACATGAGAGAAACCACTTGAATCAAGCACTTGAGAGAAAGAGAAATAATGAGTTATTTTTTGATATTGCTTTTATAGATGGAGAAATTCTCTACAGAGGGGGAGTCGACAAAGAGTCGTTGACTAATGAGGAGAGAAAAATAGTAAATCAAACAATTGATAAAACAAAGACCGCACTAGAATTAGCTAAGGAGACAGATACACCTATTATAGGTGTTTTGAAGAGAAGTTACTCAAGGGATATTAGCGCTCTGCATGGATTAATAGACCTCAACATAAACGATAGACTGCTAATGACAATGATCCTTGAGCCAGGTCAATTCTATGTCCAAGGAACCTACGGTGAAATCTATGAAAAATACAGAGCTGTTCTCAGAGATAAGGACTTCGCCGTTCAAGAGGATCCAGAAAACATGAGCAGAATTAGACGTAGATTCGAGTGGCTAGATACGCTTGTTCAACAGTATTTCAGCCGATACAGGGAAGATATCCTAGTTGCTTACTACAAGCCATGGACGCCGCCAGGAGCACTCGCCGTCAAACTAGAGATCTACCCAACGAAGAGTTGGAATATTGAGAAGATATTGAGCGCAGTGATCCCACAGACGGGATCAACAGGTTTTCCAGTACCAGTAGATTACGTGGATAACCTCTCATCAATATCACTAGATACAAAGAGATTAGTATATAATCTCGTAAAATCAATGATCTCTCATAAGAGCCCGCAACTAGCAGAACTAGTAACAAAACTCATGAATCCACAAAAACCGATATAGATCTTCTAAAGAAACAACGTGGATTTATCGTAGACCAGCTGGCCTCCCCGCCCTAAAGGGCAGAGCTTTCATTGTTTGATTGTCAGTGAGAGAATAGCGTGGAAAGCACCGCTCTACGGGTTGAAAACGGTGTACGTAGACCCCAGGGGAACAACCAGTTCACGAGAACACGCGGAAACCACGAAGAAGCTGAGACTCGATAAACACACCGCTAGTGCATACCTAATCGTGACAAGAGCTATAAGCATACCATGAGAAACCCACGAAAACCTAAAGAAAAGAAACAGTACCTAACCCCTGAATCCTCAGTAGAGTTTAAATGATCTCTTGATTGGGTCGCGATTTATTCAATAGATATTAACACTTGTTGAATTCTGGTTTTGAACAGGTCTTTTAGGTTTTCGTGGAGTGTTCAAGGTCCCGTTTGATCAGGGAAGTGGTTAATTAAAGTGTTCTTTACACGTATCTTTTGATCTTTCTTAACTGTAGTATTTTTAGTTAGCCTTGTGTTTTAAATCACTGGTTTTCGATGTTTTTCTATCTCTTCACGTGGTATTCGATTGTACGATTGTGTGGTCTGATATCTGGAGATCTCGGCGGGTTTGAGCTAAATAAGTTTCAATTCTTCTTCTAGGGTATGATTAACGCTCCCCCTTCCCTGATAGTAATAATTGAATAAAACAAGGTCCTATATTAAGGGTTATTGAATGAAGAGTAGAGTTAAAGGAATATTCACGGTGTTCTATTGATGAAAATTACTTTGAAATGTAAAAACAACTACTGGCGGTTCACGGTTCACAGTTGGCTTCTGGAGATCAAGGATGTTCTAGAGAGCGAGCTCGGCGAGGAAGTAATTATTGAAATCGTTGATGCAGATAACGAAGACCCCGAGTTGTATGTTGATGGATACTTTATTGGTGCCGGTGTTCCAGGAGAAGAGGGTTATCTCATAGAAATTATCAAGAAATCTGTTTTACGAATTAGAGATCTTGAATAACGCTATTTCCCCTGTTTTTAAACCAGTAGACTGTAATTGATTTATCATCGAGTCACTTATCTTCCTCCGGGAGAACCTTAATTAGTAAATTCAAGAGCTCATTGTATGCTTGATCTTCATCGTCTCCGTTCACTTTAAGCATGATTACATCGCCGAAATCCACGCCCAGGGATAGTATTTGCAGTATGTTCTTGGCGTTTACGCATTTCTCGTGTTTACAAACCTCTATTGTAGATTTGAACTTTGATGCTAATTGAACAAATCTAACTGCAGGCCTAGCATGTAAACCCGATTTATTCAGTAATTTTACTTCAATTGCTTTCAGATCCAACACCCCCTAGCATACCCTGGTTTCTATTGTTTCACTACTTATCTATAGTTTTCAATAATATTTTAAATTTTTACAGTATATACGAAACGAATAGGTGTGGTTTTAGAAACAAAAAGTTACATGTATGAATTACGTGGTTTTGTTTTCTAGAAAGATTTATAAATGTGGGATTTTTTTAATAAAATGGGGGATTCCTGTCTTGAAGAAATTAATAAAT
The DNA here is from genome assembly GCA_030550615.1 of Thermoproteota archaeon. GTDB lineage: Archaea > Thermoproteota > Thermoprotei_A > Sulfolobales > Desulfurococcaceae > UBA285. Next base: position 16,205 of record JAUQPA010000001.1, on the reverse strand, counting down.
GTTCCAGGCGAAGAAGTTAGAGAGATGCTGGAAGGCCTAGCACTAGCTGTTCCCGAAATGGTGAGATTAGATCCAGTTTGGAACAACGTGTACAGGAGGTATAAGAAGCCATCGTATAAAGTAGCATTGGTTTCCGGTGGAGGAAGCGGCCACGAGCCAGCGCATGCTGGTTACG
>JAUQPA010000001.1:0-15930 GCA_030550615.1 Thermoproteota archaeon | reverse complement strand
GTTCCCGAAATGGTGAGATTAGATCCAGTTTGGAACAACGTGTACAGGAGGTATAAGAAGCCATCGTATAAAGTAGCATTGGTTTCCGGTGGAGGAAGCGGCCACGAGCCAGCGCATGCTGGTTACGTTGGATACGGCATGCTGGATGGGGCGTGTGCAGGATTCACATATACATCGCCTACTGTTCCCCAAATACAAGCAGCAATTAAAGAAGTAGCAACAGATGCTGGAGTATTAGTTATAATTAAGAACTACGCAGGAGACGTAATGAACTTCAAGACAGCTGCAGAACTGGCTGCAGCCGAGGGTATTAAAACAGACTATGTTATTGTAAACGATGACGTGTCAATTCCAGAGAAAGAACGTAGGAGAGGTACAACGATCACGGTACTAGTTCACAAGATCGCAGGGGCGGCTGCCGAGGAAGGATGGCCTCTAGAGGAAGTTAAAAGAGTTGCTCAGAAGGTGATTGATAATGGAAGAGACATCGGCGTGGCTTTAACACCGTGTGTTGTTCCAGCAGCCGGTAAACCAACGTTCGAGCTTGGACCCGATGAAATAGAGTTTGGTATTGGAATACATGGAGAAGCAGGCGTTAAGAGAATGAAGTACATGCCATCGAAAGAATTAGTTAAGATCATGGTTGATAAAATAGTTGAGGACTTAAAGCTTCAGAAGGGAGATGAAGTAGTATTAGTGGTGCAGGGTACTGGTGGAACACCTTACATGGAGAAGTTCTTGTTCTACAGGGATGCGAGACAATACGTAGAGTCACTTGGACTCAAAGTATTTGCAAGCTGGGTTGGGGAATTCATGACTTCTCTTGAGATGCAAGGAGGAAGAATAGCCCTGCTTCGCGTTGACGAAGAATTGAAGAGGCTACTAGCAGCTCCCGCTGTTACGCCAGCTATAAGAATACCGCCTCTAACTGTGATCAATTGAGGAAATAACTCAGTTTATTTTTATTTTTCATACATTTTTCACCTCAAAGTGTTAGTTTCTTAATGTTTAATGCTTCACTCGCAGATTTAATAATTTCCTCCATGTTTTTTCCCAAGCTGGCTTCAACGGCAGCTATGAAAGCGCCTTCCACGAGCGGGGCACTGGATAAATATACTTTTTGCCTAATATTCTCCGGGAGAATCTCCAACGCGGCTTTACTTCCCGTTACACTGCTTCCGAAATCCATGAATACTATGACGCCGTCTTCATCGTAAACGTTCAATACTGCGTTCGCAACTTCCTGTGCACTTACCCCAAGTGTTGTTTCACCCCCTACGCATGCTATTTTGATTTTTCCAGCTCCCACCATACCTTCTATTATTTCTTTTACTCCTTCACTAACTTTTCTACTGTGGGATACAATTACTATGCCAACCATAGAATGCACCAAATATCCTGGGTTCTCAACAACGTACGCGGGAATAAAAATTGAGAATTTAGAGAGAGATCATTAAGGCTATTGTGTCTACAATGGTTCTTCCTTCAACAATCTACCTGTGCCTTGATCGTATTCGCTTATTTTAACTCCAATACCTCCTTTTAGTGTATCGTAGAATGTTCTTATAATAAGGTATGTTGATGTTGCACCGGGATCCTGGTGGTTTTTGCTTCGTTCACCCAGATAGCTTGCTCTACCTTTCCTAGCTTGTAGTGGTATTGTGTTTAGAACGCATTCCCTCGCGAATGGAACAATTTCCTCGAGTAGTTCTATGAAGTCAACGTTGTCTTTCGTGGAAATAATTTCCTTAGCTTTTTTCACAACCGGCTCAAGTACATCCACCATTGTTTTATCTCCAACAACAGTGCCTCCACCAACCATTTTTACAGCTTTTAATCCTGCTTCGAGTATATCTACGAAATCCCTTGTACTGATTTCCTTTTTACCTTGAACTTTCTTTGACGCTTCTAGGAATAACATGCCGTAAAGGGGGCCAGCCGCTCCGCCGACCACCTGTAATAAACCCATACCGGTTAACTGCAGTATTCTCCCGACATCCAGCTTAGCTGGATTTTCTTTGTTAACGAGCTCCATAACTTTCTGAAAACCTCTTACCATGTTTATTCCGTGGTCTGCATCACCTATATCAGCGTCAAGCTTGGTTAGATATTTTTCATTAGCTTTCATAACCTCTAACGTATTCCTTAGAATAGTAATTAAGGTATTTGCATCCAACACATAGACCTTATTCATGGCCACGAATAGACACCACGCTTGTTCCATAGAACACCTTATTTCAGGGAACCTTAATATATTTTTAATTAACTGTTTTATTACTGTTGTCTTAGTATTATTACTGAAGTAATTGATACTTGGTGTTTCACCTGGGAATCTGGAATAATTATCCCACTTTTTTCCCATTACTTAGGTCTTGGAAGCTAGAAGTCTTTCTACTTCTTCCGCGAATTCCTCCTGGTATACTATGATGAGTTTATCTCCGGGGTTTAATGATATCTCCCTGGCGAAAGGATAAGCTATCCACGAATCTTTTGTTTTGACAGCTAGTACTTGGCCACCGTATTTCCTCAAGTAGTGATCTAAATTATGCAGGTTTATTGGTTTACCTGCAGTTATTGTTTTTACTTTTTCATCAATACTTTCAAATACTCTGCTGAACAGTATTTTATATTCTTCTGGGAACTCCTCCTCGAGACTAGGTATGCGACTTATCGTATTACTGGCGTCTGCTATGTCCTCGAGCTCCTTCAGCACTGTTACTATACCTATGAATGTATCTGGGTCTATTTTGTTCGTTAAACTACTCAGTGTTTTTATTGTTTCCATGTGCATCCAATCTATTTGTATTTCAAGGTCTTCAACTTCCTCCATTAATTCACGACTAAACTCCATTAGAACGTAATGCGCTAGATCCAGCATTAGAACAGTGCAGTCCTTTATGTCGATGAGGTTTCTTAAAACGCGTTCTAATCCAGGTGCTTCAACATCTTCGAGTTTATATTCTACGCCGTAATCACTGAGCAGTCTAAGGACAACTTCTTTGAATCCACGGACGTAGATCAACGAATTCTTTTTAACGCGGTCCCGTGGATCCGGGCTGAACTTGTATTTTTCTTTTTCTACAATCAATAAAACATCTACGGGGTATTTGTCCGTTAACTCTATTACCTCGAATTCTCTATCAGCTTTTAACTTCGCTACAACTTCGCCTTCAGCATATGTTAAAACCTGATTATAGTTCAACCGCGGAGTGTAACCTAGTAAGAGAGTGTAAACGATGTCTTTAACGGAATCCGATATTGTATCCATTGCTGATCCATAGTAAAATGAAAGTAGTCCCGCGTAACCACCTTCCTTGGATCTACCGTAAGCCATTGCATTGTGCATTATGAATTGCCCAATGTGCTCAGCTACACGTTTATCTAAATCAAGTATTTTGAGAGCGAGTTCCTCGTCTCTCGAGAAATACGCGTAGAAAGCTAAATCTATTGAAATATTCGTTAGCTTCCAGATGTGATCAAGTATGTTTCTCACTGAATCAGGTTTATACTTTATAATAGTGGGTTTTAAATGAAATCTCCTGTGGATATCCGGCGTTAACTGCGACACCACAGACTCCTCAGTGAATTATAGTTTTCTCGGGCTTTTATATATAAACTTTTAGCTTAGTTAAGTAAACATGAACTGATATCGGGTGGAGACAATTGCAACGAGAATAAAGTTGAAGATAAAGAAGTGGTTAACGCCTCTTATTACGCTAGCAGTAGCGGAGGTGCTGGCTGGTCTTGTATTGAGGTTTAATGTTGACTTACTAGTGGCTTATCCAGTTCTACTCGTACTTATACCTGGTCTCATGGATCTACGAGGAGACGTGTATGGTGCGATTGGCTACAGGTTAACTAAGGCGCTTCACCTTGGTTTAACCTCTCCAAGCCTACGCTCAAGGTTTAACATGGTTAATGCTCTTCTAGGATACGTGGTTTCAACCGTGGCCACTATTAATCTAAGTTTCATTGGCTTGGCTTTATCTATTTTAACGGGTCTTGAAGCTCCTGATCTTATTTCTCTTCTGTTCATATCTTTGTTTTCAACCTTTATCGTCTACATCATGCTTACACCTATCATAACTACATCTACTATAGTAATGTTTAAACATGGACACGACCCTTCCTCATTTGTTGCAACAATTGTAACAGGTATAGGTGATTTCACTACGCCAGCAATTTTGCTCATTATGGCTTACCTACACCAGGAGCTCTCACACCTAGTGAAACTCCTCGTGACAGTAGTTATAATTGCGCTTGCAATAGTATTCGCCGCTTTCATCATACGCGAAAAAGAATCAAGGAACCTCGTGGAAAACACGGTTTCGTCCATAATAGCATCAACTGGCAGTAGCTTCGGGGGTTTTGCTCTAGCTTTATCTACCCAGTTGATTAGTAGAAGCCCGGAAATCCTTGGAGTTCTACCAGCGTTTAACGCGGTAATAGGTGCAGCTATGGGTTACCTTGGAAGTGCATTAAACATAGATCTCCACATTGAGGCTGAAGTTCCCGTAAAATCGTACTATGAGGAATCAACTCTTGGCTTCATAGCAACATATTTCTCTATAATATTGGCTTTAACCTTATCCTCTACGCCCCTCGTAGTTGATTACGTAAAATTAGCGAGGATTATTGGAGTGGTAACAGCATCGTGTTTCTCTGTCTACGTATTATCCATGTTGATTACTTATCTGCTTACTACTCTGACTTTCAAGCATGGATGGGATCCAGACAACGTAGTGTTCCCAGTAATGACAACATTTGTTGATCTGATCGGGCCAGTGGTGATTTCACTCGCGGGCTCCATTGTCCTCTAGTGTAATTGAACAAACATGAGATCTATTTACTTTCTTGTTGCTTCGGCAATGTAGTCGTCTGGTGTCCTTCTTCTTAACCTATGTATCCAGGGAGCTATGATCATGAATGCAGCGGTGAACAACGTTGAGAAAACAATTGTGAACCATGAAGTCTTCGCCAGGCTCCCGTAGCTTACAATACCTAGTTCTATTGCTTTAAGCCACGTTAATGCAGAGAATATTGTCATTAAAGACAAGCTCAGCGCTAACTTAGTTCTAGGGGAGGCTTTAATGACACGCGTTACTGCAATATAAGTTAATATAAACCACGCAGGTAGAGTAGCGTATACAATGTCGTTCCCAATAAAAGCGAACCTACATGTCTCATAAGCAATCATGGCGTTGAATAATGAAACCGCCATGATGAACCAGAGCATTGCCCCCGTTGCGATCATCCACTTGCGGTTTCCCGACATCTAAGCTCACTAAGTGTAATTATTTAGTCAAGGATATATAAACTAGCCGTAATCTATAACATAGTGAGAGGGGCGGGTTGATCGGGAAACTAAGTTCGCTAATAACTAATAACTCTGTAATGAGTGTTTGAAACACCGACGATCACAAACACTCCTATACATGAGCAGGAGGTTAAGTTAATCGCGAATTAACTATGCAGGGGTATAGTTAACTCTGAACCCCACAGTGAACCCCTGATCTAATGATGTCCCGTGAGATCTATCGCGGGTGGGGCGCGGAGCAATTCCTTAATTATACAAACACACATATATTTATAAAATATAATAGTTATAAATAAAAACAAACAATAAACAAGATCCAATAAGGTATTACAGGTAAACAGAAGTTCGTGACCCCGGGATTGCGAATAATATATGTCATGCCGGGATAAAACCACTGGATCAATCTAAAACTGTATTACATAAATTAATCATAAATAAATATTTTCACAAACCACAATGTTACAATACATATAATGTTGAAACATACTATATATGGATAATACCAGTAATAGGTGATTTAAGCACACAGGTCTAGACACTATCTATACTAAACGATTTTAAGTAGCCATGATCGGGGCTAATCAGTAATACTACTTAAACAATTTAAACCTGTAATGTAATTTATTACATTATATAAATAATTATTTAAGAATTAAAAGCAGATTTAAATATATAACATGATAAATTAAAAACAAATTTGTTCATATAAGTAATACTAATGTCAAGCGATCTTATTTAGTAAACTCAGAAGCATCTATGTAATAACGGGCATCGATCATGGCGCGTAATTATGTAAGTATTACTATGGGATCTGCGGTGTTTTTAGATATGATCACTGGATTAAAGGGGAGGAGTATAAAGCAATAGTAATTAATGCCATGATCGTTGGTTTTAAAGCTCAGTGTTATAAGCTAATTTGCTTGTGAAGATTAAGTCTAAGTATTTATTCTATAAGTATTCTCTTATTTTAAGTATTAGTTGTTTAGCTCTTATTGGATCTAGGGGGTTTCCGGCTTTACCATTTTTTCTAATATATGATCCAACTATTATTCCATCTGAGTATTTTAGTATATTTTCCAAGTTATCTATTGTTACTCCGCTTCCAACTATCACGGGTATTGGAGAGTATTTTTTAATGATTTCAATTAGACGTATTGGAGGAGGTTCTCCTGTTTTTAATCCAGTAACGATTAATGCGTTTGCCTTTCCTCTCTCTACGTATTCATCTATTAGCTCGCGGAGATAATCCTCGATTGATCCTTTTGATAGAACAGGGCTTAGTGCCTCGGTGATACCTAGAGATGACCTGAAGCTGGCAGCATGCTTTACTAATATATCAGCATATACTTCAACACCGGGATAATTCATCCTAACAACGCTTAGTCTCGGGGCCTCTGGTTCTATTATTCCTGAGTCAGATACTATTGTCTCAACGAGGGCATTTACTCTAATGAACTTTGCTCCCGCCGCAATAGCAATGCTATAAGCTTCTCTACCAGAGTTTCGTAGTAGATTAACTCCTACTTTTAAACTCGTGTTCTTAACTACCTCTCGGGTGATAATAGACATGTATGCGATTGCAAGAGGATCCAGCACTCTTTTATTAAAAGGCGCATCCCCGAAGTTCTCTAAAATAACACCTGTGTAGCCTAGTTCATCTAGCTGCTTTGACTCTAAAATAGATTTCTCAATTATGTGTTCTATCGGTGTTTCAACCCTGGTGTTTACTCTTGGTAATCTAGGTAGGTGTATAACGCCTATAACTTCTTTCTTAACCAAGAATAACCGCCTCCAAGATTATTTATAAACCTAGAATTGTATTATAGTTAAAAAAGGGCTATATGATTAAGAATAACCCCAGCGTTCTCAATGAAATTAGTAAAAGTAACAGGCGTAAGCTCCTGGAGCACGAAGCATTCGAGCTACTAGCTAAATACAATATTCCTTTCCCACCATATGGCTTAGCAAAAACACCTATAGAAGCAGGAGAATTATCTAAGAAAATAGGGTTCCCCGTGGTTCTCAAGGTAGTATCGCTTGATATTAGTCACAAAACAGATGTTGGTGGAGTAGTTCTCGGTGTTAGTAGTCCAGAAGAAGCTGTCAAAGCATTTCAGGAAATAAGTGAAAATGTTCAAAGAAAAGCACCAGGAGCGAGAATAGAAGGAGTACTTGTACAGAAAATGGTTCCTAAAGGACTAGAGGTTATAATAGGTGGTTTAAGAGACCCAACATTCGATGTTGTAGTGATGTTCGGGCTTGGCGGAGTATTCACGGAGGTGCTTAGGGACGTGACTTTTAGAGTTTGGCCTTTCACCAAACATGATGCCATGGAGATGTTGAATGAACTGAAGGGGTCGGTTCTTCTCAGGGGCTTTAGAGGAATGCCCGCTGTAAACGAGGAAAGCATTGCGGATATAATTGTGAAATTCGGAAAACTACTGGAGGACCATCCGGAGATAGAATCAGCTGATTTAAACCCCGTGATCGCTTACCCGAATGGATCATTAGTTGTAGACGCAAGATTTATATTGAAACCAGCTATATAACTACCTAGTGGATTCAGCCTTCACACGGGGTGAGATTCATGATAGATGAAAAAGAAGCTTTGAAAAACGGTGTTCTTAGAGTTGCGGAATTAATGATTGTCTCAGCTAAAACAGCACCTAAGGCGCGTGGAATGGATAACTTATCAATGGTCATTATAGCTGAAAGAGAAGAAATAGAGAAATTAGCGCGGAAAATGGAGGACTTAGCTTCCCTATACGGGGATTTCTTTAAACGCGATGCAGATACTATTAGAAAAAGCGACGCAGTAGTTCTAATAGGTTGTAAAATAATTGACATCGGCTTAAAGAAACCAGATGTTTACAGATACGATCCAAACTTAGTTAATTCCATTGTGAACCTCGGAATCGCCCTTGGATCAGCCGTGAAGACTGCTTCGATGATGAACGTTGATAATAGAATAATGTACTCCGTGGGAGTTGCTGCACAGGAGCTGAAGATCATTGATGCGGATATCGTTTACGGTATTCCTCTCTCGGCGAAATCCAAGAACATATTCTTCGATAGGGTCTGGCCGCCTAGAACCAGCTAACCGCCCATCGACTCCTGTACTATTACTATTTCATCTTCGCTTGATACGGTTTGATCATTATTTTGAACGAGTTTACCGTTAACTACAACCATGATTCCGAGGTCTTCATCGAGGAGGTCTTTGATGGAACTTAGTATGTAACTTATAGATGCTCTATCTACATCAATACATTTTTCAATGTTTTGAGGTAGGAGCTTAAAGCAAATCAATAGTGTCCACCTGTGGAATTCTAACCACCGGATTTAACTGTGAAAACAGTGACTTCATCGTTATCTACGAGAACATCCTCCTCCGTGACAATATTGTTGTTTTTTATTACAATGATCTCCGATGAAGATAAGCCAAGTCTGCGTAGTAGCTCGCTAACTTTTACTTCTTTTTCATTTATTTCAATAGTTTTATTGGACTCTAGAATTCTTACTTTTATCATTACTCGCCCCTAACTCAAAATTTACCTGTGATGGTTTAATATAATATGTAAGCTTACCATCATGGTAGTCTCTTATAATAGCTCTTGCCGCTTCTTCGATTAATGGCTCTTTCGTTTTCTTATAAAACCATCCCCGGTGGATCGCTACTTCCTCGAGTATTCGCAGGGGTTCCTTGGATTCAATGCCGTATGCGTCGAGAAACGCTCTTGGATTATACTTCAATATTCTTTGGATAAGCATTATGGCAGGGTTTACGGGGTCATCTAATTTTTCCGGGGGGTAGCCTCTCAGCACTTTTTCCAATGGATCTCCCTCGGCTGGTAGAATTCCAGGTGTATCGATCATTAGTAAATTTTCATCTACTCTATAAAACTGAAATGTCTTCGTGTAACCCGGGTTGCCTGGATACGGACTTGTACTAGCTGAATGCTTTCCCTTTAAAGCATTTATTATTGAGGATTTTCCGACTTTCGGGTACCCGACCACGGATGCCACAGCGGGCAGTGAAGGAGCAACGTGTTTAATTGCTGTTCTCAACTTAATTGTACCCATGCGTCTCGTTGCTGCGACGTAAACAGTTGGGTAACCTTTATTCTCAAAGTAGCTTTTCCACTCCTCCGCTATTCTCCTAGGAATTAAATCGCATTTATTTAGAACAAGCAGAATTCTCCTCCCGTGTCTATTAACTAATTTAATGAGTTTCGGACTAAAGGTGTTCAAGGGATCCCTCGCGTCGAGAACGAATAAAACTACGTCGGATCGGGAAACAATCCTCTCTATTTGCCCCCATGATGCTAGAATTATTCCTCCCGGACTACTCCTCGCTCCCCAAGTAGTCTTCAAATTTAAACACCTCCTCTGGTGAAAGCATTGTTAACCAATCAATCTTGACGCCTGGCTCTAACTTAACTAATCCATTGACCGCCAAGCATATGAGCTCAGCAACATCCTCGGGTTTAGTGCTTGATGTATCTATTTCATATATTAATTCACTACCGAACGCGTTAACAGCATTGCTCGCCACCACCCCCAGTATCTCAGCCATGACGTTTTCATTTATTTTTCGCCTACTCCACCCGCGCTCCAGAAGTCTTTTCTCCAGGATAAGTGGGTGCGTTCTTAAAATAAACACTCGATCAACAATATCCCTAGGTATAATCTCCGGGTAATGAGTTTGAACTAAGACATGTTCTTCGCTGCTCTTTGCGAGATTTAGAATATCATTTACAAGCCTGTCTTCATCAATAATATAGGTGCTTCTAGATTCATCATATGCTGTTATATAACCTTTCTCCATAGCTAATTCACTTAAGTTAATTATTCTCAATCCACACTTCTCTGAAATAGCTCTCGCAACAGTTGTTTTACCCGTACCAGGTGTTCCAGCAACAATAATTACCTTCCCTAAAGCCAACCACCTTGAGCACTAGGGATTTTTATACCCTTAGAGACTTATAACAAATTTATAGTGGTGTACTCCATGAGCAGTAAGAAACCAGGTGAAATAGCTTATATCTTACCTAGGCTTAAGCAAGGAGAAGAAGTACTTTCACTAACAATGAGCGTGTGCCCGTACTGCTACAGAACACTTCCAGCAGTAATCGTAGAGAGGGAAAGCAAAGTCTATATTCGTAAAACGTGCCCAGAACACGGGGAAATAGAAGAATTATACTACGGAGACGTTGAATTCTACAAGAGAGTAACTAGGTTTCAGGAGGAGGGGCGTGGGACAAGACATGTATATACACAAATCAAAACCACTTGTCCATTTAATTGCGGCTTATGCGCAATGCATAAACAACATACCGCCCTTATAAATCTAGTAGCGACAAATAGATGTGATTTAAGCTGCTGGTACTGCTTCTTCTACTCGGAAGCAGCTGGCTACGTGTATGAACCTACATTAGATCAAATAAGAACGATGATCAGAAGCGTTAAGAAACAAGGAGTTTCCGTAGCTGTTCAGATAACTGGTGGAGAACCATTACTACGAGAGGACTTATTGGAAATCATAAGAGTGCTCAAAGAGGAGGGAGTTAAACACATTCAATTAAACACAAATGGACTTAAATTCGCGAGATTATATCTACAAGACCCTGTTAAAGCAACTGAGTACGCTAGAAGTCTTAGGGCAACTGGATTAAACACAGTATACCTAAGCTTCGATGGAGTAACCCCTAGAACAAACCCGAAGAACCACTGGGAAATACCAATTATATTTGAAGTATTCAGGAAGTCTGGAATAACCAGCGTGGTTCTAGTTCCAACTGTTATTAAAGGAGTAAACACACATGAGCTAGGAGCAATTATTCGTTTTGCCGCGAAGAACATAGATATCGTTAGATCAGTCAACTTCCAGCCAGTTAGCTTAACTGGTTTCATGAAAAAGCACGAGAGAGAAAAATACAGAATAACAATACCCGACGTAGTCAAACTCATCGAAGAACAAACAAATGGCGAAATATCAAGAGATGCATGGTACCCCGTTAACGCTAGTGCTGTGTTCTCACGTTTCATCGAGGGATTTAGCGGAGAGTTTAAATTCGAAATGTCCAATCACCCGATATGTGGTGTTGGAACATATGTTTACGTTGAAAAAAACAAGGATAACTTAAAACTCATACCAGTAACGAAGTTCATAGATGTAGATGGTTTACTAGAATACCTGCGCGAGAAATGGTCGGATCTCGTCAGCGGATCCAGCAGGATAATGACTGGTATGAAATTATTGTACACTATTAGGAAATTCATAGATCAAGGGAAAGCTCCGAGAGAATTCGACATATATAAGATAATAGTCAACGTAATCCTGAAGAGAAGTTATGAAGCACTAGGGGAGTTGCATTATAAACTATTATTCATAGGTCAAATGCACTTCATGGACCTCTACAACTATGATATTCAGAGAGTACAGAGATGCAATATACATTACGTGGTTCCAGATGGTAGATTAATACCGTTCTGCACATTCAACATATTCGATGACGTCTACAAAGACAAAATACAAAGAGAATACGGCTTATCCCTCGACGACTACGCTCGCAAATACAGTCTACCACGTGATAAAGTATCTGAAAAACACGTTATAGATAGAAGGAAAATAGAGTCCATGGAGATTTACAAATTAACATATGCAGATTTTCTCAAAGAAAAATAACCATCTACTATTGATTTTACTCAAGAAGCAGTGCTTTAACTACGAAATACGTAAAATAACCCGACCTAACCAATAGTCTCTGCAGCTCCCTGAAAGCTATCTATCGTAGAAATAACGGGTCAGTGTTCCCAAGTAAACCGATATATTAATGCCTTCAACAAGCAGCAAATACTATATAATATTTTGAATTATTTTACGTATAGAGTAAACCTAAGGATAGTAAATAATGCTTCTAGGTGAATTAGATGCCGTCGATTCTCTTGGTGGGGTTGGGTCGAGTTGGTATTAGAACATATAGGTATCTACGTGAACTTCTACCAGGAGCTCGCTTTATGATCGTAGATGTTGATAAAAGGAAATTGGAAGCTCTGAAAAATCATGAAGAAGCCGAATTATACGTTTACGAGCCGGGGATATTACCTAGGTTAAGTGAGAAAGCAGATGTAGCTGTAACAGCATTACCATCACCAGTAGCTTTCCGCACGATACTAGAACTCTCTGGACATTGTGTGAACATCGTGGATGTATCGTTTTTCCCGCAGGACCCTTATGTACTAGAGAAGATCGTTGAGGATTGTAGAAGCACCTTGATTACCGATGCTGGTTTCGCACCTGGGTATAGCAACATTGTAGCTAGTTATGCATATCATAAATACAACCTAGACGAATACATAGAAATAGCTGTAGGTGGAATACCGGATAAACCAGTTCCTCCTATAGGCTACACTGTAACCTGGAATCCGAGAGATCTACTGGAAGAATATACTAGACCAGCTAGGTACGTAGAAAACCACGAGATCAAAGTAGCTAAGCCACTTGAATTGGTAAAAACAATAGAAATACCTGGTCTAGGGTTATTTGAAGGTTTCATCAGCGATGGACTTAGAACAATGCTTAGAAATATTAAAGCTAAGAACATGCGGGAATACACTATAAGGTGGCCAGGCCACATCAATGCAATTAAAATTCTATATGAACTAGGCTTCTTGGATTCATTGGAAATAAATATAAATGGAGTAAAGGTGAAACCCATAGAATTCACCGCTAGACTCCTCGAGGAAAAACTTAATTTGAAAACAAATGATTTAGCGATATTACGCATAGAAGCTTTTGATCAATCCTCTAGAGTTTACAGGGAGCTAGCGTTTCTCAGAGGAACCCCCGAAGACCCTGCTACTCCCGTATTCACTGCTTTAATACATGCATACACAACTAGGATCCTGCTGGAAAAGAAATTAAAACATGGAGTTGTTTCCCCGGAGAACCTATATGAATTCAAAGAGGAATACGAAGAATACTTGGTGAAACACGGAGTAGTAGTAAAGAAGGAATTAAAGCACTAACTACTCCACGGTAACTGTTTTAGCAAGATTCCTCGGTTTATCGGGATCATGACCTTTTTTAACCGCGAGATGGTAAGCTAGTAGCTGAAGCGGTGGAGTATGCGTTATTGGCGTTGTGATCCAGTGTGCTCTCGGGACTTCTAACGGGAATTCAACTACATTATTTAACGATGATCCCTCATGAACAACTCCAATTGTAAATGCCCCGCGGGCTTTCATCTCTTCGATGTTTCCCAGGATTTTTTGTTCAATACCACTATCTGGGGGCACAATGAATACGACTGGAAACCCTTGTTCAACCAAAGCTATTGGTCCATGCTTCGACTCACCTGCTGGATATGCCTCGGCGTGAACATACGCTATTTCCTTTACCTTAAGTGCTCCTTCACGGGCAATTGGTAACCCTATATCTCTACTTAGATAATACATGCTTCTAGCAGGTAGTAATCTATCAACTAAACCCAGAATTTTCCTACTCGATCCTTTTATAGCCTCGTCCGCTAATACATGCGACTTCTCCAGATCAGATATTATTTCACGATATTCGCTTAGATCAATCGAACCCGATGCCAACGCTAATTCACACGCTATCCAAGATAACACCAGTGTTTGTGTGAGAAAAGTCTTAGTTGCAGCTACACCTATTTCCGGACCTGCCCTGGTATAAACAGAGAGATCGCTCTCCCTAGGTATAGCTGAATCTATAACATTCGAAACAGCTATTATCCTTGCTCCTTTCCTCCTAAACGCTCTAACAGCCTTGAGGACATCTATAGTTTCACCACTTTGGCTAACAGCTATTAGTACATCGTTTTCTCCAGCTATGTTTTCGTATAGCTCATATTCGCTGGCAATAAATGGTACGATGCTTCTGCGAGCTAGCTTCATTACCGTATATGCGAAGAACTCGGATGCATGGTAGCTTGTACCGGCCGCTGTTATGAATAAATTATCAGCTTCGAGAATTGCTCTCATTAATTCTTTGATAGTACTATCGCTTCTCAAGCCGCTTAAAGTCTGGGATAATGCCCGCGGTTGCTCAAGTATTTCCTTCAACATGAAATGAGGATACCCCTCACGAGACGCGTCTTCGATGCTCCACTCAACTATTCTAACATAGGTCTCTGGTTCAACTCTGACTTCACTGAGTAAATCCTCGATGTAAACCTCAGTTGGCGTTACGTATCCAACCCAGTAATCCCTAACAACGATGATCTTCCTGGTGTAATCTAGTAAAGCCGGAATATCGCTTGCCACGATATTGCATCCATTCCCAAGACCAACTATCAATGGACTATCCTTCTTAGCGAAGTAGATTTTATGTGGATCAATTGATGTAATCATCAGTATTGCGAAAGTTCCATGAATTAACTTAACTGCTTTCTTAAATGCAACATACACATCCCCTGTTTCCCTGTAAAAGTCCTCGACAAGGTGAACAAACACCTCCGTATCAGTGTCGGATTTAAACACGTGTCCTTTAACCAATAGCTGTTTTTTCAACTCATAGTAGTTTTCTATTATACCGTTATGAACAACTGCAAAAATACTTCTACAGTCTGTGTGAGGATGAGCATTTAAATCAGTTGGTGGACCATGCGTAGCCCACCTAGTGTGACCTACACCTGTTATTCCATGAAGCTTTGTGAAACCATATTTTGCCTCCAGTTCATGTAGTTTACCTTTACCTTTAACAATAATTAATCCTTCATGATTTATTATTCCTAATCCTGCTGAATCGTATCCACGGTATTCTAATCTCAGAAGACCTTTGTAAATAGCCTCCCCTAATTTTAATTCTCTCGGATTAATAACGCAGATACCGATTATTCCACACAAATAGTTACACCATAAATTGAAATTAGTCGCTTATGCTGCAATTTCATATATTTAAATCAATGAGGAATATATAAATACAAGTAATCACAAACTCGCACGCGTAACTCACAGTTAATACTTTAATTAATGGTGACATATGAATGCATGGTGATCTAAACACCATTACGTTAAAGATAACTGGAAAAGCGTTCGACGACCCATCGCTTGTAAAAAACTATATTGATGTTTTCGCAGAACTACTAGAAAAATATAAGCTACTAGTAGTTACTGGAGGAGGTCAAAGTGCACGTAGATACATAGAGATCGCCGAGAAAATAGGTATAGAATCAAACTACTGGCTTGATTTGATAGGTATATGGGCCTCTCGAATCAATGGATTAATGTTGATTTCAGCGCTTAGCAACTACGCATATCCCTCTACACCTTCGTCAATAGAAGAAGCGTTAGTTGCGTTGAAGCATAGTAAACTAGTGGTAATGGGGGGACTTATTCCTGGACAATCAACAGCTTCTGTACTACTTCAAATGGCTGAAGCTATTGGCACTAGAAGAGTTTTTTACTATTCAGCTATTGGAAAGGTTTACAGCAAAGATCCTAATAAATACCCAGATGCTACCCCATTTTCAATTATCACAGCAAGCGAGTTGAAATCAATACTTGAACAAAGAATTCTTCCAGGTGAATACGCATTAATAGATACCAAGGCGCTAGATATAGCAATTAGAAGCAAGATAGAGATACAA
>JAUQPA010000031.1 GCA_030550615.1 Thermoproteota archaeon | reverse complement strand
CCGTCGACAAGGGTTTTCAAGACATTGAACTCTTTATCCAACACGACGAGATCAGCCCTATAACCTGGTCTTATATCCCCTATCTTCATGTCTAGCTCAATGCTCTTGGCTGGTGTTAAACTAGCCATTTTAACGACGTCTACTAGGCTATATCCCAGTTCTGCGATATTTCTAATAGCTTTATCCATGGTGAGAGTGCTTCCGGCTAGTTTATCTATGCCCACTAGTTTACACACACCTCTTTCTACACGGATCTTTAAGCCACCCAGTTCGTAGACGCCATCCGGCATATCAGTAGCGGCTATCGAATCGGTCACTAGAACAACTCTGTCCGGTGAGGCATAGTCTATGATCATTTTAACGACCCCTGGGTGTAGATGTATGAAATCCGCTATAAGCTCTACGAAAACCCTCCGCGCCTGTAATAGGGAGAGAGCTACCCCTGGTTCCCTGTGATGTATACCTCTCATCGCATTGAATATGTGTGTTGCTTTCGAAATCCCCATTGCTATCTTGTCTAAGCCTATTTCATAAGAGGCGTTTGTATGGCCAGCACTAACAACTATGTTGTTCAACCTGGCATATGTTATTAGCTCGTCTATACCCTCGATCTCCGGTGCAATGGTTATTTGCCTAATGTTTCTACCAGATGCCTCGATGTATTCCTCTAATTCCCTGATAGATGGTTTTCGTATAAATAGGGGGTTCATTGCCCCCGGCATCTCTGGGCTTATATAGGGCCCTTCTAGGTGTAATCCCAGAAGCCTAGCACCATGGCTTGGTCTCCAAGAATCCTTGGCTTCTTTAAAGGCTTTACAGGCCTTTAATAAGACATCGTGTGGTGCCGATACGGTTGTCGCAAGAAAGCCTGTGACACCATGTCTTGCATAATGTGAGGACATTTCGAGGAGAGCGCTCGGATCGGGGTTCATCGTGATGTCTAAACCGCTTATACCATGTGTATGTGTATCGATGAAACCGGGTAGTAGTAACTGGCCCTCGAGATCTATTGATTCGCTAGTAGGCCCCTTGAACGGCTCTTTTCCCACGCCCTTTATAATGCCGTCCTCGATTACAACATATCCATCTTTTATCACCATATTGGGCGTAATAATTTTACAATGTCTAAGTACGAGGACACCCAATTTAAACCCCACTTCATCTATATTAATATCCTAGCTAAAATACGTGAGTGAGATCAAACTCTCTATACCCATATATGTTGTAAGGTGTTTTACAAGTGAGAACAATTGAGGTCAGGCTGATCAATAGATCGGGCCTACATGCTAGGCCAGCGGTTAGGTTCGTGCAATTGGCTATGAAGCTCACATCGAGTATAATGATCTGCAAAGAATCCAGTTGCGTTAATGCGAAAAATGTTTTAAAGGTGTTATCACCGGGCATCGATTACGGTGACCTGATCATCATAAAGACCGATGGATCAGACGAAGACGAGGCCTTGAAACACCTCTTAGATCCAATTCAGAACGTGTTGCCAGGCGAAGACCGATGATCTTATTTGTCAACAGTGTTCAGAGGTATTCCAGTCTCAGAGGGTATAGTTGCTTCGGAGATAGTGAAATACGGTCCGTCCACGACATTACCCGACGCCGTAGCTGATTGTAAAGCCAGTGAGAATAAGGAGCAGAGATTACTTAATGCACTCGATGTTTTCAAAAGCTACGTAGAAAAGATAATGGAGATGGTAAATGAGAGTGAGAAAGAATTATTCGGGCATATATCTTGATAGCAGAGGCCCTCGTTAACGAGTCTATCGAGATCGCCAGTAGCGAGAAAATATGTGGGGAACTCACAATAAAACGCGTATTCGAGAAACAGTACCATGCTGGGAGTGTTGGATCAGGTTTGATCATCATGAGAGAAATCGATCTAGGGGAGATAGCTCTGATCATGGTCAACAACATGGTCTCTTGGGATTCTCGCCGGGCTATAATGGAGTTGGTGATAAAATAATTATCTCAGAGGAATTGATGTCTAGCGGCTTTCATGGGATTGATCAGGGCTGACATCAAGGGGTTTGTCACGGTGAAAGAGATATTTCCGCGCAACTTGTCAAAGATGCATAGAATCTAGCTTACTTGACTTTCTTCTAGAGGGGTGCCTGGGGTCATTCCGAACGCCTCCAAGCCCGATGGGTACCCGAGCGGAATATAGGAGAAAAGAGATGAAGTAGTGAAATAACCAATATAAACCTACATCAGAGCTGAACTTCCTCCCGAGACTGGTGGCATTAAAGACACTTCATCACCGTCTTTAAGTTGAGTCTTCAATCCATTGGTTGGGGTTTTGGAGTTCAGTAGTATTATGAACTCGGATTTGCCATCTGCGATCTCTTGAATAATTCTTCTAGCGTCTTCAGGTTTGTTTTCACTTATTTTCTTTAATAGTACATCTAGAGTTGAATCATCCGGTAGCTCTACGTCTTCTTCTTTAATTTTCGTTTTATTAGCTAACCAAAGGTAATATCTAACCCGAATTCTCAGATTTATTCACCTTTGCGTTCTTTTCTAAGTGCTTCCTCCAGTAACTTCTGCCAGTCTTCCTCGCTTAGGTTTCGGTATTTCTCTGCTAGCACTATTCTCCTTTCTCTATTCTTCATGAAGTAATACACTGTGTAGCTGCAAATGGGTTCGATGAGCCAGTTATTTGCTTGAGCTAGATTTATTGCATAGTCCACTAGCTGCGAAGCTATGCCCTTGCCTCTGTATTCTTCAGGCGTATAGGTTTGAATTAGTTTCATTACGTTATTTTCAACAGTGTATTTTAAATACGCTTTCTTACCACCAGGTAAAGTCGCGTATATTACTTGGCTAGTGTGCTTGATAGTATACTTGGATGTATTATTCATCGAAAACACCTATAACTTTGTTATACATAGATAATTTAATAATCTTAAGTTAAATAAATCTTAACAAAGGAAAATTATTTGCTTGAGTTACTTAAATTAAAGAGGATCGATGATGAAATTCACTAAATTAATCTTGTTAATTATGATGCTTGCAAACACCTTACCTCACGTTAACTACATTAACCCTGGTAGCGAAAGAAATACTATATTGAATGAGTCATCAGTTGAATTAATATACAGGGGGGTAATGACACTAGATATTACGGGCGGGGGGAAAATACGTGAATACATTGATTTGGCGAATACAAGTTGCAGTACACCAATAGACTATGTATCAATAACAATATATTTCAAAATAGACATGACAGTAGATTTCAACGCATTTGAAATCAGTATTAGATTGAAGAACACGAGTGTGATAATAGAAGACTACAGGGTTACACCTAGTTGCATTAATCTAGCGATTAATTCACTATTAAACAATACTCATGTACGAAATAACTTAGGACGTGTACCAATAGAGTTAACAATAGAAAATAACTCGTTGGTGCTGCTTGAACCAAGTATTTCAGGTAAAGTAGTTGGAATAGTGAGATTTAACTATGATGTTATATACGCAGTTGATGTGTACTCGTATGAGGATGCCGTAACTCTTCAATACATACGATACGACCTGTATTATGAACCTATCACGAATATACCTGTACATTTATCTATTGTACGAGCTGAAACATCAACAAGCGGATCTCTACGATACATCTTATACGTTACATTGTTCAACGATCCATGCATATTTAGAAACATTCATAGAAAAGTGTTCGATATAGAGTATACGGAATTTAATAAAAATAAAACAGCTACATTAATTGTGATATATTATCCTTTGAATAACTCGGGTTTGCTTCCTGAACCTACTGTAAACTCAAACACTGATAACATAGCATTAGTTTTCAAAGAAGACACGGTATGTTTCATACAGCTAGGAGTATTATTGGGCAACGTTACAAGTACTATTCAAATGAACAGATATAATACCACGGATGGATTTGTATATTACTCAGCTAAACCAGAGATTTGTAGAATTATTAATATCACAATATCGTCTCCTACACCAAGCGTTATAAGAGAACAAAAGGATTACCCAGAAAAAGGGCTTCCCCCGAGTTTCCCGCCGGAAACAATAGGAGACGTTATTGTAGCTATAACGGTCTTTGTGCCAATGTTTATTTTGATATACTGGCTCTTTAAGTCAATAATAAACCGCATAATATACTCGTGAAAATGACACATGCATATATTAGCTATACACATGAATACTGTTTAGGGATAAATCATGTTTAAGAGCGGGATCGAAACCGTTTCGCAAATAAACAAAGATGGAGATATATTATCTGTGTTTAAGCCATTAAGGGAAACACTTAGTAGTCACTATTCTAAGTCCGTCATACCACTGAACTTGTTTAATAGAAAAAATCGCAGAATAGCTTATGGAATACTGGAAGTAATCGTTGAGTCAAAGGGAACACCTTCGGAGTGGAAACTGAAACTAGACAATATTAACATAACACGTCAATTTAAACCAACATACTCAATGTTCGTTGAAAGCGAGAACAAGAACATGTATAAATTCGTCTACGATATAACAAGTATTCTTAACACAAGCGATATCGTATCAAAAGAGTGGATTAATCTCTTTATAAAATACGAAGGAGGAGATTCATTTACGGTAAGAGCTATCCTACTCGACGCTATATATGAAGATTCAGATGCTAAGACACTATATGAGCATGGCACAGGGCTCGTATTAATTGAGAGCGGAAAAACATACAAGTACCCGGTTAAAAGCAAGTGTAGTGCCCAATCAATTGCAAGAATAGTCAGCTATGCAACCAAGAAAACAAAGGTAGAACTCAGAGCCGGTTCGCGTAAAGCCTCCGCGGATCTTCACCAGGATAGTTTCGACGAATATGTTTTATTACTGAACGAAACACCTGAATACATTGAAATAATCAATACTTCTGATCCGAGCAGAGAACTGCCCATTGTGATTTCGAGTATTACTGTGTATGAAAATATAGTAAAACAACCAGTACTCGAGGTTTGTGGAATAGAGTATTCGAGGGAACCCAAAGCACTGAAGCTTTTTCTAGATATTTGTAACAAGGGAGATGCCAGCCCAGATAAGCTCATTATATCGATACTTAGAAAAGGAAACTTGGTTTCCACCATACAGGATTCGGAGTTGAAGCTGCAACCTGGGCAGTCAACTAGAAGAAGCATAGAACTACCCGTACATCAAGTGGATGAGCTTCAAGTTAGGCTAATTTGGTTTAAGTTAACAAAGAGATGGCTTAGAGATGAAGTAGTTAAACTAGCCTAGATATATTTCAGGATCATATTATTTGTATTTGCAAATTCCTCCAATAATTCCCTGTGCTCGCGCCTGGTGCTTTTCCTCTCTACTACCACATATTTCACATCCCCCAGCGTTCTCTTCACCATTAACGCTATGGTGCTTGCATCCAAATAATCAAGGACGTGTTTTGAAGCAATATGACCATAACAATAATCCTCCTTTAAAGCTAGTTCGGTGTGTTTCCGCGGATAGTGGCCGCCGCCGACGCCTATACAAATATTACAACCCGGCATAGAAGGATACTTCTCAATGAGCAGTTTTACCGATTCCCCAATTACCGCGTGGTTTCTTACATCAATCCATTCCGCAGGACCACTACCTATTTCAATAAATACTATTGGTTTACTTAGATTTGTGGGTCCATGATGTGTTGCTTCATAGCTTACTTCATACTCTTCTCTCCTATGTTCTTCTTTCGATAAATCGTATAGTGAACGTAATAAAAACCATTCAACTAGCGGATGAGCAATCCCCAGTTCCCTGGGTCTTCCACCTGCCGTTACTTTATCGGAGAAATTCCCTGTAGCATGTACAGTGTAGCTTTTAACTCCAGCTTCACTTGAATGTCTTGATAAAACAAGATAAAATTCGACTTCATCGGGCAGTCTCTCGTCTAGAAAATCAAAGAATACAACGTCTTCGCTGAATCCAGCTAATATATAATTGTCTCCATTAAAACACATGGCAGATCCACGGCAAATACTTGAATCTTTTGGTTTAAGGGTATCAACCAAGTACTTAGCTATACCTGTGCCAGCGGGGTCCTTGACACTGAACACTATTCCAATCATGATGAAGCACCACTATAATGCTTAACTCACAGTAAATTATAATAGTTAATAACGTTAATTTACTGGTGTTAAAATAGATGAAAACAAATGTGAGCTACACGTGGAAAACGAGAAAACAACGCTCATGGAGGAGGATCTGGGAGGATCTTGAAATAGGGTATCTTGACAGAGATCTTTTACCACTACTTATTTTAATGAATAGAGATGAAGAAATATTTACTACAAGTAGTTGCAGTGGAAGAATAACAGTAATGGATTCCGAGTTTCCATGGGATAGAGACGAAACAAACATTATATTTAAATCACATATTCCAGTTGAATTAAATGATCTTAACTTTATTTTCAAATATTCACCTTACAAAAAAATATGGATTATAGTTAATGGCCCAATAATACATTTTTACTCGTCATCCACCAGGAAAGCCTCTAGGATATTAAATGCGGCGAGAAGAATAGGCTTCAAACATAGTGGAATAATTCATGCAACGAAAACCAAAGGATTCTTTGTAGAGCTTATAACAGGTATCTATTTAACTCAGTTGATTAGAACAAGAGACAACATTATTATCTCAATTGATAATATGAAAGATTTGCTAACAACATTTAATTCAGCCCTTATTGAAGGCAAAAACAGGCTTCAAAGACTATTCTTGGAGCTAAAGAAAATTCTGCCGGAAAACGTCGATGAAGAAATAGAAAGTGATTTAAGAGCAAAGGAGATATCACTGGAAAAATCACCCATCGAGATTTTTGAGGAAATGATCAAATCGAAAAACAATTCGTAGGAAACATATATAACGCTTCAGGCATTAAACGAATCCAAGGTGACTGAGTTGAACAACGAAATTATTAACATTGAGGATTTCAAACGAATAGATCTCAGGGTAGGTTACGTAAAAACAGCTGAAAAGATCCCTGGAAGCGAGAAATTAATAAAATTAATTGTAGATCTAGGTGAACTAGGTGAACGTCAAATTATTGCGGGATTAGCAAAGTGGTATAAACCCGAGGATTTCATTGGAAAATATGTCGTAGTAGTTGCTAATTTAAAACCAAAGAAACTTATGGGTTTTGAGAGCCAAGGAATGATCTTAGCTACAGATACTGATCCGCCTGTATTAATAACAGCTGAAAAACAAGTTAAACCTGGTGCAAAATTAACCTAGTTATATTATTTCCTAGTTTTATGCTCAACAAATTTCTTGTACCATATCATTTTGCTTAAAGCATTAACGGCTCTCTCTGGTGATGGATAGGATGGTAGATTATGTCTGTTGAGATACTTCATTGCATCATACGTGTCTTGACCCCCCACGAATGATATTACGGTTGCTTTGTTGACTTTGTTTTCCTCGTAGAATTCAACTATGGCTTTCGCGAGGTCCCTAGGGTCCAATATAGCTGTTCTACAGTATAATATCACAATGTTATCTATCTCGGGTGATTCAACAGCTACTTTTAGAGCTTTGATGTAATTATCTACTACTGCTTGTCCGGTTAGATCAACCGGGTTTCTAGGGCTACCGAACCATGGCATAGTTTGTTTAAATGCGTTAATTAGATTCTGACTTGGTTCAATGAGTTTCACGCCACTTAACTCAGCTGCATCTGTTGCTAATACTCCTACTCCCCCGCCGTTTGTTATTATAATCGTGTTTTCACCACGCGGGAGAGGTTGTTGTGCGAAAGCTCTCGCTATATCGAACATTTCTTCAACAGTGCTGGCTCTGATTATTCCGGATTGCTTAAACGCAGCGTCGTATAGAGCATCGCTACCAGCCAGACTACCGGTGTGGCTTGCAACAGCTTTCATACCTCTACTTGTTCTTCCTGCTTTAATCACTACTACGGGTTTTTTCATCGTTACCTTTGACATTTTCTCGACGAATTCCCGCCCTCTACCGGATTTAACACCTTCTAAGTATATTGCTATTACTTTTGTATTTGGATCATCAGCTAACAATTCCGAGAGTTCTGCGACATCTATATCTGCCATGTTTCCCACGCTGAATAATGCTGATAATCCTATTTCGTTCATTATGGTCCAACCCATTAACGCTATTCCCAGTGCTCCGCTTTGCGATATTAACGCGATATTTCCTTTTTCTATTTCAAGTGGACCAAAAGTCGCGTTAATATTAAGGTGTGTATATGCATACCCGAATATGTTTGGTCCAAGTATGCGTACGCCGTGTTCACGTGCAATTTTAACTATTTTTTCTTCGAGTTCAACGTTACCTACTTCCGAGAAACCAGATGATATAACAACTGCTACTTTTACACCTTTTTTGCCGCATTCCTCTATTGCCTTGGGAACTTCCTGTGCGGGTATAGCTATAACGGCTACATCTACCTCCTCGGGTACGCTGAGTACACTTGGATATGCTTTTAACCCCAGTATTTCATTGGCATTTGGATTTATTGGGTATATTTTTCCTTTATACCCGTAGTTCATGATGTTTTTCAATATAACATATCCTATTTTACCAGGCGTTCTACTTGCTCCAATAACTGCTATGCTTTTTGGTTCAAGCAAGGCTTTAAGCATATTGCCCTTGGAGAAATTACTTGAAACCAAGCTTATAAAATATTTCCCCTTCGTTATTCAAGCTACTATGAATAATATTGTAGATAACACCATGGGCATTAATCCAAGACGTAAATAGTTTACGGTCTATGCCTTCAACTACGCCGATGAATCCTTTTTGAATACTTCCAGGTGCGAAAACTTTACTATTGAAACATGGTTTTTCACAGCCACCTGTAACAACTAAACGTGGATTCAGGGTTTCAACAATAGCGTCGATCATATCTGATCGTGCCCCACAACAAGAGTATTTTAATCCAGGTATACTCGTTGCAAACACATCTATTTCAACCCCTGAGTCGAGCTCAGGTGAGCACCCGGAGAATCCATAACCATATATCGTAATACCACCTATATTGACAATTCTACATTCGATTAAGCCATTGAGAGCCCGCATTTTGCTAGCTATTGAAGCTTCATCATATCTGCCTAGAACTCCTAATACTTCAACTTTACATCTATATTTCAACCAGTCTATTATTTCAGGAGATACCGTGTTGCCGAGGAGAACAATACCGGGGACATCATAGTACTTAGCAATAAAACATAGTGTGCGTGTTAAATGCTTTGATCCCATTAATTCGTGTACTAACAATAATTTTGCATTATCGTTCAATTGGAAATATTCACCTTTCACTAAATGAAAAGTATCTTTCCTTTAAATTGGAAGAGGCTCTGGCAACTCGCTCAATTGTTCTAGGACATAATTCCTTATTTCACTTAACTTAGGTAGATCGATGAGGAGAACACCGTTCTCCATGTACTTCCTTAATAGTGGTTGATATCCTTCAGGTATAGCCTCTGGTTTATCTAGTAGTGTAACGATATCATTTAGCCCTGGTCTTTTTCTATATACTTGCTTTGCTCCGGGCAATTTACCTCTCTTGGTGACGTATTTCCATTTGTTATTTTCATAAATTTCAACGATATCTGCACTAATATCAATACTCGGTGGATTAGCGATGCTTGTACCTACACCAAAAGCATCAGCAATACCTCTAAGTTCCATGATTTCTTTTTCATCTATGCCTCCGCTAACTACTATTTTTACATGCTTATACCCATGAATATCCAGGGTCCACCGTACTTCTTCGACTATTTGTTTCATGTTTCCGCGTCTACTGCTAGGCGTGTCTAATCTGACACCATATAGTTTTTCCTTCAGAAGATCTGCGGCCATGAGTGCTTCTATTCTCTCATCATAGAAAGTATCAACCAACATGATTCTTGGGACATCTTGTTCTATTACTTCATCAAAAGCTTTCCATGCATCAATCTGATTACCAAAGGCAATGATTAAAGCATGCGGCATTGTCCCCTGCGGCTTTAAGCCAAGATACTTCTCGCTGGCTACACCTGAAACGGCATCTACTCCACCAATGTACGCTGCTCTATCAGCCATTGGTGCAATCGCTGGATGTAAGGCTCTTAAACCGAAAAACAATACAGTTTTATCTCCTGCAAGCTTCTTTATTCTTGCAGCTTTCGTAGCTATGCTACTGTAGTGTCTTAGTATGCCTAGTAACGCTGTTTCATATATTGCGAAGTCATCTAAATACCCTTCAATAATCATTAATGGTTCGCCTGCCCGAAAAACAGTGCCTTCGGGCATTGCATAAACGGTGACCGGTTTCCCCTTAAGTAGGTGGAGAACTTCCTCTAGTCCCGCGAACACAGCCCAATCATAACCTTTCGGGAGTTTAACTACGTGAAACTCCATTCTAACCTTCTTCCTAATTCCTTTTGATCTTAGAACTCTCACAGTTCTAGCGAAGTAAATATCTGTTACTACACCGTTTAATATATCTTCCTCGGATGAAATATAAAATCTCAAATCACTCACCCACTACAACAACGTATACTTCTCTCATAGATCTTGGACCATCCATTTCCATTAAAAATATATTTTGCCATGTTCCCCGCAATAAACGTTTATTCACAACAGGAAACACTCTCTCAGCTCCAAATAACGCGGAGCCAATGTGTGCATGCGCGTTATCATCTACTAGGTCATGCTTCCATTTCCCGCTTCTAGGTTCGGTGAATTCCTTCACTTTCTGTATTATGTCACTCATGAGGCCTTCTTCGTGTTCATTAACAACGATAGCTGCAGTTGCATGTGGAGCAAATACAAGAACTATTCCATTTGTAACTCCAGATTTAACCACAGCTTCCTCTACTTTACTCGTTATATCCACCAACTGGAACTTATCAGTAGTTCTAATTTTCAAACTCTCCATGTAAAATTTAACCAAGCTGAAAACACCCATTCCCAAAGTTAATTAAATTGAGTAGAATATTAAATAGATATTAGCCATTAATTTAATAACTTATTTACGGTGATGCATCGTGGATTGGGACGAGTGGTGGCGAAGAAGAAGACGTATATGGGATGAATCAGATGACTTCTTTGATATCGATAAAATATTTGAGGATATGATGAGGTTCCTAAGAGAACTCGAAAGAAGAATGTTCGAGGAATTCCGCGAGTATAAACCCGAGAGATTCAGAGAATATGAAAGAATGGAGGGTCCCTTTGTATATGGATTCAGCATAACGATCGGCCCAGATGGTAAACCAATCATTAGAGAATTTGGGAACGTAAGAAGAGTTCGAGGAAAACCATCTATTGTTGAAGAACGTGAACCTCTAGTAGATGTCTTCGAATCGGAGAACGAAGTAACCGTTGTCGCAGAAATGCCCGGGGTAGACAAAGAAAAAATAGAGGTTAAAGTAACAGAAGATGGTAAAACTCTCGTTATAAATGCATCGAATGAGAAAAGAAAATACTATAAAGAAGTTGAATTACCAGCAAAGGTTGATCCTTCGTCGGCCAAGGCATCGTACAAAAACGGTGTCTTAGAAGTAAAATTAAAGAAAATCGGTAAGGAGGAGGGCAGAGGAATTAAAATAAAGGTAGAATAGATTTTACTTATTTTCAAAAACAGATCATGGGATACTATTTTGATTATAGGCGTGATTAGTGATAGTCATGATAATATCTATGCTTTGAAAAAAGTTATTGAACGCTTGTTGAAACATGGGGTTAAATCAGTAATTCATCTAGGAGATATCATAAGTCCTTTCTCAGTGAAGCTTCTGAGAGATGAATTAAAAGAAATTCCGGTAATAGCTGTGAGAGGTAATAATGACGGAGATATATATCAATTAACGGCGATGTTTACACGTTACGGGTGGGTATTTAAGCCGGATCCAGGCATAATTGAGATCGATCAGCGTAAGATACTATTACTACACGGCTACGGTGGAACAAACGATACATTAACGTTTGTGAACTCGCTTGCTAAATCGCTAAACGTGGATTTCGTATTGTATGGGCACACGCATAAACCTGCTATTGAGGAAATAAATGGAAAAATAATATTAAATCCCGGCGAAGTATGTGGTTATCTAACAGGTAGAACATCATATGCTATATTAGATCTTGAAAAAAATAAAGCCGAGATACATTTCTTAGAAGAAGGGGTGTAGCTTGGAGAAAATAAAAAGTGCAAGTAGACCTGAAACAGAGTCTGGTTTACAGTATCATTTAATGGTTAAACCAGGTGATGTAAGTACTTACGTGCTACTACCGGGCGACCCGGAGAGAGTTCCTCTAATAGCTAAACATTGGGACAAGTACTGGCATGTGGCTTCACATCGTGAATATGTAACTTACAGTGGTTACTACAAAGGAGTCTTCATATCGGCAACGAGTACAGGTATTGGTGCACCTTCAACGGCTATTGCAATTGAAGAACTCGCTAGGGTGGGCTCCAAGGTCTTCATCAGAGTTGGAACAACGGGTGCTCTTAGAAAAGAAATAGAAATTGGAGAATTAGTGATATCCACCGGTGCAGTCAGACTTGAAGGAACAAGTAAGCACTATGCGTTACCAGAATACCCTGCTGTAGCTAGCTATGACGTGGTTCTAGCGTTGATAGAGGCTGCTGAAATCCATGGAATAAAATATCACGTGGGATTAACAGCAAGCAGCGATAGTTTCTATGTTGGACAAGAGAGACCTGGCTATATGGATTACTTACCTCCATTCCAAAAGGGTTTAATAGAGTACCTGCGAAAAATTAACGTGTTGAATTTTGAAATGGAGGCTTCAGTCATATTTGTTTTAGCAAATATTTATGGACTAAGAGCGGGCGCCGTCTGCGCCGTGGTTGCGAATCGTGAGACAGAGGAATTCGTTGCAGGAGCAGGTGTTGAAGATGCTATTAAAGTTGCAAATGAAGCTGTTAGAATCCTTCATGAATGGGATGAAGAATTAAAGAAGTATGGAAAGAAATTCCTATCCCCTGATGTAATTAGAGCTGTATCACGGCGATAGAGTAGTGGAAAATAAGTATACGCATATTTCCATTGGGAACATTAACATAGATATAGCGGTCTACATTGAGAATTTCCCCTCACCGGGGGAAGGTGTTTTAGCAACGGACCTCGACATTAGACCCGGGGGAGCTGCATCAAATTACGCGGTTGCAGTTGCTCAATATGGCCACAGAGTTTACCTAATAGCGTCGGCATCAAGTAACGAATTCGCTAAAATAGCTATTAGTGAATTGAGGAATAAAGGAGTATTGGTGAATAGAGTAAAAATAGTTGATTCACCTCCTGGAATAGTTGTTATATTAATTCAGCGCGGTGGAGAAAGAACAATGGTGAAATACCCTGGTGCAAATGTAGAACTCAATGCTAATGATGTACCTTTAGAGTTAATTAGGGAATCACACATAGTTCACATGGCGTCCATTAATCCAAAGCTTGCACTTGAAATAAGCAAGAAGGTTAAAGGAAGCGGGGCATTAGTTACGTATGACCCAGGGTCATATATTAACCTCGTAGATGCCGAGTTAATTGAGAACATTGATATATTGTTCCTGAATGAAAAAGAGCTTCAAGAACTGAAGAAAATGATGAAAGCAGATGCGTTATTTAAACGTGGACTATCGATACTTGTGGTAAAAAGAGGTGAAAAAGGAGCTGTTGCAATATTACCGAACAAGACCTGTATACATGGAAAAACTCAACCCATTAAAAAACCAGTAGATGCAACTGGAGCGGGAGACGCTTTTGATGCTTTCTTCAACGCGAAATTCGTAGAATCGAAGGATCCTTCTCTAGCGTTAAAATATGGAGTTGCAGCGGGTGCACTTAAAGTTGGATATAAAGGAAGTTTTCTTCC
>JAUQPA010000030.1 GCA_030550615.1 Thermoproteota archaeon | reverse complement strand
ATTCTTTGAGATAATTCCAGTAACTTCTTGTTATATGATATGTCTCCGAGGATCCCTGCTATTTTTCCCAAGGCATTTGTGATCCAACTCGCGGTGTCCTTCATATTGTATAAGTCTCCCGGGCCCAGCATGTACTTGTTTACGATTTCATCTTCACTCTTCTCATTGATCCAATCGTTCAATGCGAGAGCATGTATAAATCCTTTTAGCCAATCATCATAATCATAGAACTCTGTTGACATGGGCATTAGCAATCCATTATTTGAGTATACTTCAGCTAATTCCTCGTACATAGCTATTACTTTGCTCGGTACATACGCAGCGCTTCTCGTGAAATCCGGTGTTAACGTTACTAAGTGCAACATGTATAGGTCGCTGTAACTAGCTGGCTTGTATTTAATGTATATACTAACGGTTAATGGATCAACGTAACTATATGAAGTAATTCTGCCAAGCCTTGTTGAATTAATTTTGTTTCCAAATCTCTTAATCATACCTAGGTTTTCGAGGAATTCGAGCAATTCACCTATTTCATTTATAATGTTCTTATTCCTACTGGTTTTTGCTGTATAAGTGTAGTTGAATAATTCCGCTATTTCTTCAACGGTTCTTGCTTCCTCCGATGCTATAGCTGATAGAACGTGTATTCTCAAGCTACGATCACTTAGGAAATTTCCTTCCACGGGCTCTGGTTGTAGCGATATGTATTTGAAGCCCTCTTCTATGCTTGAAGCATCTATTATTATAGATTCACCTAGTTCATCGTATTGCGGCCTACCCGCTCTACCAGCCATTTGCTTATATTCTGAAATACTGATGTTTGTCCTCCTTCCCTTTATTGAATCATATCTTTTAATTGATACAAGTACTCTTCTAGCAGGTAAATTAACACCAGCAGCTAGTGTGGGAGTTGCGTAAACTACTTTTATTACTTTACTTCTAAATGCTTCTTCAATTACTTTCCGCGAAATATGCGATAAACCAGCGTGGTGGAACGCGACTCCTTTTGCTATTAATTCGCTTAGCAAATCACGCTCTATTCGAGTAGGAGCAGCATCTAGCTCCTCGAGTATTCTACTTATTTCACGTGAGGAATAGGGGTTAAGGTATTTGGAGGTTATTTCTGCGTATTCTTCGACTTTTTTTCTATTGTGTACGAAAACCAATGTTTGGTAATTACTCTTTAGATTATGTAGCACCATGTTCAATACGCTGTCTTCCCCTATATCTTCTACTTTTTCTCTTCGACCATCCATGAATACTATTTCGGACTTCTTCTTGTCGAACACTCCTTCCACAAGCCTAACCGGTCTCCAATTCGATGCCACTATTTCACCTTTAATCCAGTTTGCTAATTGATCTGGATTGCTTATGGTTGCTGATAATCCAAGTACTCGAATACCGTATTTCAACGCCCTAGCTACGATCATCTCGATTATTGGCCCTCGCTCCGGGTCGCTTACATTGTGTAGTTCATCTATTACTATTAAACCAACCTTGCTCAGCCACGTTGGTTTAAGTCTAAATATGCTGTCGAATCTCTCGTAAGTCGCTATTATTATGTCGTTATCGCTGAGATACTCTGCGGGTTGGTCGTAATCTCCAGTGGTTATTCCGATTCTGAAATTCAGTTTCTCCAGTACTTTGAATTCATCGTACTTCTCGCTTGCAAGAGCGCGAAGAGGTGAGAGGTAAACACCGGTTCTTCCTTTGAGGACGGTTTTTACCAAAGCCATTTCTGCTATGAGTGTTTTTCCACTCGCAGTTGGTGCTGATACAAGCATATTCACGTTTTCAAATAAACCCTTATTTACAGCCTCTGTTTGAACAGGGTTTAATCTCTGTATACCTCTTTCCTTTAGAATACTCACGTATTCTGTTGGTAAACCGTATTTTGTTAGCTCGTTTATATCCATGGTTAAACACTACCCCTAACTTTAATCTAGTGTTTTAAAATTAAAGTAGTAAGGTGCTAGTCTGTGTCTATTAAATTGTTTCATAAACTAGTGTCTATAGATGAAGCATTGAGGAATGTAATGAGCAAAATAGTTCTTCAACCAAGAGGTATTGAAGAAGTTGAGTTAAGTAATGCCCTCCATAGGGTTCTAGCAGTTGATGTTTATGCACCAATAGATCATCCCCCCTTCGATAGATCTGAGGTAGACGGATACGCTGTTAAAAGCATTAATGTAGCTAATGCTACTGAACTAAACCCAGCTACTTTAAGTATCGAGGGATTCATCAGACCGGGGGATCATGGGAATGAATATACGTGCGAAAAAGGAGCGGTAAAAATATCAACTGGAGCAATTGTCCCCAGAGACTGCGACGCTGTAGTAATGGAAGAGTACGTGGAGAGAGAAAATAGCTTGGTTAAAATATTCAGATCGGTCGCACCCGGTGAGAACATATCAACTTGCGGTAGTGATGTTTCATCCGGCGATTTCCTCTTGTCGAAGGGGACGCTCCTTAGACATGAGCACATAGCTCTATTAGCTGGACTAGGTTTACGGAAAATACCTGTTTACACAAGGCCACGTGCTACAGTGTATTCAACTGGGAACGAGGTCGTTGAACCCGGTGAAAATCTACAACTAGGAAAAATCTATGATGTAAATGGGTTTCTTATAACAGCGTTTTTAAGGGAACATGGAGTGGATGCTGTGTACCGTGGAATACTACCAGATGAATACAGGTTAATAAAAGAAAGGATTACGAATGATCTAAGAGAATACGACATGGTGTTTACAAGCGGGGGAACTAGTGCCGGGGAAACAGATCTTATTTACAGAGTCTTCGAGGATATCGGTGAAATAGTAGTTCACGGGTTAAAAACAAAGCCAGGCAAACCAACTGTTATTGCCGTAAGTAACGGTAAACTCCTCTTCGGTTTACCAGGATTTCCTCTTTCATGTTATATGATACTCGTTCGCTTAGTTAAACCTATAGTTTTCAAGCTCACGGGAGCAAGACCCGTAGAGGAGAAAATAAATGTTAAAATACCATTTAAGATCAGGAAGGGCATCGGCAAAACCTGGCTTATTCCATCAGTAGTAGTTGAAACACCCTCGGGTTTAACAGCATACCCTGTATCGTTAAGTAGCGGTAGTATATATGCAATTACTTTTAGTGATGGATTCGTGGAACTAAGCGAGGAATTGGATGTTGTTGAAGCTAATTCAATTGTTCCCTTCTATGCTTTTAACGAGAGATATAGAACAAGAAAACTCATTATTATAGGAAGCAATGATCCCCTGCTTGAGAATTTACTGGTTAAAACAGGGCTCATATACGTCAGTAGAATACTGAATACAGGTAGTATGGGAGGGTGGTTAGCGGTATCGCGTGGCGAAGCTGATATAGCCCCTACTCACCTATTGGACCCGGAAACTGGTATTTACAATGTAACTTATCTCGATAAGTATGGGTTAAGGAACAAGGCGATACTTGTAAGAGGATATGATAGATTAATAGGCTTCATAGTTCGAAAAGGTAATCCAAAGAATATTAGAAACTTCGAGGATTTCCTACGAGAAGACGTTAGGATCGTGAATAGACCAAGGGGGTCTGGAATAAGAGTACTAGTGGATCTTAACCTGAAGAAAATAGTGGAGAAAAAAGGATTATCCTGGAACAAGATACATGAAATCATAAAAGGATATACTTACGAGGTCAAAACTCACACGGCGGTTGCAGTAGCAGTTAAACAGGGTAAAGCAGATGTTGGTGTTGCATCAGGCTATGTAGCGGAATTATTTGAACTAGATTTTATTCCAATTGGATGGGAGGAATATGATTTCCTAATACCTTTAGATAAGTTAAATAAAGCAGAAGTGCAGGCATTCATAGAAGCAATTAAGTCGCTGGAAATAAATGATTTTAAATTTAAAAAATACTACAGAATACCAGCTAATGCCGGGTTACCTAAAGAGAACCACTAATTTTCATGAGCCAAATCCGTTTTTAACCTATTGCTATGAAATGTATTAGTTGAGAACAGGTGTTTCATCTTGAGTAGGCTAATAGTTGGCATTGTTCAGGCATCCTATACTACTCAGCCACTGGAGAACATCGATAAAACATATTCACTTATAAAAAAGAATTATCGGGAAGCAGATTTAATTATTTTACCCGAGTACAGCATGACCAATCCATTGATCATTAAAGATCCAGAAAAGGTATATGAGATCTCGGAATATCCAACAAGCAGCAAATACTTACCCGGCATAGCGCGAATTGCCAATGAATACGGAGTAAACATCCTAGTTCACTTTATTGAGAAAACAGATAAACCACCCTTAACTAAAAGCACCTCTATTCTTGTTACAAGTAGAGGCGAAATCTTACCTGTGTACAATAAAATACATTTATTTGATGCTTATGGATTCAGGGAGTCGACTTACTTCGAGCCTGGTAAGAGCTTAAGTAAGTTAATTTCAGTAAATGGTTTTCAACTAGCATTCGCAATATGTTACGATATAAGATTTCCAGAGTTATTTAGATCTTACGCTCTACTGGGGGCTCACGCAGTTATTATTCAATCAGGGTGGGTTCGTGGACCATTAAAGGAGGAAATACTAGATAAACTCGCCTCAAGTAGAGCACATGAAAACACAATGTACATTATTCTGGCAAATCAAACGGGCGAAATGTTTACTGGTAGAAGCGGGGTATTTAATCCATGGGGTTACCGTGAGCTCGACTTGGGAATTGATGAAAAATACTCAGAGCACACTTTGACTCTTAGTGAGGTTGAGAAGGCTAGAGAGGTTTTGCCATTAATTAAACAATCCGCAGATAGATGGGATATTAAATTTAAACCCAGGTAGTTTCTTTACAATAGTGCCTTAGTAAAGCTGATCGATGCTATATCCTCCCCTTGGTTCAACCAATGATATTCAATTCAAATAAAAAGTTCTTTAGTTCAAGGAGATTTTTGACTCTCATGGGCCACGAATACCCTAATCCCCTATCAACTAGAATGGTGAGTGCACCTAGTTTACTTGCTGGCTCTAGATCGTACTGAGGGTATGCTGAGATATGTATGGCCTCACTGGGCTTAATTCCCATTATCTCGTATGCTTTGAGGAACGCTGTTAACAATGGCTTGTAGGATTTAACTTCCTCAGCTGTGATAACGTAGTCGAACAGCTCCTTGAATCCGTTGAGAGTTATGTTGACGAGATCTTTATCCGTGTTCGATAATATTGCTGTTTCACACCCGTGTTTTCTCAGTATTTTTAATCCATAAATAGTGTCTGGGTATGGTGGTGATTTTGAGAACATCAATATAAATGATTCCACTAGTTCATCATTAATCAATGCGCCATGCTTAATTAATACGTCAGCTAGGCATTTTCTTAGTACTTCCTTGTATGGTTTATAACTGTGAACCTCCTTGATGTCACACGCGAAGAATTCCTCTACTGCTTCTTTTGTAGCATAATACTCGATGAATGAAGCAATGTTATGTCTCCAATCAACAAGAGTTCCATACAAGTCAAATACTAGTACATTTCTTCTATCTCCTGAAGTATTCACTTTGCATCCGTGAAGCCTATTCAAGCTTTAACCTCGTTGATTAATAACTTTTACACATGATAAAAACTTTGACCTTAGAATTTCACTAATTAATAATTCACCTGATTTTCTGCATTTAACTGTTAAATAGAGAACTCCCTGCCTAAACTCCGTTTTCAGTAGTTTTCCACCTAGTTTTTCTACAACGCCCTGTATCTCCCAATGCTCAGGCTCCGGGAGATCATTCGTACTCTGCTTGCTTAGTATACGCATTTTCCAACAGGATAAGCCATGAGTATGTAGATTAGCCATGCACGCAGATGGGTAAAATATCAATCCCAGTTTCCTAGCGTACTTTGCAATTTCATTTTTAATATCGCTTGTGTAAACATTGTATTGTACCCCAGGCTTCATTTTATCAACAGGTGTACTTAGTCTTCTTAAAACATAGTTTAATTCTATGCCGGATTCCCTGAGCCTATGTAATACTGTCTTCGTAACTCTCAGGGAACCCGCAACTACACCTACTACGCCGTTTTCAGCTGATAACTCAAGTATTTCCTTATATTCTCTCTCGGTTAAACCTGGTATTATGGGCCGTAGAAATAAAAATGGCTTAAGACCTGCTTCCTTCAAATTCCTCATTGACTCAAACCTCTTCTCCGGGGAAGGTGCTCGAGGTTCCAGCATGGAGTGCATTTTAAGTGTCACGATAGTGATTAATGGAGATATTTTTCCTTTACTAATTTCTGCTAATTTCCTAGCTAGACTTCGTTCAATATGTAGTTTCGTCGAGAATTGCGTTGGATTACCTAGGTAACGGTAAATGTGATCTATATATTCCAGGGTTTTCTCTTTTAATAGTGGATGAAAGGGCTCGGTTATACTTCCAATAGCGAGATATGTTCCTCTCGATCCCGGTACGAAGTACTTATTTAACAACAAAGCATATGTTAATTGTAACCCAGTTAATGGATACGGCTTTATGCTGGTATTGAACCCCATGTCGTATATATAGCAGTAACTGCACTCAAATACGCAACCTATACCAGGATGAATTGTTATACCACATGGTCTAGGTGGCCTCTTAGCGTGGTGATCTCGGGAAGCTTCCTCGACATCGTGCTCCGAGAGAAGAGGTTTCAACTTGTTCATAAGTTTATTTTTCTCGCTTAGTAAATCGCTTATCATTTAACATCATCAAAATTATTAAATTAATTTATAAATCCACGTTTATAAATAATTATTAAAAACCAGGAAATAGTGATGAAGAGTTGGCGAAGCGATTGGTGAGCACAGCATCTCCTCACTGACATAGTAATTAAAGTTAAAAACCAGTCTCGTCAATAACACATAAGTGAAAGCGGGGGTGCCCGAGCCTGGTCAAAGGGGCCGGGTTGAGGACCCGGTGGCGTAGGCCTGCGTGGGTTCGAATCCCACCCCCCGCACTCTGCTCTCTTACTTGATATATTATTGCATTTGGTTAACGGATGCATTACAGTAGCATTATTTGTGAATGAAAATCTCGTTCTTGAATTCTAATTCACGATGCATTTACGTTTCTTCCAAGTGTGCTGGTTACCATATTCTAGTGTTTTCATCGAAACTTAGTGGTCTTGAGATCTTGATTCACGATTGTACTAAGCCAGATGGAACAGGTTCTTAGTTAACAACTTGTTTAGGGTCGATAACCTTCCGGTTAGATGAATTCGAGTGAATCATTTAATTTAATTATTGTATCATGATTCTACAGCATATACTGGTTATTACGTTAAATACTCTGTTGGAAAATATTACATTACTATCACGTAAATTAAAATTAATTTCGGAAATAATAAGGGTGTATAATGGGTGAGGCCTAAGATCTATAAAGCATGTCTTTTAAGATTTATAGTACTGGTAATGATCGTTAATTTAATTCTTTTACTAATAGTTTTATTGTTGGATCCTACATTGAATTCCTGGACCCCTAGTTTAAGATACAACGTTTTCAGCGAGGATCTTTACGTGATATTTGCGGGAGAAGGCTGGGTTACTCCGCCACCGTATATGCAAATGGAGAATATAGATGTTAAATTAATCATTGGAAATACGACTATGGAGCTTACGAGAGTAAATTTGACTCCGAATATTACACCTGTATTATTCGAATTTAATGTTTCTAGGGAGTTTAGGAGAGATGAATTCAACATATCGTTGTTTCCTGATGTAAAACTATACATTGATATAAAGGGTTATGTACCTATTCCAGCGAGTTTAGTTACGATCATGGATAATGGTTGTTACTTACTACACTATTATTTACCAGGACAATTGAATACAACAATTAATCTATGCTACTTCTATATTAATCCAACTTTAACCATAAGTAACGGTGAGTCCGGAAACCTAGAAGTAATACTAGAGTTACATAGAAGTGATGGAGGTACTATAGTGGAGAAATATATTGTGAAACCACACGACGTGGAAATCACTCAGTATACAGGGCTCATTAGACCTTTAATAAGAAAAGAGAAGCTTAAATATATGTTGTTTGATGCTACGATAGAAGATGATAAATCCACTATAAGGTTATCTAATGTACAGTACATCGTCTTTACGGTAGCGAATTTACTACTACTTACCGCTCTAATCCCATGTAGAAGTAGGAGTATAAGGAATCGTTCGGCATTTACGAAGAGTAAATCACGAAGAAGTAGCTTGAGATCTGTGAAACAAAATCAAGGGCATTACTTACTTTTATTGGTTATTTCTCGAATTATTATTTGATACGCATACGTCATCATTAATGCTGTTCCAGCCACGAATAAAGCGAGGGAGATTATAGTTAACCATTTATATGGCATTGTTTTCCTGTTAGTGACAATTATAATTTCCAAGTCACTGCTAGAGTGCGATGTTAACATACAGGGAGTTGATGGGTTTAGTACAGTATACGTGTTTTCGGGTTTGATCATTATTTCAAAGGTCTCATTCATACATGAAATAGATAAAGATGCGTTGACTTTACCTCTATTAATAAGCGATATGTTCAACACTCGCCCGGAATATATTTCAGCTGATCCAAAAATCAGCACTAAGGGCTTAAATTCCCCAGGTAGCAGGGTCGCATGTGTTGAAAAAGTTCTATTCTCATCGAACTCCATGCTTGCTATGAAAGCAGAAGGTATAGCCAATACAATAAAAGTAATGGCTATAATTAATATTATTCTACTATACAATTCCTAAACCCAGTTCTAAACCCAGTTCTACATATTGCGAAAAACATTTATATACCCGTAGACCTTTAAAATTAAACGATTGTGGGTGAATGTCTTGAATTGGTGTAAAAAGCACGTATTGTCAATAGCACTAATGATCGTAGTGTTTGTCTCAATGTTAGTTATATCACCTTCGGCAGTAGCTCAAACAACTCAACCCGGGCCAGCTTCAGATAAGATCATTGCTAGAAGATATGCAATAGCAGATGTTCCCACGGTTATCGCAAAGGGTGACATAGACGCATACATGTATGCTCTCAGACCCGCCCAGGCCGAGCAATTAAGAGGTGTATCAGGAGTTACTTTAATATCTGCAGCGGCGGGCCTCATAGAATTAACTCTGAATAATGCTCCAGTTCACATTGAGAGGTTGCCCGGTAAATTAACAGCGGATGAAGTAATTGCGCAGCTTAGGCAAAGAGGTATAAATGTACCACTCAAAGCTCTCGTAAACCTATATTATGAGGAGTCGGGAGGAACTACATATACTGTAGCTGAGTTCGGAGCATTCCCGGGTAAGGGTGTAAACCCATTTGCATTCAGAGAAATTAGGTTAGCTATGAATTACATAGTAGATCGCTCGACATTTGCATCGGTTGTAATGAGAGGATTCGCGGTGCCAATGTACACTTTCCTAAGTCCCTATGATCCCGACTACGCTCTAATAGCAGATATTATAGCTAAATATGAGTTTGAATACAATCCAACTTATGCAAAGCAGATAGTTGAAAGAGTTATGAAAGAAATTGGAGCAACAATGGAGGGAGGGGTTTGGAAATACGAAGGAAAGCCAGTTACTTTAACTCTAATTATTAGACCTGAGGATGAGAGAAGAGATCTCGGCTATATGTTTAACACAGAGTTAAAGTTGTTGGGATTTGATACCACACCTAGGGAGCTTCCATTCGCTCAGGCAATAGATGTTGTCTATGGTAGTGATCCCATGGAGTTTAGGTGGCATGTCTATACCGCTGGCTGGGGTAAAAGTGGAATAGATAAATACGATAGCGGTACCATTGCACAGTTCTGTGCCCCCTGGGTTGGTTACATGCCGGGATGGCAGGAAACAACTTTCTGGAACTACAGGAATGAGACCCTAGATAACTTAACACAAAGAATATACCAAGGTAACTACAAGAGCAAACAGGAGAGAGATGAGCTCTATAGAACTGCAACTGAGATGTGTATTCAGGAGTCTATTAGAATATGGGTTGCAGCAAGGCTTGACACCTGGCCCGTGAGAGCTGAGGTCAAAGGTGTAACACTCGATATTGGTGCAGGGTTGAGAGGTATATGGAACCTGCGTGAAATGTACCGCGAAGATAGGAGGGAATTATACGTTGGCCACCTATATGTCTGGACTGCTACGAGTGAATGGAACATTTGGGGCGGATTTACTGATGTATACAGCGTTGATTGGGAACGAGCAACATATGATCCATCATCGTGGAACCACCCATTCAACGGAAGACCCATTCCATTCCGTGTGCAATGGGCTGTATTCACAGCTGGTCCCGACGGACAACTAGATGTTCCACCTACGGCTAAAGTATGGGATGTCAATGCTAAACAGTGGGTAAATGTTGGAGCAGGGGTTAAAGCGAGAAGCAAGGTTATTATTGATCTCAGCAAATTCATTGATGCTAAATGGCATAATGGAATGAAAATAACGATGGCTGATATTGTTGGATATGTTGCATTAATATACGAAATAGTATACAACCCAGTATATAGTGCACTAGAACCTAGAATAGCTTCAAACACTAAACCATGGCTAGATACGGTTAAAGGATGGGAGTTTAACGATCAAGCAAAAACTATGACAGTTTATGTAGACTACTGGCATTTCGATGAAGCCTACATTGGTGCGTGGGCTGTTGTTACGCCCATTAACCCAATTGAGATACATGTCGCGAGCTTCGAGCTCGCGCTTGATAGAAGAAATGAAACAAACATTGTACTATACAGGAGATCTGGATACGAGACGCTCAGCTTAGTTGTACCAAAACATGTCTCATTGATAAAAGACACACTATCAAAGTACAAGAATAACAACGCTGTACTTGAAAAAGTCAATAGATTAACAGATGGAAGAATGTCTATGAGTGAATGGAATTCGAGAATTGATGCTGATGTGAACTGGATTAACACATATGGGCTAGCGTGGATAAGCCAAGGACCATTCATGTTGACGAAATTAGATACTACAGCACAGGTACTAGAGCTAACAGCGTATAGAGATCCAACGTATCCATTTAAGAAAGGCGATTGGTACTTCGGATACCCGGTTAGAACAGAGATCGTTAGCGTGGAGATATCAACACCAGTCAAAGATAAAATTGCCATAGGGTACGATGCAATAATCACTACTAAACTAAGCGGTTTACCACCATTCCAGCTAAAATACATATTGAGAGACCCAGCTGGAAACATAGTTGCAACAGGATACGGTGAGAAAACAGCTGAAGATACATTCGTAGTTAAGCTTCCGGCGGACTTAACGAAGACCTTTAAACCAGATACTCCATATACTCTAATATTAATAGGGGTATCCGATCAAGTGGCTGAACCAGGTGTTGTAAGAAGAGTACTTGTAGCAACACAATATGAGGTTACTCCAACTACTCCAACCACCCCTATTACTACTCCAACAACCCCGATTACTACTCCAACCACCCCTGTTACTACTCCAACGACACCAACCACCACTCCAACAACAACGCCAGCTCCAGCTCCATCTATATTACCATATGTTGTTGTAGCCGTAGTAATAGTTGTAGTTTTAGCTGTAGTATTTGTACTGAGAAAGAAATAATTCCACATAAATATTTTTTATCTACATGAACAATTTTATACGTGTTCAACCGTTTCTACTTGTAGATGAAAAATATTTAAATTGGTTTATACTCTTTTTTATCGGTATGACTTTATTCAAGGTATTTAACACAAGGTAGATAAAATGCCCGGTGCGGGAATGGTTATTGCAAGACGTGGATTAATATTGTTATTTTCATTTATATTGATAATCATTATAATATCTGCAATAATAGAGGGCTCAGGTTATTCCAAGGATATCTATGAAGCAATAGTGAGAGAAAGCGTTAACGCCGAAATAATGGCTTTAAGAAAAGGTAATCCAAATATTACAGAATCTTATATTAGAGAGTACAGGGAAAATCTAACGATATTCTATAGGAAAATGTATGGATTAATAGATGAACAAGGCCGTGAAATACCTCCTTACGTTAGAATGTGGAATTTGGTTAAAAGAGCTTTAACCCTAGATCTAGGTAAAACAGATCGTGTAGAAGTAGCTAACGTTGTTCCAACAATAGCTCCGGCAAGTGTTTCGGAGATCATAGCCGCGGTTTTACCTAGAACAATAATAGTTGTAACAGTTGGTGAATTAATAGTTGTGGCTATCGCGTTACTATTAGCACCTAGAATAGCGTATAGGCATGGTACAATAGTGGATAGACTAGTTGTAGCTTACGCAGCCATATTTACAGCAGTACCCATATGGTGGCTCGCAATGATCTTCATTCAAATATTTGGATATCAACTGGGAATTTTTCCAACGAGTCTTCGAGGCGTAGCAACAGTACTTAACAAATTCTGGGAGAACCCTGTCTCCAATACATTTGTGGTATTGAAGTATATTACTCTCCCAATATCAGTGTTCGTAATAGCTACTCTCGGCTCATGGTTATATGGGTTAAGGGCCATGCTACTTAGAGTTATAAGGGAAGATTATGTAACAGTTGCAAAAGCGAAAGGACTACCGGAGAAAGATATCACTAGGAAATATGTTCTAAGAGTCTCTCTCGCACCTGTTTTAACAAATGTGATATTGGCTTTAGCATCTTCACTTGGAGGAATGATAATAACTGAGTCGGTGTTTGATTGGCCTGGAATGGGTACATTGTATTATAATGCAATTATATCAGGAGATTCTCAAACAATCATGGGTTTATTCGTCGTATATGTAGGTGTTTACTTATGTGCAAGATTTATTCTCGAGATACTCTACGTTATCATAGATCCGAGGGTAAGAGTAAGATAGGGGTGGTTACATGAATATTACTAGGGATTTGAACCGTAAAACAGGAAATAAAGGGAAAATATTACAATCCATGAAAGCAATCTTTAAAGAAATATGGGGCATGAAGCCCGGAAAAATAGCATTGTTGCTATTGTTATTCTTGATATCATTATCTGTGATAGCTTTAGCAGTAATACCGCAGGATTTCATTATGAAATGGGAGTCAGCATCTTATTGGGAGGATAATCCTGTTGTGGCGCCGCCATGCTGGGTTAATCAACTTGGATACAAAGTACCAGCTACTGTTCAACTATACACTACTACCCCTATTCAACTAATTTACGAGAACAATACATTAACAGCAGAATATGTCTTTCAATACAACCTAGATGTAAATAAGTTGCCTCAGGACATATATTTAAAAGTAAATGTACCATTATTATGTTATAAAGATCCAACTGGAGAAGAGGTAAAAATAACACCGAAAATAAGAATATTCGTTGAAAGACCAGATGGAATATCATTTGAAGCTTGGCAAGTTGCATTAAGATACGTGGAGAATGCAACGTGTGGGGAAAAATTACTATATAAAACTGGAAAAGAAGGATTTAACTTAGCTACTCTACTAAACGAGATGATTACAAAGTACAATGTCTCAGTACCACTAGATGTAATTGGTGAGAACAAAACATATATTATAACTACCACTGCAATATTGAGAACAACCATTAGATCAGAAGTGGAAAACAGGTATTCAACTCTATTATCAATATTCATTATCCCGGATACTATTAACATAACTTTAAGACGTGTTGAACAAAATGCATCTTTAACAATGTTTCTGAATTCTCTTCTCGACGTATATAATGCTTTAAGATCGGATGGTGTAAACACTTCTTCCAGAGAAATGGTTATAAAGCACTTAACTAACGCGATGAATAATTTAACATTATTGATTGAAAACATTAGAATAGCTAGTTTCTCTGATTTCGTAGACACTTCTCTAAATGTTAGAAGTTCTCTCGAAGAAGCCATCAAGT
>JAUQPA010000029.1 GCA_030550615.1 Thermoproteota archaeon | reverse complement strand
TCCACGGTTACGTTCCTGGAGTTCAGTAGTACTTGTATATGTATTTCCTGCTTATCTTCGTTAATTATTTCAGCTCCAGGTAGTTTATTTAGGATAGTTCTACGAAGAGTATTTCTAATCGCTGGTGGTATTGATACCTGGGATTTAATCACTATTTTGTCGTAGTTCATGATGTATGCTCCAATGACCCTTCTGGCAACCGTCTCGGGATCTTCATCTCCTTTAATAGTTATTGGTGCTATCCTCTGATCTTTGGTTTCAATTTGAGAAAACGGTTTAATTGTAAGTACGGGGCCATTTTCTTCGATAACAACCTGGCTTCCTGTAGATAATTTATGTTCAAGA
The DNA here is from genome assembly GCA_030550615.1 of Thermoproteota archaeon. Taxonomy (GTDB): domain Archaea; phylum Thermoproteota; class Thermoprotei_A; order Sulfolobales; family Desulfurococcaceae; genus UBA285. The sequence continues at coordinate 14,033 of JAUQPA010000029.1, read as the reverse complement.
ACCCATTTTTTTGGAAGAGAAACTATGAATGTTGATTTACCAGTGAATTGTATTTTTCTAACGTACCTCACCCAATTGCACCAATGTGGATTAGCTATATAGAGGTTTAAAAAACTATGTAGTTTTACAGTAATCTTGTTTACTTAATATTAATATTAAACCCCTTGTAGAATAAGATTTAAGCGTATGAACAAGGTGTAATCATATTGGCCGTTATACCCGGGGAAAGGTTCAAGGGAGGGAGATTCAAACCTATTATCACAGTTCTACTAGTAGCGGTAAATGTATTAGTGTATGTTTATACAAGTCTTTTCTCAAATCTACCGCTCATTGAAAGCTCCCAGGATAGCATTATGCAATTTGGGTTTAAACCTATATATGTCTTCACAAACCCTACTGAGGCAATAATTAAATCTCTTACAAGCATGTTTATTCACGCGGATATACTGCATATATTCTTTAACATGTATTTCCTGTGGTTATTTGGATCAAGACTAGAAGGCTTCATTGGGCACAAGAGGTTTCTATTACTGTATTTCCTATCTGGATTATCAGCAGTACTATTTTACGTAGCATATATACCGGTTGGAGGATACGATTCGCTATCCATACCGGCCGTAGGTGCATCTGGAGCTATAAGTGGTGTTCTAGGCGCTTATCTACTCATGCTACCGTATACAAAACTAGTTGTATGTATGTTCTTCTTTCTATTCCCATTTTGTTTTAGGTTATCAGCAGCCGCATTTCTTATATTATGGTTCGCGGAACAGATATTATATGGTTACTTGAAGCTCGGAGGCGTGGCTTACTTTGCACATGTCGGAGGCTTCGTAATGGGGGTTCTGCTGGCTCCACTGCTTGCAAGGTATGTATCGCGTAAACCAGGCTTCATGGATTATTTCTATAATTACTTGCACGAGTTATACGGTATTCAGATTACAAGACCAAGGGGTTTAGGAAAAGGCACTAAAGTTGTATTAACGCTGTTATTTATTTTGATAATAGGGGGATTTACATATGGAGCTTATTCGGCGTCAACACATCGATCGCAGGTAACTTACGCCCTGGATGTTTCTACACTGGTTGATGGTGTTTTTCAAAGAGACCAAGCGATTATGAGGATTATGGATAGCCAAATAGATGTTTCAATAAGCCAGCTAACAAATGTTAGAATATTAATCAATAGGTTAGCTCCGATAATGTATAATAAAACATATGCCTTAAGCACGGTAAACAGGACACTTGAATACACCGCGATTGTTAATAATATCGCTGTGCCCGTGGTATTCCAAGGGGTTATTCAATACGATGATCAAGGCGTCGCCACCCACGCCTCAGGCGTTGTTCAAAGTCGCGTTGTACAATACGATGCTAGGTTTGGTCGATATATTGTGGGTGACTATATATCAATAGATTTCACGTTGACGAGTAAGAAACTAGATTACTCGGTTTTTACAGTATTTTGCTTTATTGCTGCAGCTGTAGGAGCTTTCGCGATATCCGCTGTTTTAAAAGCAGAAGAAGCAACTATTTTCACGCGTCCAGAGTTCCCCGAGCTGTTCCCCTATATTTAATTAGTTTTATTACCTAGAACGCTATTACCGTACCTATTTACATAAACTATTTCGTTCAGTGATCGTCGAGGCCTAGGCTGCGGCACTTCATCGGGATAACCAACGGCAATAATAGCTACCGGAATAGCGTTATTTGGTATAGATAATATTTGCTTGATTTCCTCTATGTTTCTTAAAGCTTGTATCCAAACGGCACCTAAACCAAGTGCGTGCAGAGCTAGTAGTAAATATAGTGTAGCATTCGCGCAGTCTAACATATATGATGTTGGAGATTCATCTATTTGGCAAACAACGACAATAGCTAATGGTGCACTATGCAGTGGCCTAGCCCACACGTGTATATTAGCTAGCTTGCTTTTTAAATCCGGGTCATCGACAAGTATGAACCTCCATGGTTGGCTGTTCTTTGCGCTTGGAGCATACCTAGCTACATCAAGAGCTTTGAGAATAATTTCTCTCGGAGGCTGTGTTTGCTTAAATTTTCTCACGCTTCTTCTAGATTTCAAGAATTCTAGAAGCACGTTCTCCATAATCTCACCTTTGCAAGCCACTACGATGCTATCTCTACTATTACTTTATATCGATTATATATCAGTTGCAATTAGGAAATGTATTTTTTTACCTAAATAACCTTAATAAGCTTATCGTTACCGTAATTTTAAAATTCAATAACAAATAATTATTGATTTCCTGGTGTTCAAATGTGTCTACGTATAAGGATGCAAGCAGAGGTAATTTAGTGACTAAGAACACCATATACGTTGCAAGCCTCACCGCTCTCTCCATAGTGCTTAAATTAAGATTCTTCGAGATACCTTATCCACCAGCTCCGTTTCTAAAGTATGATATCTCTGGTGTTCCACTAGCGGTAATAGCGTTCTTGTCCTTTAGATATGTTCCATTCTCTCTAATTGCTTATTTCCTTGTGCATTTAGCCCTGGGAGCTGATCCTATTGGTATGGCAATGAAGTGTTTGGCGGAATTATCGACTTTTACACCATTGGTATTCATCTACAGGAAACTAAGTCATAGTAGATCATTAAAAGCGTCGGCTCTTATAACGGCTGTTGTTTCCCGAGTATTAGTAATGACCATAGCGAACTACCTGGTTACACCTTACTGGCTTTTATGGGCAAGATGGGCTCAAACATTTGAGGATGCATACGCGAAAACTATTGTAATCTTGCCCCATGTAGCAGTATTTAATGCTACACTAGCTGTTGTAGTATCATTATTATCCATGATTGTCTTCAATGTACTGGAAAAAACAGGTCTTCTACATGAAGAGCAATGATCTACTGCTTGAAGTAAGAAACTTGTATTTCAAGTACCCTGGTAAAGACTTCGTTCTGCGCGATCTTAATTTAACATTAGAGAAAGGCGAACATGTGCTAATTATTGGCGATACGGGTTCAGGAAAAACAACGCTAGCCAGGGTTTTGACTAGGATAGCGTTCACAGTGTATGGGGGAGAAGCTCGTGGCGTAATTAAAATAGGGAATAGGAATTTATTTGAAATAAATAATGAAGAATTATTTGAAAAAGTACACCTTATAGGTCAAAATCCATATATGTACTTTACCGAGCTTATTGTACGCGACGACATATATAATTACGCGCTAAGAATACATAGATCACACGATAAAGCGGTGAAATCCTTTAGTAAAGTAGTTGAAGCAACAGGTATACATAAGTTGCTAGATCGATATTTCTATGAGTTATCCGGAGGCGAGGCACGAAGAGTTCTCGTAGCGAAAGCACTTATATCTAACCCAGATTTACTAATATTCGATGAACCATTAATGTGGCTGGATGAAAAAGGAGTAGAGGATTTCAAGGAATTACTGAAGCTTCTGAGATTCCTTGGTAAAGGCGTTATTGTTTTCGAGCACAGATTCCTGCCGTTGTTGAGAGAAGTGGATAGAATATACTTGTTGAGGGACGGTAAGCTAGTTGATGTAACTGAATTAGCATTAAAACTGAGTAGAACTCGGTCATCTCTGCGCAATGATCTCGAGAAAGCTTCGGTAGTAAATCCGGGGGAGCGCAATAGTAATAACAGGCAAAAACTTCTAGAAGCACACGGCATCTACTACTCTATAAATGGCGTGAATATATTGAAAAATATAGATTTGAGCATTTATGAGAATGATCTTATTTTAATTTATGGATTAAATGGTAGTGGTAAAACAACTTTATTGAAAGTACTAGCTGGGTATTTGAAACCTACTAAGGGCATAGTAAAGAGGTATTGTGATATTATGTACATTCCTCAAAATATAATCCTATTCTATACTGAAGATAGCGTCATAAGTGAGATCCGCGAAATTTGCAGGAGTAGAAAACTAGGTGAAAACTGCATCAAGGAAGGAGTTAAAAAAGTAATGTCCTTGAACATTGATATCAATGAATCACCGTTTAATCTTAGTTATGGGCAAATGGTTAAATTAGCAGTTACTATTGCCAACTTATCAAAAGCCAAACTTCTATTGCTGGATGAACCATTCTCCGGTTCAACATATAGCGATAGAGCAAAACTATTGGAGTATTTAAGGGGAGCGAGTATTTCCGCTTTAATAACTACAAGTAATTTGGATGCGTATCAAGGTTACATGTGGTCTAAGACTTATAGACTTGAAGACGGTGAATTAAGTGAACTAGGTATTGGTTCACGTGATACACTTGGGTACGCTGCCTGGCTATACGAGGAGATAAGAAATGGCATCGGCAATTAGAGATTTCTCATATATACTCGTATACTCAAGGAAGCTAGAAGACTTTAGCACGTTTTCCAGAATAATGTTACCTTTCTCGATTTTAATATCACTAGTTTACATGAGATTGATTTTCTCGGATGTTTACTATGATATTTTAGGTTTAACTACATTATTGTTCATAGAGTTATCTGTAATTTCATACTTCAGAGGTTTTAGAAACACGCTTAACGCATTAAGGCTCATGGCTTTTTTCGTATTACTCGGTACATTAATATATTCTCTAAGCCACTTTATCGGGTGGGTTGCACCGGAACCAGTAGATGTAATTGATGGTGCATTAAGTTTAGTTGTAATGTTCTTGGCTTTTTCACTATTATTTCAGTTAGTATCCCTGAAGGAGTGGAGACGGATACTTTCAATACTGGGTTTTAAACAGTACTCTGTTCTCTTCTCCCTCATAATCTCGCAAATTCCTATAGTTATATTCTATGCATCTGAAGCATTCACAACCATTAGGTTAAAATACGGAAGTCGTAAAATACATAAGGTTATTGTGCCACTGGTTCTACTTTCTCTACAATCAGCAAGAAGCCTTATGGAATCATACACAATATACGGAGTTTCACATGAACATAAGCTAATAACATACAGGGCAAACGATGTTGTACTTTATGTAGCATCGGTTATTTCAATGATCACCCCTCTTTTAATAAATTCACTTGCATAGAAACGTGTTCAGACGGGGGTTCGTTGAGGATCATTCATCACCTGCGGCAGGGCTTCATCATCCAAAAACAATATTTGGCAGCGGGAACTAATATATCATTGCGTGGTGTATAATCACATGCCCCTGAGCGAAGAAGAGCTTGAACGATACAATAGACAAATACTACTATTTGGTGTTGAAGCACAGGAGAAATTAAAGAAATCAAAAGTGTTGATCGTAGGTATCGGTGGGCTAGGTTCTCCCGCCGCTCTATACTTAGCGGCTGCCGGTGTTGGTGAACTTATACTAGTTGACTTCGAAAAGGTGGAATTAAGTAATCTGAATAGGCAAATACTGTACTGGACTCGCGACGTAGGTAGATTAAAGGTCGAAGTGGCAGCGGAGAAACTTCGCGAGCTTAATCCAAACGTTGTTCTTAGAACATACGCGGTTAGAGGAGACGAAGAATCCCTAGAGCCCCTGGTGAAAGAGGTGGATCTAGTGGTGGACGGTCTTGATAACTGGGAAACACGATTCACATTGAATAAGCTATGTGTCAAGTATCGTAAGCCATTTATACATGCTGGAGTACATGGTTTGTATGGACAACTATTAGTCGTAATACCCGGGGTTACTCCTTGTTTACAATGCATACTGCCTAGAGCACCAAAGGAAACTCGCGTATTTCCTGTACTAGGAACTACTCCGGGAGTTCTGGCTTTACTTCAGGTTAATGAAGCAATAAAGATACTGACCGGCTACGGTAAGCCCGTAATTAACAAACTAATCGTGTATAATGGACATGAATTAGTATTTAATGAAGTCACGGTCTCTAGAAATCCACATTGTCCTATATGTGGGCGTTTATGATACGACTACTAAACTTTTAAGGAGCACGATGGAGAGAATAAAAGCAACTTGTATGCGCGCTCAATGGTGTAGTTTAAGTGTTTTTAGTTCATCCTGCCTCGTGGAATAAGTAAAAAGCAGAATACGCGATGTTCTGGTCTTATCGTTTACTTTACTAAATTTGCTAATGCTTCTATTCCTTTTTCTATTAAATCTTTCGGTGCCATGGAGAAATTTAACCTCAACGTGTTTCTACCACTGTTATCAGTGTAGAACGGTGCACCCGGTATTGTTGCTACAGCATGTTTCTCCAGTGCTTCTTCAGCGATTTTCCATCCGTCAACATGGCTCGGTAACCATAGGAATACAAACATGCCTGCAGAAGGCTTTGTGTGCTTTATTCCCGGCAAATACCTCGCGATAGCATTGAGCATGATATCACGCTTCTCTTTGTAGATCTTAATCGCGTTTTTCCTAATCTCCTCGAAATACCCTTCTTTCAAAACCCGGTGGACAACTAGTTGTGATGGTACAGGGGGACACATGTCTGATGGTCCTTTCGCTGCTTTAAACAAGTTTACTAATTCACTGGGTAAATACAGCCACCCTACTCTAAGACCTGTGCCTAGAACTTTACTGAAACTTCCAACGAATACTACTCTATTATCCTTATCCATGGATTTCAATGATCTAATTTCTACTTGTTCATAGATGAGGTGATTATATGCAGCGTCTTCAACTATCAGGAGGTCATGTTCACTCGCTATCTCTATTAAATGCTTACGTCTATCCATGCTCATCGTTATCCCCGTTGGATTCTGACCTGTCGGTATAGTGTAAATCAATTTTGCGAACTTACCCTCACTTCTCAGCTTCCTTATTGTTTCTTCGAGAACATCGGTTCTCATTCCATTTTCATCCATCGGTATCCCTATTAATCTAACTCCATATTGTTTCCAGTCGAGAATAGTGTTAACATATGATGGGTTTTCAACTATGACTATATCGCCTGGATCCAAGATTAACCTACCAATTAGGTCTATTGCCTGACTACCTCCAATAGTTACTACTATGCTATCTGGATCGGCATTAACTCGTTCATAATTCATCATAAACCTAGCTATTTCCTCGCGGAGTTCAGGCAAGCCTTCCGTGGGTGAATATATGACAGATCTTCTCTCATCTTCAAATATACGCTTTGCGATCTCCGCGTATAGCTTTCTTGGAATAACATCTGGATCAGGGTCTCCCGCTGCGAAGCTTATAATTAATGTTTCCTTTGACTTTTTCGCTATCTTTGACACCATTTCACGTATTGGACTAGGTTCCACGAAGTTTATTCTACTAGATAAAAACTTGGAGTAATCAGGTTTATTCAAGATTACCCCCAACTATTCATCTTTACGTTGTAGAAGATTAAAATTAATTTTAAAGAGCAATATTTCATGATGTTAATGCTATCCAATAATCAAACCGTGAATTACTGATGAATTATCCATGAACAATGAACTCGTGGTGAAAACCATGTCACGATCTCGGTCTGCTACGTAAATTTCATTAAAGTTGTAAAGTTGTTCCAGGCTACATGTGCGGGAAATCTTTCACCTAAGACTTGGTCACTGTTTTTAAATGCGTCGTGTGCACAGGCAAATGCTACAACCTCGGCTACAATGAGGGCGTGATCGCCACATGGATGTTCACCGACATCTCTGCGCTCCAGGTTAGCTAGAGCGTTCTTCACTATAGGTGTCTTTATTAACTTAATTAACTTACCGGGATGAATTCGAGTCTTGTTTTAGATGATTTCTGTAGCCCATGCTTCGATCCAACGATCCACACACTATCAGCAACTCTGAAATAGGAGTGCTAATTACGAACTCTTCGTATTTTTGACTAATTTATACGTATATCTCGATGGAGCAATTGAAACAGCTACTATGAATGGTTGAGCTGAGACCATAGTTAACCAGTTTACCGCCATTACATCTGCCTCCTCCTTACCCTACCGGAAATTACAAGATATTATTTGAATTAACTCAGCCAGGCAAGTATCATTAACTTTATTCTTCTAGATGCTCTGGTGCATAGATCAGCTGTGTTTTCAAGCAATGCATTTAAATCATGAACTAGCAACTGGATTGCATATGGTTTGAGTTTTTCACTAAATGACAGCAGCGTTGCCCTATTCTCTAGCTCCAAGCGATCCGCCTCTTCCTCTAATGATAAAATCCTACGTAATTCTTCCTCGACTTTATCATAGTTGCCTTTAATAAACGATGATATTGCCTCTGAAAGATTATGTATTATCGTAGATACTATTTTTGATAAATTAACTAAGCCTGTTCTCAGCTGTACAGGTATTTCTAGGAAGGGAAGTATTGTGAATTCCCTTGATGCTTCTTTAACCATATCACCTACATCATCTATCATGTTCACTAGTGTGAGAATTTCCTCTTTTAAACCGGGGTCAAGACGGGTTTCCGCTACATCATCCTCAAGCATAGCTTTATATTTTCCACTTTCATCCAGTAGTTTTATTACTTCCGTGAATGTTGATCTAGCCTCGCTTATTTTAATATCATTAAGAAGCTTAATTGCTTCCGTGAACTTCTCCGATGCCTTTGTAACTAGATCAACGTATTTCTCCAGTTTAACCATTGATTCTCGCGATAATATGTCGGAAAGCAAGAGTTTCAATGAATCACCAAGTTTAATTGGATCTATGAAAGCTTATATATAGTTGAATCTAATTTATGTAAAGTGGGAAAAGTAATGAGTGCCTACAAACTACCTGAGCCCGATAAAACCACTTCTTTATCTCAGCTGTTGATCAGGAGAAAAAGCATTAGAAAATTCAGGAGAGAACCATTAAAATTAACAGATTTATCAAGAATACTTTGGGCAACATATGGAATCATAGATAAAAAACGTAGAGTAGTACCTTCCGCTGGAGCCACATATCCAATGGAAATATACGTATTCGTGAGAAACGTTGAGAACATGAAACCTGGAATATACAAATACGTTGAGAACGAGCATTCCCTTCTCTTAATCAAGGAGGGAGATTACTCGAAGGAACTTGCGAGAGCCTGTTTAGATCAAAGCTGGGTTAGAGAAGCTCCTGTTAACATAGTAATAACTGCATACTACGAGAAAACAACTGGATGGTACGGTGAACGAGGCTTTAGATACATATACATGGAGGCTGGGCACATTGGTCAAAACATCTACTTAGCATCCGCTGAATCTGGTCTTGGAACAGTTGCAGTAGGAGCATTCAAAGACGAGGAAATTGCAAGTTTGATAGGATTAGGTGAAGAATACCTAGTACTATATGTGTTTCCAATTGGTCTACCTTATTAGATTAGGGTTTTCCCGATTTCAAGGCAATTATCTTATCCGGTGTAGTAACAGTTATTGTTGCATACCTTCTCCTATGGTAGAGTTTTATGCTTCTAATGTATACTACGTAGTCGGGTTTCGTTAAAGAAACTGTTCTATTTATTCCATTTGCAATAACGCGGACAGCATCCATGGTATGTGCAGGTAGTCTTGTCTCAGACCAGTATAATCTACCGTGCAGTGTTATTCTAAACGTTTTGTCAACTGGAATTTTTAATTCAGCTAGTTCTCTTGCTTTTTCAGCAACTGTTTCAACGTACGGGTCTACTACCAGATCCACGGGTATTACTCTATAGATAACTGGTATGTCCTTGATGTGTTCTCGAAGAACCTCAATTGTATTATATGGATCGTTTACCCTTAGCAATATGATGGATGGGCCTTTATCCACTATTACGTAGTCCAGCCCCGTTCTTCTAAGTCTACTGATAACAAATCTATAGTTATCTAACCCTTGTTCATGAGTTATTATTACATTGAAACTCATATTGTTCAGCCCTTAACCACACGATCTATACAAGTTTTCAATAGCTATTATATCTTGTTTGATCAACAATAAAACTCGCAATGATATGAGAACAGGGCGTCAATCAACTGCTTTAATGACCCTTAATATTTCAACACCATCGAGTTTTACTGCTTTAAGGTATTCTTTCGATAATGCCTTCAAATTCCAGTTATCGCCTTTAATCATAACCGTAATTAAAGACGATTGAGTTTTCCTTAATCCTTCTCGTATTGGTTTTTCGGACACACGATCAACGCCATCTGTTATAAGCACTAGTGTAGCCCATTTTAATCCATTTCTACTCATGTCTAATAGCACATTAACTACTGCCCTTGTGATATCCGTTCCACCAGAGCTTTTCATTGTTGCAATATATTCAAACAACTTCACAGCCTCCTTTGACCTGGGGTTTTTGCTGATTTTGAATAAGTTGTGTGGTTGACTATCGAAGAAACAAATGTAGAACTCTCTTCGCTCCCTCACAGCCTTCATGTATAATGATAAAGCAAGAGCTTTAGCCCATTGAAATTTATCTCCTTCCATGCTTCCGCTTTTATCAACTATAACGTAGAGAGGGCCCGTTGACTTTTCAACGACTTTACTATATAGTAGTAAATTACCCTGAGCTAGTTTATAGTAAAATAGTTCTTCATCAAGAAATATATCTCTAGGTACAGCTCTCTCGATATCTGAACCCAACTCGAAGCCCTGTTTTTCACCTCTTTTGAAGCGTTCATATTTTCTCGATCTCGATAACCCTCTGTTGCCAACACCCTCTAGGATCTCTAGAATACGTCTAACATCGGCTTCTCTAGCAAGCTTTATTAGATCTAAACTATAATCCTCAACCGAGTAAATGCTCAGAGATCCCGGTTCTAATCCTTCTAAGGCTAATCTAACTTGGTTAATCTTCTCGACATCAGCTAATGTTTCATTTACTATGTTTCTTAGTTCACTTTTACCGAGTTTATTGACGAGATCTTTTTCACCGTTATTATCTTCTAATCGCGGAATATTTTCATAGAGTTTAACAATATACACAGAAGCAGCCACTGTACTTAAAACCCTATCCAGGATAGTCTTAGATCTCAGCTTTAAACCAGCAGGTGTTTGAATAAGCAATCTAACTATTCTCTTATTTAACTCAACCGGGGATTCTTCGTCTATGATGGGTGCTGGTAAGTAGAGTGAATAATATACATCTGCTGATAGAACTTCACTCGGTTTCTTAATGGGTTTAACCGACATCATGCGAGCTAATTTCGAGATTTTTTCGCCTCTATATTTAACCAGCGGATTACTGTAATCTATTCCTTTCAAGCATCCTGCTGTCATACTAATAGCCTTCTTCGTACTTCATCTATAACTTCTGTGAGTTCTGCTAGAATATCCTGGGACCTTGCACGTATATTATCGTCTGTTGTTGACTCGATGATTCTATTTATTCTTTCACGTGCTTTCTCGAGGCCTCTTAGGTATTCTACAAGCCTAGGGTCGAAATCTTTGGTTTTCAAAAGTAATGCTTTAACTTCCCTTAGATTATCCTCGATTTCCTGCAATTCGCTCATTAATCTTTCCCGTGTACCCAGCTCCTCTAATAGTATGATGTAGACTTTTTCTGCTTCTTCCCTCGTACTTGGTGCAACGTATTTTAATACAGCGAGGTCCTCCTCTACCGCAGTAGTTCTTCCATTCAATAATGCATGAGCAGCTATGGTTTTCAATACCTTTCCTTTTCTTCTATCAGTCAAGTGAATTCCCTGATCTTCCAGTACCGCGTACATTTTTATTAACGTATGTTTTACTTTCGAAACATCAATGCTTAAAATCATTGAATTAATGTACTTTAGATCCTCCATTGATAAAACAGGTTGCGGAGCCCTGTATCCTTCTTTTTCTATTTTCCACGAGGCTTCAACCAGTTGCAACCATTTATCCTCGCTTACTGGTTTAACGAATTGTCTAAATAAGAACCTGTCGTATAAAGCCTGGTACTCCTGCTCCTCTGGAACAGTATTACTTGCTGATATAAGTGTCCATAATGGCACGGAAATCTCGTTGTATCCATCGTATATTACTCTCTCGTTTAGAAGAGTTAATAAAGTATTGAGTATAGCTGAACTTGCGTTGAATATTTCATCAAGAAACGCTATTTCAGCCTCGGGTAGTTTATTCTTAGTTACTCTCACATATTTCCCTACTTTAAATGCGAGAATATCAAGTGAACCAAACAATTCATCAGGCTCAGTGTACTTAGTTAATAAATATTTAAAAAACCGGGCTCTGAGCAGATCAGCCGCTCTTCTAGCAAGAGCCGATTTAGCTGTACCGGGTTCACCAATGAGAACAACGTGCTCGGAAGTCATTAATGCAAGTGTGATAACAAGTGCTTCTTCCCCTCTACCTATGAACGGTTTCTCCAACTCGGACTTGAATCTATTAATACTGGAAACATATTTTCCTAGAACCTCGTTACTAAAACTACTCAAGTTTCAACACCTCAGCGAGGTAACTCTTCTTCACGATGTTCCGCTGAAACCAGGTTTCATCACAAATCAAAATTATACTTGAACAACCTATAATAATTTTAACGGAGACCTTTATGTCTACTAGTAATTGGAGCTGCTATATTCTAGTTCTACATGTATCGAGTGAACTAAAAATAGCCTCAGGTAAATTTGTGGCTACATTAAGACCTGGTTTTTATTTCTACGTGGGATCAGGCAAAAAACCCGGTGTTCTATTAGCGAGGTTGATTAGGCATATGTCTAAAAGCAAAAGAATTCGTTGGCATATCGATCTATTAACGATCAACCCTCATGTGGAAATAAAGGGATTTTATCTCATCAACTCGAGTTCTACCGATTGCGAATCCTCTATTTCGCAGATTCTTGCTGGCAACCTGGAGTTTATCAAAGGATTTGGCTCTACTGATAAACCAAGAGATAAATCTCATTTATTCATATGTGATAGTATCCTGGAGGATTGCCTGCAGCACGTGTATAGTATGATTGAGAACGCTCCATTTATAGGTGAAATAGTATATGCTTCATTTTAATGTCAATATTAAAAACGTTATTAAATCTAGAACAATGTATATGAAGTCAAGGTTAAGTAGTCTTGAAGCATAAGTCGAATCTGGAAAAATGTATTGATGCCGTATACTTATCTCACAAGGTTGTTGAAAACTACGATTATTACTTCAGCAAGGGGTACTTGAATAGTGAAGGCATGAAGATTTTGAAAATAATATCGAGAATAATTGCAGAGCATTGCCCAGAGTACATGGTATACTTGAAGAAAGCAAGGTCTATGAAGACGTATGAAAGCTTCATGAAGCTTATCCAAATAATCGAGGAGAACTCTGTGTAGTAATACGTGAAAACGTTATGATCGGGAATATTTATTAACCCTTAAATTTGTTTTTTCAAACGACGTATCGAATTCGAGATGGGTTAAATGAATTCGGATAGTAGAGAATCAGGGGGCTCAACAGCTCCTAAAAATATAAATGAACTAAAACCAGGAATGGAAAATGTAACAGTAAGAGTAAGGGTTTTAAGTGTTACACCACCTAGAACTATTGAAACAAAGAAGGGATCAAGAACGATAAGCAACGCTATCGTGGGAGACTCGACGGGTAGAGTGGAAGCAGTTATGTGGGGTGAAAAAGTAACTTCTCTAAAAGAAGGAGAAGTTGTGGAGATACAGGGTGCTTGGATAACCGAGTACAGAGGTAAAGTTCAATTAAACATTGGTAAAAACACTAATATATCACAGCTACCTAACGATAGTGTTCCAGAGGAAATACCCGACACGCAACCTCGTGCCACCGGTGGAGGTGGGAGAACTTTCAGTAGACCTGGAAGAAGGAGTTTTCCAAGAAGAAGAAGAGGTGAGTCATATGAGTAGTGAGGAGGAAATACGTAAAAAACTAGAGAAACTAGATAAGGCAATAGTAGATAAGTACGTTGAAATTCATAGTTTAAAGCCGTCTAGGAAAGGAGATTTCATAGGTGCTGAACAAGATAAATTCTACGTGGCTGTGAGCGAAGAAGAAGTATATGAACTATCGCCTTTAGCCTACTATGTCTGGGCTTTATGCGACGGTGAACACACCGTTGAAGACATGGTTAACGATATATCCGAAAACGCGAAAGTTGAATATGACCAGGTCATAGAGCCCCTTCTAATAGTGCTCGATGAAATGAAAAGAGCAGGGCTCGTGGATTACTAATTAAGCTTACTGAGTATTCGTGACATATAATAAGTTTTTA
>JAUQPA010000028.1 GCA_030550615.1 Thermoproteota archaeon | reverse complement strand
CCCCTCCTATGATTGATAAGGGTTTAAAGTGAAGTATACTAAAGGGGCCGGGACCCCGCTACGCCCGGATTCGTGAAGGGTGAGGAAACTCCGTGCACCCCGCGGCAGCGCGGCCCCGCAAGGGGCACGGGTAGCCCCCGTGGCAACGGCACAGAAACGATACGGCCACCGCGAAATGGCTAGGAAGCCGCTCAACCCCCGGTAACGGGGGTTTAAACGGCTGAGGACCGCGGTGGAGGCGTTGAAACGGCCGTCCCGCGCGGTGCAAGGCCCTGACCCGGGGTGAGTGCCGCGTGACCGGTGAGGGCCGCTTAGACGAATGCGGGTTTACAGAACACGGGTTATGTCCCGGCCCCATGATTACTTAATCATATTGAAGGTTGTAACATGGGTTAAGTGTTCCCCAGTAAGTAGTTATTATGTTTGTTAATTCTTCGCTGTTTTTTGCACTAGAGTAGGATTCAAGTAGTTCTATGTTCAAACTATGAAATGTACTCATCCACTTGTATAAGCCCAGTAGTTTCCTGTATTCGTCGTGGAAGCCCGTGATGTATAATGCTGCTGCCACGGCTTCAATACTTGAAAGTATGCATGGTTTGCCATAGTTAACTGGGTTACCGGGGAGTAATGGTGGTAGCTTCACGTGTATTCCCTTGATCGACCTGAATTTATATCGATCTAGCTTTCGCCAACTAGCATCTACAACCAGGACACCGTGTTTTTCGACATGTTCCTTGAACCATTGACCGAGGATTTCCTGACTATATGGATTTAATACCAACGGGTTTCCCTTGAAGCTTCGCTTATTTATGGATACAGCTAACCCAGCTCTGATCATTTTAAGTGCCGTGTTCTTGCTTGGATCATCCTCGCGATAAAGTAAAACATATACTTTAACAATGTTCATTCATACACCAATAGTGTTAAGCTTATTATCTCTAAGTATAAAATATTTCAAGGGGGGTGAAATGCCCGAAGCCAAGAAAGCGGCAATAATACTAGTTCAAACAGAGATTGGCGCGGAAAGCAAAGTCATGGAGGAATTAATGAAAATACCGGAGGTTAAAGAAGCTTACATTGTTTATGGTACATATGACTTAGTAGTTAAAATTGAAACAGATGCTCTTGAAAAAATTAGAGAAATTGTTACAAATAGAATTAGAAAACTTCCCGACATAAGAACCACGGTTACTATGATTGTTGTTGAGGAAAGAATTAAATAAGTCATAATTCTTGTTTTCCGCGAATTAATTCTTTTTAACTAATTTGTCGTAACAATTACATCTTTCTGTGTTACTATAACCGTGTGTTCAAACTGCGCAACCAGGCCGTTACCTTTCTCAACTAGAACAGGGTATTCCACGAGGAGCTTGTGTTTTTTCAACGTAATCAACGCTTCGCGCACGTTCTCTGCATCACTATCGCTTTTTATATACCATCTCTCCGCGAACGGCAACCCCTGTCTTTCACTATATATTTTATCGTAAAACACCTTGATATTATCGGGAATTCTTCTACCATGTGCTTTAAGCGAGTAAATAGTCACCTGGTTTAATTCGCTAACTAATCCAACACCATTTGTTGCAAATGGTTCAATTGCGTAGACCCCGTTGTTAAGTCTATGGATATTGAGTACATCATGGTAGTTCGGTATAATTACTCCACTGTGAATAACGTATCTCTCTATTCCATGACCAGAAAGGTTCTTTATGGGTTTATATCCATGAGATTTAATGGTGTTCTCGATTATTCTTCCTATTTCAGATGCTTTAACACCCGGCTTAATGAACTCTATTGCTTTTTCAAGTGATCTACGGGTAGCCTCGAGCAGTCCTTCGTATACAGGATTGAAGCTAATTGTTAACGCGGCATCAGCTATGTAGCCGTCGACATGTACACCTATATCTATTTTCACAATTGAGCCATCAGGTATAATACCGCTGTCATTGTATACTGGCGTGTAATGTGCAGCTACACTATTTATACCTATATTCACTGGGAAAGCTAGTTCGCCTCCGAGTTCTAGTATGTATTTTTCAATATCATTAGCTAAACTTAATATTCCTACGCCTGGTTTAACTGATTGTTCTACATATCTTAGCGTTCTCTTAGCTATTTCACCTGCTTTAATTAATTTAGATATCGCGTCATCTGTAAGCATAATTAGACCTCATAATGAATAATTAATAAAACATGTACTTTAATTTACTAATTAAGGGTGTTATTAAATGGCATTAATAAAATACTATGGACATAGTTTTTTTGAAATAGTGTTAAGAGGCTTCGACGACGAGGAGAAAACAATTCTTATTGATCCATGGGCCGAGAACCCATTGAGTCCAATTAAAACAGCGAGTTTTCAAGGTAGAAGAGTTAATTACATTATTGTAACACATGATCACGGCGACCACCTCGGTAACGCGATAGATATTGCTAAATTAACTAATGCTCCCATTGTTGGAGTATATGAAATTGCACTATACGCCGAGGAGCATGGAGCTAGAGGAATAGGGGGAAATATTGGTGGACCGCTAAGTATATCTGATTTAGAGATAGTTTTAACGCCTGCTACGCATAGCAGTAAACAAGGTGTTCCAGTTGGAGTTGTCGTTAAAGGAAGAGACGTTGTTGTTTACCATGCTGGTGATACCGGTTTATTTAGTGAAATGTCTTTAATTCACGAGCTATACAACCCGGATATAGCTTTACTACCGATCGGCGGCCATTTCACAATGGGAGTTAGAGAAGCAGTTAAAGCAGTTGAGCTTCTAAAACCAAGAATTGTTATTCCAATGCATTATAACACTTTTCCATTGATACAAGCAGACCCGGTTCTTTTCAAGAAACTCGTCGAGGAAAAAACAAGTAGTAGAGTCATTGTACTTAATCCTGGTGAAATCTTCAAGTATCCTTAACGAGGAAGACCTGGATGAATACCCGTGAAAAAATAGAATTAGTTGCGAGGAATACAATTGAAGTTATAACAAGAGAAGAGCTTGAGAAACTGTTACTTGAGAAAGAGAAGCCGAGAGGATACATAGGATTCGAACCCAGCGGCCTTGTTCATGTGGGTTGGCTCGTGTGGATGTATAAGGTAAAAGACCTCGTTGATGCTGGAGTAGACTTCTACATACTGGAGGCAACATGGCATGCGTTCATAAACGACAAGCTCGGAGGGGACTTGGAGCTGATTCGAAAAGCAGCAAGATACACTAGGAAAGTCCTCGAAGCTATAGGAGTTAACATCAATCACGTGCATTTCATCGACGCAGAAGAGCTTGTGGATGATAAAGACTACTGGGGTATTCTAATAAGATCAGCTAAAAAAACCAGCCTGCTCAGAGTTAAAAGAGCTTTAACTATTATAGGGAGAACTGCGGATGAAGCTGAAACGGATTTCTCGAAGCTAATATATCCTTTAATGCAGGTTACCGATATATTCTACCTTGATCTCGACATAGCGCTGGGGGGATTAGATCAAAGGAAAGCGCATATGTTAGCAAGAGATATCGCTGAGAAATTAGGTTTCAAAAAACCAATAGCGATTCACACACCGATAGTATCGGGTTTGCTTGGTCCATCGAAGAAGAAGGCGGCGTCAAGCGAAGAGGAATTAGATGATGTAATGGCCGAAGTTAAAATGAGTAAGAGTAAACCCGAGACAGCCATATTTATCCACGAATCTCCCGATGAAGTCAGAAACAAGATCTTAAAAGCATATTGTCCCCCCAGGATTACCGATTACAACCCGGTAATCGAGCTAAATAAGTACATTTTATTCCAGCAACCAGGATTCGTGCTTCACGTTGAAAGACCGTCAAAATTCGGGGGCGCGATCGATGTACATAGCGTTGATGAATTGGAATCACTATATAAAGAAGGCAAACTTCACCCATTAGATCTGAAGAATGCTACAGCAGATGCATTAATTAAACTTCTGAGTGAAATACAGCGAAAGCTGTTCTCGAGTAGTGAAACAGTGAACCTTCTCGAGGAATTGAAACAAGCGAAAATAACTAGGTAAACTCGAGAAACGTGTTTTAAACCCCTATTATAGATTAAGTTATTTAATGGATGGGCCGGTAGCTCAGCCTGGAAGAGCGCCGCCCTTGCATGGTTCCAGGGTTAACCGGAGTCGAAGAAAGGCGGAGGTCCCGGGTTCAAATCCCGGCCGGTCCACTACAATCAACCTACTTATTTTACCGAGATCTCAATTGATCTCTTGAAAACATATACTTATAAAATCCTTTTGTTTCTTATGCTTTTAGAATGGTGTTTGGAATTGAATGGAGATTTTTCATCGACTGTTTCACTAGTAATTCAGATAATTTGGATAATACTGTTTTTGCTTTTAATTACTGGTTTGAATCAGAAAATCCAGCTTAAACTATGGATTCTCGATATTCGAATGAAATTGAATACTATACAGAGCATCCTTGAAGAGGATAAGAACAAAGTCCGCAATATTCTGAGAAATCTAGGCGTAGATGTCCCTGAAGCTGTTTTAAGCAGAGTACTTGAATTCTTCACAATAGAACCGGTTGAAATAGAGCCAACCGATATCATTAAAAGAATGGATCATTTGCTTAGAACAACGGAAACTAGTGTTAGAAGAATCATTGAGGCATCTATACCTAACCTCGGAAGATACGAGAGAAGCTTAATAGAATCATCTATGTCCATTATTGCGGCTCTAAATATTGTCTACAAAGTAATTAGACACTACCTTATAACAGGTGAGCGGGAGAACAACTTCATTCTAATAATGCAATTAGTGTACTCAATGCCTCAATTAATGAAGATTGTTCAAACATACCACGAGGCACTGGAATCATTTACTCAGGGGAGACCGATTGGCGATGGAGCAGGCCCATTAGTAGTATACAATATACTCGAAAAAAGCCACGTGAAATCGAGAAGAGTTGTTGATGATACAAGCGTCATAGAAGCATACTATAAAGACAGGAGAATCATACTTATCAAGGCAGAAGGTCCAGGTAGTAACGTCGGTCACCCGGGTGCTGTTTTAAGCAAAGTGATTGAAGAGCTTAAGGGAGGAGTAGATTTAGTGATAACTATTGATGCTGCTTTAAAACTCGAAGGCGAAGAAACGGGATCAATCGCGGAAGGAGTAGGAGCCGCTATCGGGGACCCAGGCCCCGAGAAAATAGCTATTGAGAGAGCGACATCGAAGTACAATATTCCTCTCAGAGCCTTAGTAATTAAAATGGATTTGAAGGAGGCGATAACTACTATGAAAAAGGAGATATATGAAGCATGCGAGAGAACGCTACTGCACATTGAAAAAATATTGGAGGAAAACACTTCTCCTAATTCAACCGTAATTATTGCAGGCATAGGTAACACCATGGGGATACCTGGTTGAAGGTGGTTGGATGAATCCAATGGAGATCGATGTAACGAACATAATTCTACTAGTATTGCTAATATTAATAATGATCTACTTAGTATACGACTCATATATTAAGAAGCCACGTAAGAAAACATACGTTGTCAGAGAATTATTAACCTGCACTAAGTGCAAGTTCAACGTTGAAAGGGATTTCGAACCAGGAGACTTCATAGGAATAATCAAGGGTAAATGCCCATCTTGTGGAGGAGATTTAAAACTAAAGGCAATATACGCAGTTGAGAAGAAGTAAACTTTAAAAACCCTACTACAAAATATTAACCCTGGCGCCCGACCCGGCCATAGTGGCCGGGCAACACCCGGTCTCATTCCGAACCCGGAAGTTAAGCCGGCCACGTCAGGGCGGCAGTGAGGTCCGCGAGGCCTCGCAGCCGCCCTGAGCTGGGATCGGGCGCCTTAATTCACCTGTTCTCTCAGGGGTAGAGTTTATAATCCGTTTTTAAGCCATTATTATAGGAATATTAGGAATATGTTGGTGTAATTAAATGGTTAAATTTTGCCCGAGATGCGGCTCCATAATGGTTCCGGTTAAGAAGGAAGGTAAAGTGTACATGAAGTGCAATAAATGCGGATACGAGACGATTGAGAAGGAGAAAACATACGGTATGAAGTATCAAATTGAATCGACTAAGCGTGTTGCAACAGCTGTTGCAAGTGAAGCTAAGGAGAGAAAGCTTACTCCCGAGGAACGCGAAATGCTCAATGAGTACTACGAGATCTTCCTCGAGGAGTTTGAAAGGGAACCGGAGGAATCAGAGGAGTAGATGTAGTGAAATACGCGTCAGTCAGCGTTTTTCTTCACTATTCAGTGCCGTCACCATACATCATCCAGTTATAATCTTTCCTTATAGTAACTTTTATGTTATTAATTACCTAGTGAATCCAGGTGCTTTGAATTGGTGAGAATAGCTGTTATTGATAGAGATTACTGTAAGCCATCTAAGTGCAATTTAGAGTGTATTAGGTTTTGCCCGATTAATAGAAGTAGAAAAAAGAAAGCAGTGGATTTATCCGAGGATAAATCAAGGGCAGTAATATATGAGGATATATGCGTTGGATGCGGTATATGCGTTAAGAAATGCCCATACAACGCTATTTCAATAGTAAACCTACCCGATGAATTCGAGAAATTCCTGGTGCATAGATACGGAGAAAACATGTTTAAACTATATGGTTTACCGGCTCCAAGAATAGGTAATATACTCGGAGTAATAGGTCAAAACGGCGCAGGTAAAACAACAAGCATTAGAATACTATCTGGTCAACTAAAACCCAATCTAGGTAGAATCAATGAACCCCCGGAATTGGATGAAATTGTGAAAGCTTTTCGCGGAACAGAGGTACAAGCATATTTAACTAAGCTTTTTAATGGGGAGATAAAAGCAATTGTTAAACCTCAGTACATAGAGCTAGCTAGAAGAGCATTGAAGGGAACGGTTAAGGAACTATTGGTTAAAGCAGATGAGACAGGGTTACTCAAAGATATTGTTGTTGCAGTAGGATTAGAGAAAATACTAGATAAGAAAATAAGTGAACTGAGTGGGGGAGAACTCCAGAAATTCCTGATATCAGCCGTATTAGTTAAAAACGCGAATGCATATTTCTTCGATGAACCCTGTAGCTACCTTGACGTGAAGGAAAGAATGCGAATTGCGCGTGCAATAAGAGAATTCACGAAACCAGATAAGAACTATGTAGTAGTCATTGAACACGATTTAACCGTTTTAGATTACATAACCGATCACGTCGTTGTAATCTACGGTGAACCAGGTGTTTTTGGAGTATCGTCAAAACCATATAGCACTAGAGTTGGTATAAATACTTATTTAAAAGGGTATCTACCAGCCGAAAACATGAGGATCAGGGATTACGAAATAAAGTTCAGAATAACTGTTAAAGGAGAAGTTAAAGAAGAAGCACAGTACCCTATTCTTGCATGGAGTAACATGGAGTTCCAGTACCCTGATTCAGGGTTTAAACTACGTATTGAAGAAGGCGAAGTTCGCATTGGAGAAGTCATAGGTGTATGTGGACCAAATGGAATAGGTAAAACAACGTTCATTAAACTACTGAGCGGCGAACTAAAGCCATCTAGTGGAGAAGTATTATTAACTGCTGGTAGTGTGAGTATTAAACCACAGGAAGTTTCTCCCAGGATCTTCACGGAAGAAACAGTTCTAGGCAACTTGAAAGCAGCGTCTCCTATTACAGTTGATCCAACTTCGTGGCTTTACATTGAGCTCGTGAAGAGGCTTAAGTTGAATAGGCTACTTGAACGAAAAGTAGAGGACCTGAGTGGTGGAGAATTACAGAAGCTAGCAGTTTCAGTAACTCTCGCCAAAGACGCTGACTTATACTTCCTGGATGAACCATCTGCCTACCTAGATGTAGAAGAGCGTATTGCTGTTGCTAAAACAATAAGAAGAATTGTCGAAGAGAAACATAAAGCCGCAATAGTCGTAGAACATGATTTACTGTTTCAAACCTATGTTAGCGATAAAGTAATGGTGTTCTGGGGGGAGCCCGCTGTTAGCGGATACTCTAATAAACCAGTAGATCTACGTGATGGATTGAATTTATTACTAAAGCACCTCGAAGTAACAGTTCGCAGGGATATTGAATCGGGGAGACCACGTATAAATAAACCGGGCTCCGTCTTAGATAGAGAGCAGAAGCAGAAAGGCATATATTTCTCGGTAGAATAATTTAAATATTTATTTTAAAGATCCAGGACACATTCCTTAATCATATTTATAAACTTTTTACATGTATTATTAAAAGGGTGTGAGCTTTGGGCGATAAAGTAACTCTCACCATTATAAAAGCTGATGTTGGTAGTATTGCAGGACACCACATAGTTCACCCGGATCAACTTGCTGCAGCTACAAAAATCCTGGCTGAAGCTAAGCAGAAGGGTTTAATTATAGACTTCTACGTAACGAATGTAGGTGACGATTTACAGTTAATTATGACCCATACAAAGGGAACAGATGATCCAAGCATACATGGGTTGGCGTGGGACGCGTTCCACGCAGCAGCAAAAGTTGCACGTGAATTAAAACTATATGCAGCAGGACAAGACCTACTATCAGAGGCTTTCTCGGGTAACGTTAGAGGTCTCGGACCAGGTGTAGCGGAGTTAGAAATGGAGGAGAGAGCTTCCGAACCCATTGTAACATTCCATGCTGATAAAACAGAACCCGGAGCATTCAATCTACCTATATTCAGGATATTCGCGGACCCATTCAATACTGCTGGTTTAGTGATAGATCCTAAAATGCACGACGGCTTCGTATTTGAAGTATACGATGTCTTCGAGGGTAGAAGTGTTTTAATGAAGTCTCCCGAGGAAATGTATGATGTACTCGCACTCATTGGTACAACAGGAAGATATGTTATAAGAAGAGTATATAGAAAAAGCGATAACTTATTAGCAGCCGTAGTAAGCGTTGAGAGATTGAACTTGATAGCTGGGAAATACGTAGGTAAAGATGACCCCGTTGCAATTGTTAGAACACAGCACGGCCTACCGGCAGTGGGCGAGGTGCTTGAGGCATTTGCATTTCCGCATTTAGTGGCTGGGTGGATGAGAGGTAGTCATTATGGTCCATTAATGCCAGTGCCGTTAAGATACGCGAAGGTAACTAGGTTTGATGGTCCTCCAAGAGTAATTGCACTAGGCTGGAATATTAATAAAGGTAGATTAATTGGACCAGTAGACTTATTCGACGATGTAGCATACGATGAAACCAGGAGACAAGCACAGTTAATTGCAGAGTACATGAGGCGGCACGGTCCATTCATGCCTCATAGACTTGGGCCCGAGGAAATGGAGTACACTACTCTACCAGATGTTCTCCAGAAACTGAAAGATAGATTTGTTAAAGCTGAAGACGCGTATAAAGTTATTAAGAAACACAGTGAAACCCTCTAGAACAACACATTTTTTATACTTCATTTGCTAATTCTACCTGGGTGTCTCTATGCGTCCAATTTTAGCAGTTAATTACAAAGCATACTATCCTCACAGCTTTGGTAAATACGCTGTTGAATTAGCTAAAGCAGCTTCTAAGATACAAGATGAATTCGACGTTGAAATCATACTTGCACCGCCGTTCACCGAGTTATATAGAGTACTAGATGTTGTTCGAGGCACGAAGATCAAGGTCTTCGCTCAACACGCTGATCCACTAGAACCTGGTGCAATAACGGGCTTCATTCCCCTTGAAGGATTAAAAGAACTAGGAGTACACGGTGTTATAATTAACCACAGCGAGCACAGGTTGAAACTAGCTGAAATAAATTATTTAATTAAGAAAGCGCGTGCATTAAACCTAGAGGTTCTGGCCTGCGCGGATGTTCCTGAAACAGGTGCTTCAATAGCTGTTCTCGAACCACACATGGTTGCCGTTGAACCACCGGAGCTCATAGGAACCGGTGTAAGTGTTAGCAAAGCTAAACCAGAAGTAATAACGAGAAGCGTGGATTTAATTAGAAAAGTAAATAGTACAGTGAAGATATTGACTGGTGCTGGAATATCAACTGGAGAAGATGTTTACATGGCTATTAAGCTAGGAACAATAGGCGTACTAGTTGCTTCAGCTATTGTCAAAGCCAAGGATGTATACCAAGTAATGAAAGATATGGCTTCAAACGCGGTAAAAGCAATTGAAGAACTGAGGAAGTAAAAATAAAACTTAAATCCCTACTTTTTTTATTTTTAATTGAAGCCGCCGTAGCTCAGCCTGGTGGAGCGCCGGCCTCGTATGGCTATGCAAACCGAGGTCGAGAAAGCCGGTGGACGCGGGTTCAAATCCCGCCGGCGGCTTGGTTTCTCTGTAGTATGAGTGACTAGCTGTTCATAGAGTTTGTTTATATAACTACTTCTACTCTTATCTCATGTACATTTACGCCTCTTTTAGCATAGGATTTTATTACTACATCACCTGGTTTCAGATAGCCCTGATCTCGTGTTTTCACGTATAGTTCTTCAACTCCTTTCTCGTAGTCATCCTGCTCAGTTAACTTACTTGATAAATCAACCGTGTTGACTCCGTAGTAGATAGTGTATTTCTCCAGTAGTTTTCTATTCCAGCTGCCTACGTATACCCTTGTTCTCGGTCTAAGCTTAGATATCAATGGAGGTGTACGCCCTGTCTTGGTATAAACTAAAATTACTCCATCAAGGCTCTCGGCGAGATATACTAGTCCTTGAACGTATTTCTCCAGTAGAGTAGTAGGTTTAATTGTTTTCCTCGATTGCTCTATTAGAACTGGGGGCGTGTTTTTGTACGCTGTGTCAGCTATTATTCTAGCCCATTTAACAGCTTCCACCGGGTATTTACCTATTGCTGTTTCATTAGTTAATAGTATCGCGTCAGCTAAGCTATGGACAATATTATATAATCCAACGACATCGCTTCTACTTGGTCTATTGTTCTCAATCATAGAGTCTAGAATATCTGTTGCAACAATAACTGGCTTGTTTTTCTCCACGGAGATCCTGGTGATTTGTTCTTGGAGTAAAGGTATGTCCTCTATGGGGAAGTGCACGCCTAGATCTCCTCGCGCTATTAGTATAGCATCTGATAAATCAGCTATTCTACCAGCGTTTCTCACGCCACTGGGTGTTTCAATTTTCGAAATAATACCTACGTCGCAATTGAATTGCGTGAGCAGATCTCTGACGAATTGAACATCTAGCTCGCTTCTAACATAGCTTAACGCTATGTATGATAAGTTCTCGCTGCACGAGTACTTGACGAGTTCTACGTCTCTATCACTGAGGAATCCCGTGGGTAGCTCCTTGCCCAATACCACAATTTTCTTCCCTGGTTTAAGAACACCATGGTTTTTAACCAAGCACCTGGCTCGATCATTGCTTACTTCGAGCACACTTAACTCTACTTCTCCATCACCGTAAAGTATCGTATCCCCGGGTTCAAGTACATCGAATACCTGCTCGGGGTGAACAGGTATCTCCACTACTTCTCCGCTTTGTTTATCCTGCTCAGCACGTGTCAAGTACACTATGTCTCCTTTCTTGACTTCGATGACCTGGAATTCACCTGTTCTAACCTGGGGGCCGGGTATGTCAGCGATTATGGATACCACGGTATCCAGTTCAACTGAGGCTTCCCTGATGTTTTTCACATATGAACTCCAGGTTTCAGGGTTTCCAAAAGCCATGTTTATTCTGAAGCCGGACACCCCGTTTCTAATCATTTCTCTTACTACTTCGGGACTAATTGATGCTGGTCCTATGGTTGCAAGTATTTTAATACCCTTACTCACTTGAACTAAGCGTCTAGCACCATTCAATTAAAACCACCTTTCATGCAATCAATTATAAACTATGAAATCATACTCTGATAAATAACAACATTAAGCATTCAGTAAATCAACGAGAGAGCTCTTCATTAATTTCATCAAGCAACTTGCTTCTATACATGGAGGTGGAGCAACCTTAAACACAAACATTTATAAATCCTGTATAATACGTGGTAATGGGGATGAAGTTTGAAGCGGATGCTAGAAGAGGAATGGGAGGAGGAATGGGAAGAGGAGGAGTGGGAAGAAGAAGAATGGGAAGAAGAGTGGTAGAACAATAGTCTAGATCATTGAAATAACAAATTGAGTATTTTTTACTAATGCGCGCAGCGACGTGCTTCTCACTTCCTCCATATTAATGGAGCTACATTCGCTAACCGCATCTAGTGGGGTATCTACGCTTACTAAATAATAGTCAACTCCCCTCCCAACTTCTTTTTCAAGTTTATCTATTAATTCACCTAGCTGCTTAACTCCAAGTATCATGGATGCTAAAAGCAATCCTTTGTTTCTTATTCTCGTTAATCTATCAGAGTATATTCTATAATATATGGCTCCTTGAATAAGTTGTAGTGGGGTTTCAATAAGTGTAACTGGAATGAGAGCGGCAGGATCATCTGGTTTAATAGAGCGTAGCTGCACTTCGCTAAGTAATTTATTCGTTTTGTTTCTACATAGATAAATATATAGATCAAAAGAAGTATTTCGCCAGGTTAATTCAACGTGGATTTTATTGTTTTGATGAGAGTACTTAAGCACTAGTCTCACTTGTTGCCTCGGGTAACTCTACGTGTTTCTCCTTCTTAGCTGAAACTGCCAGTAGGTGAGTTATGTAGCCTGCTATTTGATTCCTCAATTTCTTTGAAGAAGTTGTTGTGAGCTTTGAAACAACTAGCTTATTATGGTTGAAATCTCGTTTAAATAAACCAGGGTATTTGTCCAGTAGCTCTCTCGCAATTCTCTTAACAAGCTTTGTTCTTACTTTACCCATTCAACATACACCCCTGCGAAATCATGAGCTACAATATGCTCTAATTAGCAGATTTCAAAACAGGTTTATAAAACTAGGATTTAAAAGGATTATAGTGATGATGAAAACCACCGATGGGGATTCATGACTATTCTTCGCGGGTCTGATGATTCGATCTACAGGCTTTCTGTAGTTCTCTTAACCTAGTGATCTTCCTCGCGGTTTTAATGTCAACCCCTAGTATATTAGCGATTTCCCTATCAAGGAACTCGCTGCTGGTTATCTCCTCGTAGAAAGATAGTTTCTCAACGTAGTCCACGGGCAGGGACCAGTAATCTATTCTACCGTTTCTCACCGTGAGCACTATGAAGACCTTATCGAGCTTTAGTAAGTGCATTCTCTTGAGGTTGCAGTGATCGTAGAGTAGGTTTTCAATAACCTTCACGTACTCTGGTTTAATGAAGTACTTCTCGTTTCTACATTCTATTACATTGTACTTGTTAAGCCACCATATACCGCGCTTCAACGTATTCGTGTTTAAACCAGTTGATTCCCGTAGCTCCTCAACTGTTGACCCCTGGTGACTATATATATAATAAGCTATGATGAATAACCATGGTTTCGCCGCAATCATGTTCTTAAATACCGTGCTCGGCGATAATTCGCTTCCTAAATTAGGCAATTCCTCCCACCTTGCATCACTAGGTAACACTAGTGTTTGTTAAGCTTATTAAAGTAGAATTGTCTAACGCTATCAAGGTGGATTACATGGAGTTCAAAGTCAAGGATATATCCCTAGCCGAAAACGGGGAGTTGAAAATAACCTGGGCGGAGAGAAACATGCCTGTTCTAATGCTTCTGCGAAGAAAACACAGTGAATTAAAACCACTCAGAGGCGTTAAAATAGGAGCTGTTCTCCACGTTACCAAGGAAACAGCTGTTCTAACGCTAGCTCTCCGCGAAGCTGGTGCAGAAGTATACTTAGCTGCCAGCAACCCTCTATCGACTCAGGATGATGTAGCAGCAGCGCTCGCTATGCGGGGTATCCGAGTTTTCGCTTGGCGCGGTCAGACAAGCGATGAATACTACTGGTGTATCAGTAGAGTCGCGGAGAGCAAGCCGGATATAGTTATCGATGACGGTGCAGATCTCCACGCGTTGCTGCACGAGAAATACGTTAACGTAGCTGAGAACATACTAGGGGGGACGGAGGAGACGACAACGGGTGTTAATAGATTAAGGGCCTTGGAGTCCAGTGGTTTACTAAAATACCCGGTTATAGCCGTTAACAACTCGTACACGAAGTATCTCTTCGACAACAGGTATGGTACTGGTCAAAGCACATTTGATGGATTACTAAGAGCAACGAATATCCTTGTTGCAGGTAAAGTGGTTGTTGTAGCTGGTTATGGATGGGTTGGTAGAGGAATAGCTATGAGAGCTAGGGGCCTCGGGGCTAGAAGAGTAATAGTTACCGAGGTTGATCCCATTAAGGCTCTTGAAGCGGTTTACGATGGATTCGAGGTAATGCCCATGATTAAAGCAGCTGAAGTAGGCGATGTATTCATTACGGCAACAGGGAACATCGCCGTTATCCGTAGAGAACACTTCGAGAGAATGAAGGATGGCGCAATACTAGCCAATGCAGGACACTTCAACGTTGAAATATGGATACCTGACCTGGAGAACTTATCTGTTTCAAAAAGAAACATTCTACCCAGCGTCACCGAGTACGAGTTGAGAAATGGTAAAAAGCTGTACCTATTAGCTGAGGGTAGATTAGTTAACTTAGTTGCAGCCGAGGGGCATCCAAGTGAAGTAATGGATATGAGCTTCGCTAATCAATTCCTAGCAGTGAAGTACATATACGAGAACAAGGGTAAACTACCGAGAAAGGTCATGGTAATACCGAGGCAACTGGATGAAGAAGTTGCTAGATTAAAACTTGAAAGCATGGGGATAGAAATAGATTCCCTGACACCGCGGCAGGAGGAGTATTTATCAACGTGGAGGTATGGAACATGATGAAACCAGGGCTCCAATACTAGATTTAAAAATAATGCATCAACAGGAAACATGGAGATAAATTTGCTCGCGCTTCTCCACGTGGAATAACATTATGAGAAACAAACTCCACGTATTAAAGTTCACGGGGGTTGAAGTAGCCTTAGATGTTAAGCTCTTCCAGATCGCGTAATTCAATATTCACTACTCCACCTCGTGAATACGCATAAACACTCTCCTTGAGCGTAGATAAATGGTTTCTTAATACTACTCATTACTTACACATCTAGAGATCTCGAGTGGTTTTTAAGACAAGTGGAAATTAAATTTCTTGCATCTACTAGCTTAAACCCATTCTACCAGAATTTAACGTGGTTCACGCATGATTCACGCGCATGTATTTTCTTGCCGTGCTTATGCTTAGCTGCATTGATCAAGAGGTGTTATTGTGAAACGGGATCCACGAGGTGTATTTAAAAACAAGGACAGTTAATCTTTACCTAGAGAGTATTTGTTTTACACCGGTGTGCTGGTTGCCTGCAACAGTTTTCTTGGAGAGCGGTAAACTCCCCGTTGAAATAATAAATATTGCTAGCGCGAAGGAAAAAGGCCCCGGCAGACCTCCCTTCTGGGAAATGGTTTTCTGGTGGACGCGTAAACCACTTGCATCAGCGAGAGCTATTATTCTAGCTTCACTACTACCAGGAGACTTTGACCCACTGAAGTTCATTAGAATAGTGTATCCAAGCTACGTTGGTAGAGGAAAATTCAATAAGACGCCTCATTTCCTAAACCCTGATCTAAGGTTACTGGATAAGAAAATGCATGAGGAAATAAGGAACGCGAAGATTCTAGATCCTTTCGCGGGCTTTGGATCAATACCAATAGAAGCTATTAGACTAGGAGTAGGTAGAGTCGTAGCCTGCGAGCTTCTCCCCTCAGCAGTAGTATTTCTGAGGGCAGTCATAGAGTACCCTAAATGGGTTGCCGACAACAAGTTAGAAAAAGACTTCGTAAGAGACGTTGAGGAAGCAGGTAAATGGATTACTGAAGAACTAAGAAGAGACCCGGATATAAACGAGCTATACGATGACGACACAGCAGTATATATTGGAACATGGGAAGTTAAATGCCCTTTCTGCGGGAAATACACTCCTCTCATAGGCAATTGGTGGCTAGCCCGCGTTAAGAATAAGAAAGGATACGAAGCACTAGCGTGGATGAAGCCGGTTAAAGCACGGAACGGAGTAGAAATAACCGTAGAACAAATCAACGATCCACGCGAGCTTTCAACAGCTCAAACATTAACAAAAGGAAACAAAACCATAGGAATTAGAGCAGGAGGCAAAGAATACATAGTTGGAGATATCAAGCTGGGAGGAGAACCAAACATAAACACGAGAACAC
>JAUQPA010000027.1 GCA_030550615.1 Thermoproteota archaeon | reverse complement strand
GCTTAGACACCATAGTGTTGAGAAATGATTTATTCACAGGATGATTGTCTGGGTGTTGAAATGAATGGGAGTATAAATGGTTTGAAAAACAGGGTGCAGGAGTATTTATCAAAGAAGATTCCTGGTATGCTGAGTTTTCTCAATACCCTATGCGTGATGAACTATGGAGTAGATTGTATAACCTTATTGTTCACATCTCCAAGTAGACTATACATCCTATTGTTAAACCATTACAAAGGAGATGTGTTGTCAACAGACTACGCTTTCACGCTCGCTTTTCTAAACCCCTTGATTTCACGCTCAAGAAACCCTGAATTAGTTTCAAAACTAATAGAGCTTGTTAAAACTGGAAGAGACAGGGAATTTATAGAGCTGATTTTGGAGAAATCCCAGTAATTTGATGTGAACATGGTTGAATACAATATGAAGAACGTGTTTTTAAATTACCTGGTTATAAATATTTTTTTAGTAAAAATAAATAAATTAAACTTTGACTTAAATATATGTGATGGTTATGAGATATAATCAATCCAGCGATTTCACTATTGGCGTTGAGGGGTTGAATTATCTAACTGGGAGAATAATACCTCCGTACACTATTCTCGTCGCGGGTCACCCTGGTGCAGGTAAAACCACGCTTGGTGCCACAATATGTTATTCTAACGCAGTACGGGGTAAAAAATGTCTATATGTATCATTTTACGAGGAAAAGGACAAACTATACGCGTACATGGAGAGATTAGGAATAAAACTCAGGGATGCGGAGTCCAGGGGTTTACTGAAGTTTCTTAGATTACCGGCAACAATGGATGCGGAGAATTTAGCGAATACACTAAGTAAAACCATAATGGAGGGGTTTCAAGTAGTAGTAATAGACTCTATAACAGTGCTCCTGGAATCGCTGAGGGAAAACGTGGAGAAAAGAGCTTGGCTACTGAATTATTTCTATCAACTACCAAGGGTGTTTAATGGATTACTGGTTTTGATCTCAGAGTTACCATTTGGAGAAGAAAAATTAACGCCTTTACCCGCTGAATTTGTTTCAGACGCGATATTTGTTCTTAAGCACAAAATAGAGGATAGATATCTCGTTAGATTACTGGAAATTAGAAAAGCACGCGGCGCGCCAGTTCACATAGCCGAGGTACCTTTTGTTATCATGGAGAATAAGGGAATAGTTCTGCATGTTCAGCCGGTATTAGAGGATATTCGGGAAAGCCTCGAAGAAGTAGAGCTACCTTGTAGAATTTTGCAGGAAAAGCTCAAACACCTGCATAGGGGATTCGTGATTAACGTATTCTACCCACCGGACACAGTATACGGGAGAGATGTTTTAGCTTTTCTTCTCGCTCTCGCTGTAAAACACGATTTTAAAATGTTGTTTCTGAGCTATATTTCATCGCCTAATACTATTCGTGATGACGCAGTCAACATCGTTGCAAAGTCCGGATTAAGCCGGGATATTGCGGAGAAGCTTGTTGATGAATACATAGTTTTTCGTGCAATTAATCCATTTGCGTACAGTCTCTCTGAGTTATCAATGAGGGAGGAGGAATTAATTAACTCGGTTGATCCCGATATCATAGTATTTCATGGTGTACATGTATCAAGTAGTATTCATGAAGCGCACACTTACTTCAAGGAGCTCTATAGGCAAGTTGTATACTTTAAGCAAAAAGGCAAGATGGTTGTCAGAATAGGTTCTTGCGTAGATGAATTATCATGTAATTTGCAATCATCTATTGCTGATACTACAATTAAAGTTACTCGTATATTTGTTGAGAATAAATACATAACCCTTGTGCAAGTTTTCCGGAGGTTTGTTGAACCCGAAGTTGTTTCAACGAGTGAACTAGGTGATTGTTTAATGGAGTGTCTAGAGGTTATTAAGAAAAGAGCAATTGAACTATACTCAGGTAACTAAGATACTAGTGAACAAAGTTCTTGATAACATGTAGACAACTAGTGTCATGGCTGTTGTTCTAAAGCTATAATTAACAGATCCACCTCTTATTACGCCCACGAAGATTGAAACAAGGAAGAGAGATAGTAGTGTTGTAGCATTCAGTAATCCATATATTGATGGATCGTAGTTGAAAACATACGCTTGTCCTGGCAACTGAATGCTGCGCGCTAAATTAAATATATACTGGTATGTTTTATCCAGGTAGGATAGAAAAATTCCCGTTAGCATAGCTAATCCAATTATCATGCTTTCTAATCTACTAGCTAATCTCCTGGTATTTGATATTAAAACTTGTAGTTTTTCATAACTAGATGTGAAAACTCTCAGCATTTCAGGCGTCGAGCCTAGAGTTAGAATAATTATTAATCCTTCTATAAATGAAGCATGATAAGTACTGGGTGCTCTTGAAACAAGGTTTCTTCTGAGTATCTTACTCGTATATCCCATTAGAATGCTTCTAGTTAATTTTACAATGTTTTTACCGTATTTCCTGGATTCTTCTTCTAGTACTTGAGCAACATTTTCGCCTGTTACTGCGGCAAGGGACATCGAATCCGATGCAACTCCGATGAAGGTATCATATAAAGATACTTGTTTCATTTGAATCTCCGAGATTATTAATGAAGGCGTTATTACCCCTAGAATAACGGCTACGAGAAGAGCTTCATTTAACACTGGGAGATCACTTCTTCTAAGCAACTGGGAAAATATGTTGTAGAATAACAGTACTGATACTGTTAAATACGAAGCTATGAATACGTATGTTTGTTTTCCTTGACTCTTAATCACGAAGCTAGTGGGGTAGGAATTAACTATTAGTGCATACAGGATAAAGAAAACCAGTATTTGAATACTTAGGGTAATAATTAAGATCGCTGAAATACTACCTAGTAAAACCGGGGCAATAGCGAAGACTATTATGGGTATAAGAAGATAAACCAGCATGCTTGAACCTGCTATGATAGTGAAATACTCCGTTAGATTCGAGATTTTTGATTCAAACCATGAATATATAGCATCATATACTCGCTCAACAACATCCTTTACGTCGCTCATAGTCATAGCTGCCATTACTACTCTTCTAAAAAGCTCCCTCACTTTCTGGGATGGGTGATTTTCGCACATCAAATCCACAGCTGATATTAGAGATGCTGGTGAAAACGTGGAGATTTTCCTCGCAAGAGCGATCTCCCTCGACCATGCTTTCAAAGCATTGCTCTCCTCGATTACAGAGAATATGTCGTATATTGGTAAACGTAGTGATGATAAAACTCGGAATAGTATAAGTAGATATGGTAGTTCTATTTCAACAGCCGTTTTTCTCTGGGCTGACCACGACTTTATCAATATTACCGGCATATAATACAAAAACACTGTAATTGTGAAACAAGCTAAAGTAGTCAAAAGAAGCAGTAGTTCAAGCTTATTGAACAGAAAGTACGTTATTGTAAAACCAGTAACCAAGAGCGTTATAGCAACTGACGTTTGAAGAATTAACTGTAGTAACTTTATGTTATCAGAGCTGAGACCCCTCCCAGCGATCAGCAAATTAGCTGCCATTAAGTTTCTTGTTTTTAATTCAAATGACGTGAGGAAATGTGGATTAACCAGTACTAGGAGAATGGATATCAGTAAGATAACGTAAGAAAAATAATGATTAAACCCAGATAGGTGTATAAGTAGTATGAAGGTAAATACTACAACTAAAATCATGATCAATCGTTGAAGTATCTTAACGTGTTTCCCAGCGGAGAACACGCATATACCCCATATAAATAGAGCACATTGTTTAAATTTATACTATTTCTAAGAATGCCCTTATCTAAATGTGTATTCAACGTGAGAATTATTCCCTAGGGAGAGTAGATCTCGTCATTGCCATGTATTTTCTTAGTTTATTGTAAAGCAATATAGGTATCTCCACGTATGTTGGGGTTTCCAATGTTGGGTCTTTACTTACGGCTTCACTGTATGTTTCCTCCAGTGCTTTGATCATCGCGAGATACTCTTTATATAATAGTTCTTTTGGCACTCTATTTGCAAGCACTATTCGATCAACGAATTTCAATTCGTATATCGGGTTTTTAATATCCGGGTTCATAACGATTTTATCACTATTAGGGTCGTAAGTAAAGAGAGGAGTTGTTCTGCCCTCCTCTATTACGTAGACTTCGTGTCTAAATACTCTTTCCCCGGGTATTCGTTCAATAACATTTGTCTTCACAAATACGTTTAGTAATGCAATAACGTGTGGATCAACAGATATAGGAGGAGATAGCAATCTAAGTAGTGCTGACTCGGGGCTTTCAGCATGAAACGTTGTTATTGCACCATGACCAAGTAGAATCGAGTGAGCCCATTCCCTTGCTTCTTCACCCCTTATCTCTCCTATTATAATGTAGTCGACCGATAACCTAACACCGGTTTTGATCAGGTCGAAAAACGATATTTTATACTCCCCAAACTCACGGGTCATAGTCCTAGTCCAGTACAATACGGGTATTCTGAACTCAGGTGCGTCCTCTGCTGTTAGAACTCTTGCATCTGGTGGTATTAGAGAAGCTAAAGCTGTTGCCAGCGTTGTTTTTCCAGTCATTATTTCGCCTACAATAATTACCGGGACTTTGTATTTAACCATAAGCCAAAGAAACGCAGCTTCTTCAAAGCTCAGTGTTCCATACTTTATGAGCTTCAGAATAGTCCACGGGTTTTCGGGTTGTTTTCTAATATCCACTACAATGTTTTTTCTCATTGTTACATCAGATGTATATATTACTGTTACCCTCGCCTCATACCTTGGCTCAATGAAACTCGCTAGTGGTAGAGCCTCGGATACAGGTTTACCTGCTCGAGCAGCTATTCTCAGTGCAAGCTCTTTGGTATCTTCGAGAGTTAATGTTATATTAGTGTTCATTCTGCCGCGTGCTCTGTGTATTACTTGTATGGGCTTATCCGCCATTATATGGACATTTACAATGTCAGGGTCTAGGAAAAATCCTTCAAGTACACCGTATCCTATGAACTGCCTCTCTATAATGTGTTTTAAACGTATATCACTTATTTTATCGAGTAGATCTATGAACGATTTCTCGCCGATTACAACATCGTATAGCTTAGCTTCAATTTTTCTAAGTTCATTCAAGGCCTGCTTATCATCCACAATGGCATCGTATATAATGTAATAATCATCTGTAAGGCACACTATGTATAGCGGCTTACTCCGAGATGGAATTAAGCGTTTTTCACTGCAATTCACGATATTTCGTGGTTTCTCTAATAGTCTAATTCTGATATCTAATTTAATTGACATTTATCAGCATACCTGGTTTCAATACGTAAAATATATTTCATTGTACATCATAAAAAGCTTTATTACTCAACCTACTCGTATAGTCTTGAAGGAGTAAATGCAACTGGATAGACTCCTTCATTGAAATACACGAGGCCTTGATACGTCTTGTTTTCACTGAAGCTTCCCGGTGGAAATTTCAATGTAATGATGCATTTACCTCCAGCGGGGATTTCTCTATTTCTACATCCTAGAATGATTGTTTCATTAAAGTTATCTATAGTTATTACTGATGACTCGTTAATTAGCATTATTCTCTGTATTTCAACCGTTCTCCCCCTCTCATGCCTGATAACTATGTACACGGTTATTTCATTCGTGTCTGGGTCTATACGTGAATCCGCGTAAACACCTAGTACGGGAGTTTTATTCGCTTGATCTATGATGTAGAGGTAGAAAAACGACAAGCTCACCACGATTGAAATAAACGCCATTGTTGATAGTATTGCGAGATATGGTTGCGAAATACCCATGCTTTTATTCCTTGGGGATAATTGATTGTGTTGGTTTACGGCGCTGATAGGTATTTCTCTGAAAGATACTTTATTAGGTGTTCGGGTTCGTAATCTACTCCTATGGCTTTCCTTAGTAGTACTTTGGGTGGATATGTTGATCCATACCTGTGTATTTTACTACGTTGCCAATCCTGTATAATTTTGAATTCGCTGTTTGCTATTTTTTCCTTCAACTTTATCTCATTCTCCATTGCGTAACGCATTGATGCTGCGATAATATTTCCGAGTGTGTAGGTTGGGAAGTAACCAATGCTACCCATACTCCAATGTATATCCTGCAGAATACCCTCACTGTATGTTCTTGGTTTAATACCAAGTAGTTTCTCCATGTAATCATTCCATAGTTCAGGTAGATCTGGTATTTTTACCTCGCCTGTAAGAGCCTGCTTCTCTAGTTCCGTTCTAAGCAATATGTGAATATTATATGTTACTTCATCGGCATCGACTCGTATAAAACTGGGTTTAACGGTATTAAAGTAGTAGTATAAGTCATCGGGAGTATATTGCTTAATGAAATCCAAGTGCTCTCTTAGTACAGGGTATATTAATTCTACGAATTCACGGCTTCTCCCAATGATGTTTTCCCAGAACCTGCTCTGCCCCTCGTGTACTCCAAGACTAACGCCTTCTCCTATAGGGGTGTAGGCTAGAGAAGGATCTATTTGGAGTTGGTATAACGCGTGACCGAATTCATGTATAACGGAGAACATTGTTCTCTTGAAGTCTACTCCTTCGTATCTCGTAGTTATTCTAACATCGTTTATACCCATATCGATCGTGAATGGATGTGCTGATGTATCTAATCTACCCCGAGTACCCATTGGATAGTTCAGGATCTCTAGAATTTTTTGATTAACTAGCTCCATTTTTCTAACATCGTACTGTATTTTCTCTAATGGGTGCTCTCTTGGGAATCTACCCTCGGATAAGACTTTATCTATTATTTGCTTCAAGTTATTCTTTAAAAAACCTAGTATTTTATCAACATCCTCGGTTTTCAATCCTTCCTCATACAAATCTAGAAGTGCATCATAGGGATGCTTCTCCCAGCCGAGATAATCAGCTGTTTTTCTAGACAAATCGAATATCTTTTCAAGATACGGCTTGAATAATTCGAAGTTATTTCTGGCTTTAGCCTCCCTCCATACAACCATGGCCTCCTGGGTAACTTTAGCTCTTTCGGCAACAAGCCATGGGGGAAGAGCTTTCGCTATTCTAATAGATCTCTTTAAAACTCTAACTACACCTTTTTCATAATCATTTAGGTTCTCGATTTTATCTGCTTTTTCAACTAGTTCAACAAGTTCCGGTTTGAGTAGTAGTTGCTGTTGAAGTAACGCAAGCTCAGCTCTGGCTACAGCACGATCCTTAACACCTTCTCTAGGCATATATGTTTCACTATCCCACCCCATAAGTGCCATAGCGTGCCCAAGTGCCCAGATAACTCTATACTTCTCGAGAATATCTTTGATCAAGGGGTTTTCGAATACCATTACTTAACACCAAGTATCAGAAATATACGCTAAGAAATAAAAATGTATTTATCGCAAAATGTATATTTTATAGGGGCTTCTCTTGAAGAACTACTCTTACTATTCTCTTAAAGTATGTAGTGTTGAAGAAATGCGTAAAATAGATGAAGAAGCAGTAAAATATGGAATAAACCATCTAATATTAATGGAGAATGCTGGAACAGCAGTATATGACGTAATAGTATCCCAGATAGGGGTTAAAGGAAAGAAATTCACCATCATAGCGGGAACCGGGAATAACGGAGGCGATGCTTTAGTAGCGGCCCGAAGAATATACGCTATGAACGGGTTAATTGAAGTGTTCATAGTTGGGGATCCTGAGAAATACCGTGAACCAGCTAAAACAATGTATGAGGTAATCGTTAAACTAGGCATTAAACCACATGTTTTAAAAACTAGGGATGATCTTAAGCTACTGGAGAATTCCTTAATGAATACTGATGTAGTAGTCGTTGGCTTAATAGGAATTGGTTTGAAAGGAGAAGTTACAGGTATATACAGAGATGTCATAGAATTAATTAATAAATATGGAAAAATCGTCGTGAGCGTAGATATACCTTCCGGTATTGATGGAAATAATGGTAAGGTACGTGGAGTAGCCGTGAGATCTCATTACACAATTACATTCGGTTTACCTAAATATGGAAATATACTGTATCCAGGGTACCACTATTGCGGCAAACTATACGTTTCCAGACTATCATACCCTCCTGTTTTACTTGAAAACGTAAAAACAGAGCTTAATTCACCAGTAACTCTACCTGAAAGAATTAAATGGGGTCATAAAGGAACATTTGGAAAACTACTAGCTGTTTCCGGAGCAAGGTACTATTATGGTGCTCCCTACTACACTGCATACTCCTTTCTTAGAGCTGGAGGAGGATACGCTAGGCTAGCAACACCTGCGAGCGTTGTTCCAGTATTAGCTTCAAATTGTAGTGAAATAGTTTACCACCCCATGGAGGAAACAAATGAAGGAACACTTTCACTATCCAGCTATGAAAAGATAGTAAAGATCATAGATGAATATGGCGTGGACATCGTTGTAGCTGGTCCAGGAGTATCGTTGAATGAGGAAACACAGGAGTTGATTAGAATGCTCGTGGAGGCGGTGGATAAGCCCATCATAGTGGATGGTGATGGTATAACAGCTGTATCCAGAAACCCAGATATTCTAAAGAAGAGGAGATCGCCTACTGTTCTAACCCCGCATCCATTAGAGTTCTCGAGATTAATGAACATAGAGATATCCGAGTTGCAAGAAAACCCAATTGAATACTTACGCAAGGCATCCATTGAATTGAGATCATATATAGTTTTGAAGGGAGCTCATTCATTAATTGGCTATCCAGATGGCCATGTATACATAAATATGACTGGTAATCCAGGAATGGCCAAAGCTGGTATGGGAGATGTTTTAAACGGAACTATTGCAGCAATGTATGGTATTGGATTAAGAGATCTCGGGTCCGCAACTAGGATGGGTGTTCTTATTCATGGATTAGCTGGAGATCTTGCTGCAAACGAATTAGGCGAAGATGGTATAACACCAGATCTAGTCATAGAATACTTACCTAGAGCAATGCGAATTATGCGGGAGAACCCAGAGTATGTGATAGAAAAATATATGCCAATAGAAATATAATCGTAAATTGTATTATTTTTTAGCATGCTTGCTTTTTCTCTTATCTTCCGCTGCTTCTACTTCGTATACTCTAACGCCCACATCTAATAGTTTCCTGAACACGTGTTCTAGAAATCTCACGTAGTTTCCTCTCTGCCCTACGAATGGACCATACGCCTCGCTTTCTATTTTAACAGCTAAATTTGGTCCGGCGAAATCAACGTCAACAATGTGTTTATAAACCCAGCTCACTGGGTGAACTGCTCTAACAAAGGGTTTAAAGTCTAGCGATTGTTCGACGGCTCTTAGTTTCATTTCGAGATCTTTCTCCATGGAATTTATTCTTTCACCTCCTTTGCCAATTAATCTACCCTGGTTACCTTCTTTAGTAACAATTAAAGCGTCGGGCGCGTGTTCACTCGTAATATTATATGTTTTCTTTAAATCAATTAAGTTAACCACGGTAATGATATCAGCGTCGGGCGCATGTACTCTAGCAGTTGACAACACTTGTTTCTCAGTTTCATCAAGAGGCCTGTTCCTCATTTTCGATTCTAATAATAACTTAATGCCTCTCCGGGCGCCGGGTCTAACAATATCTTTTAATCCTAGGTCTATGACTCGAGCATTTTCCTCTCCAAGCAGCAACTCCCTTAGTAATGAAGCTGAATCCTTGCTACCAATGCTTCGCTGGAACACGGGGTCGCCGGCAATTATTAATCTACTGTTTCGACCCATTCTCGTAATGATTTCAATTGCACTTTCAACGGGGAGGTTTTGTGAATCATCAATAAATATCACGGAGTCGTCAAATGTTCTTCCCTTTAAGTAATGCGAATCAGCAAATATTAATAGTCCTTTATTCACTAATTCATGTAATTTACCTGTATCAATTAAACCCGAGACAATGTCTTCAACGTATGATGATACTACCTTGTAATACATCTCCCCCAGCTCAGCTGCAGTTAATTCTTTGCCTGATACTATGTCGACTAGGGGCCTTGTTATTACGAACCTTCTGTATTTACCCGATAAAACAGCATCTATTCCATATACTATGCTGAATAAGCTCTTACCACAGCCCGTTGGACCAAATAACCCGACGATCTCAACTTTCCTATCCAGCAGCGATTTTATAATTTCCTCCTGTCCAGGTGATTGAGGCTGTATTTTTGCGAAAACACTTTCGGAGCTCATTTTTCCACCTTTGTTTTGTTATTTAAGCATGTATCCATGTATCAATAGTGAAATAATCTAAGGTTCTTATAACTATTAAAGCAATGAACTATCCATGTAATTATAGTATGTATTAATTGTGTTTAAATTAACCTGTTTCAAAAGGTGCTAATAAATACATTATTTTCCCAGGGCCGATCGAGAACTCGGCTTTAAGCGGCATTTTACTCGCTAGCTGTAAAGTAACGATATCTGATACCTTAGCTACACCTAGAATATTAGCTAGTTTGCTTGTATCATAAACAGACTCCGCCTGCTCCTGCACTTCTAGCGAGATAAGCGCTAATGAACCCTGGGGGAACTTCACTTCTAGTTTACCCGCACCAACTGATTTAAATATAATGGCATCTGCTGTAACCGTTATCTGTGTGCTTCCTCCAATAGCTTCGATATCTTCTACTACTTTTTTCACGGATTGCGCCAGAATTTTAGCTGTGGCAGTAAAATTTAGATTTAAATCAGGTAGCTCGGGAATAGGTACATCTAGGTTTCGGAACTTAAACATTCTGCTGACTACTCCTCCAGCACCTATTACGAATTTAACGTAGTCTCCTTCTGGTTCTATGGCAAGATTTTCGCCTTTCTTGAGGTGTTTTAGAACTTTTTTCAAGTTGTTTATTGATACACCTATGTTCAATGCTTCCTGGAGTTCATATTCTAGGAACATGTCCTTTGGTAATTGAACGTCAATTAGGGATGTTTGATCAACATCTAGTGCCTTAATAGTTAAACCCTCACTTGTTAGTACTAATGAGACTTCATCCGCAATATTTCCAATGGTATCGATTATGTCTCTGAATAATTTTGCCTCCGGCAAAACTGCTCTAGGCAAGTAATCACCCTTTTACATATCTGTTTTGTAAATTTAAAACTTATATCCTAGTTCAATTTCAACGGCGTTACATCAAAATACTCGAGTACACTATGTATATCGCGTAGAAACTGTGGAAACTCACCTATAGATATAAATAATACTCCTACGTGTGTTCTTACCCTAGGTGTTAGAAGAGTTAGTATTAGAGGGACCATTCTTTTAGCTTTTTCAAGTACTTTGTATTTTGACTTTGCATACGGATAGTGTTTAATAAGTTTATGTAAGCGCGCGATATGTGTTTCCGCGGCTTGTAGAAGTCTGCTAGTTGACATAGATGACCAATGCTTGCAATCTATTGCTATACTTAAACCAGTGGAGGGGTCGATTCCAAGTACATCTACTTCAAATCTAACAGGAGTGGTTAATTTAACTTCATGAACAACCTCGTATCCAAATTCCATTAGTATTCGCGTTGAAAATACCTCGAAATCTCTCCAGTCGAGTAGCTCAGTTATTTTCCTTAATTCAACCCCGGTGTATACGAGTTTTAAAGCTAACTGTACCGGGTTTACTACAGTTACTTCTTCACCATTTACTCTTACAACATCTCTATTTCTTTGAATTATCTCCCTAATTGCATTCTCTGGGTAATTAGTTAAATTCGATAATTCCCCTATGAGTATTTTTCGATGTTTCAAAGCTATTAATAAAGTTTTGAATTCGATGTCCATGTATAATTAAACCCTAAATGTACTTTAAGTCTATCTGTATTTATTAACAATTAAGTTTGTGGTGTACAACATGGCGCAGGATACTATGAGCTCGCTGAGAGAGGAAGTTTTACGGGAGGAAATAGTGGATTATGAAGTAAAAGCGGATATGAGTATCTGCGAACTAGTAGAAAACTATGGTAAATCACATGGATTCATGGCTGGACACATATATAAAGCTAGCATTATTCTAGCTGAAATGATAAAGGATCACGACGCGACGAAAAT
Organism: Thermoproteota archaeon; assembly: GCA_030550615.1. Taxonomy (GTDB): domain Archaea; phylum Thermoproteota; class Thermoprotei_A; order Sulfolobales; family Desulfurococcaceae; genus UBA285. Next base: position 4,415 of record JAUQPA010000027.1, on the reverse strand, counting down.
ACTGTCGTTCACAGGTAACATAGTGTCTACAGGGTTAAGGGGCGTTATTACTCAATTGATCCGCGAAGGATGGTTCAATGCAATTATTACAACCTGTGGCGCGATAGATCATGACATAGCTAGAGGAACTGGACACAGATACTATAAAGGCGACTGGTTCTATGATGACGCGATGCTGCACGCAATGGATATTCATAGGTTAGGTAATGTACTTATACCAGTAGAAAACTATGGTTTGGCAATTGAGAAATTTGCACGTGGATTGTTCGAGGACTTAGTTAAGATCAAGAAGAATTGGAGTATTAGTGAAATACTTAGAGAAGCAGGTAGGAGAATAAATGATAAAAGTAGCTTTCTTAGAGCCGCGTATGAGGGAAACATACCTATATATGTCCCTGGAATATATGATGGGGCATTCGGTTCACAAGTAGTATTTAACCACAGTGCATTGGGATTAGAACTAGATTTGATAGCTGATGAAAAAAAGATCATAGAATTAGTAGTTTCATCGCGAAAATTAGGTGCACTAATAATTGGAGGGGGGATTAGTAAACACCATACCATTTGGTGGGCTCAGCTCAAAGAGGGACTTGATTATGCAATTTACATTACAACAGCTGTAGAATACGATGGTAGTTTAAGTGGTGCTCATCCCAGGGAAGCAATAAGCTGGGGAAAAATAAAACCTGGATCAAAGAACATAGTTATATATGGAGATGCAACTGTAATACTACCGCTCATTGTAGCTGGAGCCAAATGTTATTTAAGGAGAATGTAATTGACAACCATACATATAGGATTAGATGACATTGACTCCATCAATGGTGGATGTACAACTCACTTCGCAGTACAAATTGCATGGGAAATTAAAAGAAAAGGCGTAAAATTCATCGACTACTTGAATTTAGTTAGATTAAACCCATCTGTTCCATGGAAAACGCGGGGAAACGGTGCAGTTGCAATAAGAATCGAGGCTAATAATATACAATTAGCAGAAGTATGGGAGATGATAGTAAGTAAACTCGAGGAATATGCGGGAGAATTTAAGGATGCAAAAAATCAGCCTAGTGTGGTTTTACACGAAGGTGAGATACCATATGAATACGCGTGGTTTGCAAATAAAGCTCTACACGACATTATACCACTTGATTTAGCTCTGAGACTACTCAATAAACACAGTGAAACAAGATACTATAACATAAGAGGTAAGAGAGGTGTTATAGGGGCATTAGCTGCCATTGGTTACACAATGGTAAATACAGATTATACGTATGAATTAATAGCTTATAGAGCACGCGAGTACTGGGGAAAACCGAGACTAGTGGATAGTGAGAGCATTAGAGTAATGGATGAACTCTACGGTAAAGACATGATACTGAACTATGATTACGAGGCAAATAGACCATTGATAACACCGCGTGGACCAGACCCTGTTCTACTGGGGTTGAGAGGCGAGGATCCATGGGTGCTCATCGAAGCTTTCAATATCCTCAAGATATCGGAGCCTGTGGAGTATATGGCTATATTCAGAACAAACCAACATACGGATGCTCATTTGTTTGAAGTTAATTCAATCTGCGATATAAGACCTTACATGTGCGTTAAAGTCAGTGGAGTAGTTAATAAAAAACCAAAGCGAAGCGTGGGGGGTCATGTTTTCTTCGAATTGTGTGATGGAAAATGTTGTATTGATGTAGCAGTATACGAACCAACCAAGACTTTCAGGGATATTATCGAAGAACTAGAGAAAGGAGACGTTGTTGAAGTAATGGGATGCGTGAGGCCTCCGAGTAGTTTACATGGGTTAACAATAAATCTCGAGAAAATTAGAATTGTAAAATTAGCTGAAATATACGAATACTTTAACCCGAAATGCCCTCTATGTGGATCAACAATGGAGAGCATGGGTAAAGGTAAAGGATTTAGATGCAGGAAATGCAAATACAGAGATCCACACGCTAAGAAAATCCCCGTTATTAAAGAAAGATACATCAAACCAGGTATATATCAGCCCCCGAGAAGCGTATTTAAGCATGTAATGAAACCCATAGAGAGATTTGGAAAAGAAAAAAGAAGTTTCCCAGGGATCCTGGTAAAGGATTTCATTGTAAAACCAATTTAAGTAACAAGAACTATACATCCAAACGTAAACAATATATACATGTAAAGGTGCATATATATGTCTAGAGTATCCAGGCGATTAAGATCTTTACCACTGAATCCTCATAGAATACTGATAGCAAAAGCACATGAATTATCTAGAAAAGGATTTAAGGTATATGACTTCACAGCGGGCCAGCCAGGGCTACCGCCAAGCAAAGAAGCCCTCGAATACTTCTTGGAAATGGTTCGGAAGGACCCATTCAAACACTTTAGATATATGCCGACGCAGGGGTTGGCGGAATTAAGGGAAGCGGTAGCACAGGATTTGAATAAGTATGGAGGTATAAATATCTCGGCAAATCAGATTTTGATAACAACGGGGGGAGCTGAGGCACTTTACTTATCAACACTAGCTCTATTGGACGAGGGAGATGGAATACTAATTCTAGATCCATCCTACAGTGTATACTGGGATTTAGCGAAAGTATTAGGTTTGAGAATAGAGACGTGTAGACAAAGTTTCGAAAACGAATTCAACCCTGATCCCGAGTGCATAAAAGAAAAACTTGGTGTCAAGGCTAGAGCAGTGTTGTTTGCAAGCCCTGATAACCCTACTTCGAGAGTTATAAAGGAAGATGTGGCAAAAACCATAGTCGAAGTAGCTCGTGAACGAAGAGCGTGGATCATATATGACGTTGCATATAAACACCTGGTTTACGAAGGTGAACACGTTTGGATCGAGAAATACGATCCTGCACTAGAGAACACCATTGTGTGTGGTAGCTTCAGCAAAGACATAGCTATTCCTGGAGGTAGACTTGGATACATCTATGGACCCATGGATGTTATTCCTGAATTAGTTAAACTTAAAGGCATATTCGGTATTGTTGCACCTGTTCCAATGCAGTGGTTTGCTTACTACTATCTTGCTCAGGGATTCAAAGAAAAATACTTGAGGGAAGTCCTACCGGTGTATAAGCGTAGACGCGATGTTGCATACGAAGCATTCAAAAAGCTCTTCCCGGAGGCAAGGCTTCATAAACCAAGGGCCAGCATGTATCTGTTCCCAGATGTAGGAACTTATTTAAATGACATGAAATTAAACGACGTAGAATTTACACTAAAGCTAGCTGAATCAAAGGCTGTAGTTATGCTGCCTGGTTCAATATTTGGTGAAGCGGGCTCAGGATACTTGAGAATAACATTTGTGACAATGAATGAAAACGAGATAATTGAAGGATTCAAATTAATGCGGGAGTTTATCGATGAAAAACAATCTAAAACTACTTAAAAACTCGGAGTTTATTAGTGTATTTAATGCAGTTAGCTGGAGAGATTTGCTTTTTTAAATATGAACCATGCAATAATTGCTGGCATCATTATCCACATCAATATAGATATTGATACTAGCCATGGATTAACTATTTCCTCGAGTAAATTAATTGAAATACCCAATATGGTTTTGATGCCGTAGTCTTTGTAAACGTAGAATACTAGGAGCGAATATATTCCAGAAGGCGATAAATAGTATAATTGATATTGTAATTTCGCGATCTCAACGATTGCACCCGAGCCCAGGGCTGTTTTCTTTTTGATGTTTTTAGGAAATGTTTATATGCGTTGTTTTTATTCATGTTTACTTGGGTAGTACATGTCTGAAAAGTTGCTGAGACCCAGGGAGGTTTGCGAAAGGCTTGGTGTCAGTTATTCTACTCTCCGTAGGTGGATCAAGGAGGGCTACGTAAAGGCTGTTAGAACCGTTGGTGGTAAGTACAGAGTTCCCGAGAGCGAAGTCAGGAGGATTCTCGAATCACGTGCTAAGGAGATCAGGGCAGTTGTGTACGCTAGAGTATCCTCGCACGACCAGAGAGAAGACCTCGAGAGGCAGGTCAGATACCTACTAGAGTACTGTGCATCTAAAGGATACAGAGTAGTTGAGGTTTTAACAGACGTAGCATCAGGATTGAAGACAGATAGGAAGAGTTTGAAAAAACTCTTCGAGTTGGTTACCTCTAGACAGGTGGAAGTTGTTGTCGTAACCTACAGGGATAGGTTAACGAGATTCGGCTTCGAGTACCTAGAGTACTTCTTCAACCAGCACGGCGCTAGGATAGAGGTTGTCTTCGAAGAGGAACCCAAGGATGCACACCAAGAGCTCGTAGAGGACCTGATAGAGATCGTCACCTCCTTCGCTGGTAAACTGTACGGCATGAGGAGTCGTAGAAAGAAGAAGCTAGTGGAGGAGTTCAGAAAACTGATAGAGGCGGTGGAGAAGAGTGGAGAAGACAACGGTAACTAGAACCGTTGTAGTT
>JAUQPA010000026.1 GCA_030550615.1 Thermoproteota archaeon | reverse complement strand
TTGTAGTTGGTTAACCCCGGCAGAAAGAACATGAATGATTCATGTTTAGCAATACTAGCAGGGGGAGATGGAAAAAGACTAGGCTACTACAAGCCTCTAATGAATTTGAATAATAAAAAACTAATAGTGTACACTCTAGATAATCTAGGACCATATTTCAACTCCATTATACTGGTAGTTAAGAACAGCGCTCAGAAAGAACTATTAATTAGCAGTATTAATGAAGCAATCGACAAGTATAATGTTGAAGTAGTCGTAGATAAAGTAAATTTAAATGGACCAATTGCTGGATTAGTAACCGCCGTTGACTACTGCAATATGAAGCTATTAGCTATTGCTCCATCCGATACCCCCTTCATTAAGTTTAGCGTATATAAGCACCTTGGAGACTACGTAATTAATCAAAACTATGAAGCAGCTGTTCCAGCATGGCCGAATAACTACATAGAGCCGTTGATATCAATCGCGGTTAGAGATAAAATAGCACAGGTTTTAAACAAGAACATCCATGGAGGCAAGCTGAGAATTCGGGATGTTTACGCTGAAATGCATACCGCGTATGTTAACGTCCACTACTTATCCAGAAATCCTGACTTAGAATTCTTCAATATAAACAACAACGAAGATCTCGAGTTAGCGCGTAGAATTATCAGTCAACTTAACTAAACCACTTCAAGGGTTTAATGTAGTCTCTGCCGCCTGCTTCAAATGTTCCTATCGTTACCTGGTAGTAGATGTCCCCGCGTCTTAAATCCTCTACTTCCTCCAATTTGCCGAAGGCTATTATCCAATCCCCTGGTTCAGCGAGATCAATGTATAAACCCTCATAACTAACGATCTTCGAGATACGGCCTGGAGAAGCAACACCTTCTAGAACTCTGACTTCGTCAACATCGTATACAGCTGGCATAAATATCGAGTCGCTGGCATCAATTACTTTAGCTTTTACTTTCACTAAACCAAGAGGTTTATGAACTTTATCCTCCCATTTCTCATCTACCTCGTGCTCTAATTTAACAGGGTGAACTGAGAACTGCCGTCCTCGATATATGGCCCTATTCCATTTATACTTACTGTACAAAGTCATTGCTTCCTCCAGGCTCAACGGGTGGTGAGATATTATCTCCCTACTCCAGTTCTCTAGCGTTCCCCCCTTTGGCGGAGAGAAGCGGGTATTCCTCCCGCTATGCAGTAGTCTTCTCAAAGTATCTCTAATAATCCATCCGTTGCTCTTACCGTAGACTATTATATCTATATCAGAGTACTTTAAATTATGAATTTTTAAAAGAATAGAACCAGTTATTCCAAAATTACCTAGACTTATACCTGCTTCATCCGATAGTTCCTTGACAAGATCTAACGCAAGCTCCTCCAATTCATCCTGGGGGGAATTAATTAACTCCCGTAATCTCTCCTCTGGTTTATAGTGGATTTTAATTTTTTGCCTCGGAACCTCTATTAGCTCTATTAATCTATATTTATCGTAAACTATGTACTCGGGGTAGTGTTTCCTTAGATAATCCATTGTGCTTTTAACTCCTATCGCACTATAGTAAGGTAAGATCCTACCATACATCACTCCATTTCTACTCCACTTCGTTCTAATCTCCGATGAGTAGTGTGATATATATTTTAGGTACGCGATCACTCTGTCAAATGGATGTACATTGCCTATTACGCAGAAAATCATTCCATCACTAGACTCCAAGAAATCCCTATCTCTGAAACCCCTCATTTCAAACATACCTCGTTATTCATAATAATTTAAGTCATGTAATATATTCATTAAGTGTTATCGTATGCGTCGTGGATTCAAGGAGTATGAACACCGCGATTTTATAACAACGCGAAGCATAAATAAACCCCATGTAGCTAATTAAATGTGAAGGTTTATGATAGAAGGATTTCTAATTAAATACGGGAACTACCTGTGGATTGTTAAAGGATGCGAGCATTTCGATGAATATTTAATTGCTTACCCAAGGTACGATGTCGTCAACCAGGTTAAAATAAAGAACATGAATAAAGCAATTGATATTGCTAGTAAACTAGGAGTTCTGAGGTACAACGAGTGTTTAAAGCTAGAAGTTCCCTTAATAAACAAGGGTAATATAGAGTACGCTCTTGACCCATTTAGTAAAGAACACTGGCCTCAGCTACCCGAAGAAATTACAGCTATTCTAGAAAACCTTGAACCAAGCGAGTTACGCGAAGTTGGATTAACAGGGAGTTATTTGGCTTCATCAATACTGAGAAACATTAAACCAAGAGATGTAGATCTAGTGATCAGAGATATAAACGTCGGATTAAAAATATACAATGTACTTAGAGATCTAAGGCGGAAAGGTGTATCTAGGCCATTAGATGCAACCGAAGATTTTGAAGGTACAGAACCCGGTACGAGAATTAAACTACTTCAGAACAGGGTTTTAGAAGGAGTATTAAACAACGTGGTTTATAGTATAAGAATATTGTCCTGCAAGGAGAACAGAAAACCCACGTGCATAGATCACGCTGAGTTTTTCAGCGGAGAGCTCGTTATAGTTGAGGATGTCTCCTCCATGGTAATGCCATACATCTACATCGCGGAAAACAGTGAAATAGGGGAAATAATGGTGAAAAGCCTGAGAATGAGGTATAGCGAAATACCAGTAGGTGCAAAACTCCTGGTATCTAATTGTAGATTAGAGCAATACTCCAGTGGAGAAAAAGCTATTAGTTTGGATAACAGAGAGTGCAGTGTTAAATTAGTGCAGTTAACCACGTAACGTTATTGAAGCAGAATACACGAAGTATATATAATTGAAATCAACGATACAAATAGCAAATCAACTCTAGTTATCTTCAACTGCGTGTAATACGTTCTCTTCCTGGAATAGCCAAACCCCCTGAGTTCAAGAGCTTCATATAGATCTTTTGCTCGCAATAGTGAACAAACGAAAGCAGGTAAAACTATTGACTTCAATCGCTTTATCTTCTCTTTTAAGCTTGCTTTCTCCAATTCAATACCGCGTGATCTTTGGGCATCATATATATTCAGTACTTCGTCGAAGATTATAGGTATAAACCTAAAGAGTAGAATTATACCGTACAAGTAGTGATAACTTAAACCAAAAAACGATAAACCCTGTACAATTTCACGGGGAGTAGTGGTATTCATTAACACCATGATAGAAAGAGTTACCAGCATTAACCTCGCCACAGTTACCCCTACATAGTAGGAGATGTTAACTAAAGACTCCGTGGTTAAAGTGAATCCGCCGAGAACTAATCTTAATGCGAGGTTTAGTGATAGTATCATAATAGAGAAAATAAGTAAGCTTCTAATAGTTGACAGTATTCTATTTAAAGGTATTTTACCAATGGTTACTAACGCCAGGTTCACTAAAATAAGAAGTATTAATGTAACAATGTTGCTCAATAATGCAGCAGTTACTATTGTAAATAAAGTGTAGATTATCTTGATCCTAGGATCAAGCTTGTGTAGCTCCGTGTATTTATCAGTGAAGTTGAATATGCTCCTTAGATCAAATATCATTTGCCTAAGCATTTTCACACCTTGCTACATTAATTAACTCAAGGAACTCGTTTGCACGCAGAGGTCTAAACCTATTGCTCAAGGATAACCCCATGATTATTTTAACAATCTGAGGTGGAACAACGCGTGATGATAACAGCACGTCTTGCTGATATAATACGTTTCTCGGAGAACCCTGCGCTACTATTCCTCCATTATTCATTACAACTACTTTACTAACTCGCAAACTAGTTAAGAATTCAATATCATGCGTAGCTACTATAATGGTTTTACCATTAAGATTCAGTTGATTGATGAGCTCACTTAGTTCATTTCTCCAACCCTTATCTAATCCAGCTGTGGGCTCATCGAATACCAAAACCGGTGGATCATATATCAATATAGATGCAATAGCCAATCTACGTTGCTCACCCACCGACAGTTCGAATGGTGATTTGTTAACGTATTGTTCTAAATTAAAAAATTTCAGCAGATTAACTGCTTTCTCATATGCGTTTGGAATATTCCTAATTCTAGCTGCAGCTAGAACCTCATCAATAACTGTCTCCTCGAAGAACTGGTGAAGTGGATTTTGAAACACTATACCTACATAGTTAGATAGCTCAGCTATACTTTTGGATCTCGTGTCGTGACCGTACACATATACAGCACCCTTACTGGGCTTTAATAAGCCATTCAAGTGCTTCAATAGAGTTGTTTTTCCAGCGCCATTTGCGCCCACTAGAACAACTATTTCTCCTTTATGTATCTCGAGATTTATGTTTCTCAAAGCAACTTTATTGTTAGGGTATATATACCAAAGGTTGTTGATAGTGATGATCTTTTCCGTACTTACATAAGGGGTTTCCTCTGCATAACTTGAATTTACTGAATTAACGTGATTGATTACATCATTTAAATACCTGTTGGCATGTATGAATTCATCAATATCCAGTGGTATATTATCCATTCCCAGTTTGTAAGATAGTTCTGCAACTAAGGGTATTTCTATGGTGTGATCATTGCTCTTAATCAGTTCACGAACAACCCCCCTTGGTTCACCGCTCATAATTACTCTCTTATTTAACACTACGAGTTTATCAGCGTATTTGACTAATTCAGATAACCTATGTTCAAACACTATAATCGTTATTTTCTCTACTTTATGAAGCTCGTTCAGTAAACGAATTAAATTTAAGCTACTATAGGGATCGAGGTGTGCAAGTGGCTCATCGAGGAGCAGTATCCTCGGTTTAAGAACTAGTGTGCTGGCAATTAATACCTTCTGGGCTTCACCGCCCGATAACTCCACGGTGCTGCGTCTTCGTAAATGCTCTAATTCAAGTCTTTTAACTACTTCGTTGATTCTTTCTTTAATGACACCAGGTTCTACACCTAGATTCTCTAGTGCAAACGCTAATTCTTCTTCCACGGTTAAATTAACTATTTGGTTCTCGGGCACCTGGAAGACTGCTCCAATTAAACCAATAATTGCCCTAGGACCTTTTTCTATGACGTTAATTCCATTTACATAGACTTTTCCCCTTATTTCTCCCCCGTATGAGTGAGGTATTAATCCAGTTAGAATCTTACACAGTGTTGATTTACCACCTCCTGATGGGCCCGCTATAATAACAAATTCTCCTTCTTCTACCTTTAAGTTAACGTTTACTAATGCGGGTGTTTTTGATCCGGGGTAATAGTATGTTAAGTCATCAACATCTATGATTACTTTAACCATCTTATCTCATCTATTTACCTAGATGTTTAATTTATCTACGTAGAGTATTCCCGATAATCCAGGTACTTTCCTAATAGCTCTAACAACAGGTATTGCAACAGCTGTTACAAACAATGCTTCAAGCACATACGCTACAAGATAGTATAGAGGGCTAACCAGGTATAAGCTTCTAACGAAGTTCACGTCGCGTATACCGAATATCCCTTCGTATACAGCTGGAACAGCGAAGATAAAGCATCCAAACGCCTTGTCAACTTCTCTTGCCACAAAGAATAATCCATATAATCCTACATATCTGAGCCCGGTTGATTTACTATTCATGAGCTTAACGACAACAGGCATTATAATTAAAGCAATTATTTTATCGTAAAAAGCCACTGTGTATACTAACCACTGCTCCGTAACAGGATAAAAAGGCGGCAGAAACATGGATACCGCTAGTAGTAGGAACAGCAATATGCCTGCAACCCACCATCTCCTAGATACAAGCAGGTATGCTGCTAACGCTGATAATGCAGCTGCAGGTATAAACGGCAAGCCGTAAAGACTCACAGCTGGAACCAGCGTCTTCACAACATTACCGAGAAGTACAGCCATCGGGCCAGCTATTGGACCCAGCATTAAACCGAAGAGTGGAGACAACGCTGCACCCACATCCATGCTCGCTGGCGTACCTATTACTGGAATACCCGGTAGAAACAATAGAATGTAATATAGTGCTGCACCTACACCCATGAATGCTACAATATAAGCTGGTCTACGTGTTAGACTTGAACTCATAAATTTCCCCTGTAACATGTTACACAAGAAAATTACTTATATCAAAATATAAGTTTTTCAGGGAAGGTTATAAATATTACTAACTACGAGGGTATTGGTTGATGATTTCAGAAAACACTAGGAATTCATCTAAAGAACTACACCCTTACGTAGTACTATTACCTACGAGTATTGATGATAAAATAAAGTATATAACGACGCTTTTCTCCACACCCGTCACCATTGAGATATTAAGATTATTTGAATGGAATATAGAGTTATGTCAAAAAGACATAATCATGAAGTTGAGTCAGCACTCAAATAAAACCATTATAGGCTCGATCAAAAAACTCGTTTCACTAAATCTACTGGAGGAAATAGAGAAAGAAGAGTACCGGGGGAATCGTAAAGTAAGAGTTAAATGCTATAAACTAACTGATGTGGGAAAATGGTATAATATTCTATTCAAGGACATTAGTGAATTAAGCAATAATTTAATCAAAGAAGCAGTAACAAACCTATCAGTAATGTTCATGGCTAAAATACTTCCTTTTTCAGAACACTTGAAAATAGGATTCACGGAGTTCGTGAACCACGTAATGAGTAGCGCGATAAAAAGCGCAGCTAGGTCAAAGAAGCATAGCGAATACGATCTACTTGTTTTCGGCTCCTTGGCCCTCGATGTTTATTTAAAACCAAGTATAATGATAACGTCTGGAGGAGCCGGTGCTAATGTAGCTGCATTAGCATCTAACTTGGGATTAAAAACAGGCTTTGTAAGCAGAGTTCCCGCTAACGTCATTGGATCCTACCTACTAGCCGAGTTAATTAATGAGGGTGTTGATGTCAGTCTCGTTGAATTAGATCAAGACTTAGAGCTACCGGTCTGCATTATATTAGAACCACTTGAACCAACACAAATACAGTGTACGTGTAATCCACGGGCTGATTTTAAATCTCTGCCTGTGACTTATCAAATCAACGATGAAGTAGTTCAAGCAAGTGCTGTATCAAGGTCAATTTACCTAGGTGAAGGAATTTGCAAAACATACTTAGATCTCCTGGGTAAAATCAAGCTGAAAGATAAAATACTGGTGTTTCGGCCTCATAAAATATCATTAGAGTATTATTTCGAAGAATGCCTTCCTATATTAAACTATTCGCCGATACTAATTCTCAATGAAGAAAAAGAACAGATACTGCTACGTAAAGGCATCAACGTGCCGGGGGATTTATTCAAAGCGGGAGTTGAGGAAGTAATTGTAACCAAGGGTTCACAGGGCGTAGTATTGTATATTAATGGAAGAGATCCAAGGACGTACACCCCGCCGAAGGTGAACGCAGTAAACACCGTGGGAGCCGGTGATGCGTTTTCAGCTTCGTTGATATACTACTTGCTAAAATACTTCAATATAGAAGAAGCAGTAAAGAAAGCAGTTTACCTATCAGCAGTGTCAACAACACAATTGACATCTAGGAAGCACCTGGCTGAAGCCAAGTATGTTAAGTAATTAACTACAGTTGAAGACCTAGTTCCTTATTAACGAGTGTGGTTCAACTAGTTCTAGAGGGGGACGGTGAAATTGTATGAGAAGTTAAAATTTAAAAAATAATTTGGGGTGAGATCTATTAACCTACAGCTTTTACTCCTTTGAGGAGATGCGTCTCCGGCACAGATGTCAATGGCACAGTCTTAGCTATGCCTCTTCTATAGTAGCAGTGTATGCATCTACCAGTCATGATGAAGCTTGGTGCACAAGCCTTACATATTCTCGGTGGCGCAATCGGTGTTTCAGGATGTAGTGCAACAATGTAAGTGTTTATTGTAGCGGTCACAGGCTCACTAGTTAACAAACATGGGAAGTCAGCGAGTCTCATTAAAGCAGAGAATCTTACTGTTATCGCGCATCCTGGGTACGTGTACCTCTGTGGATTCATCAACACAGTGTTCTTGTGTATTGGCTCTAATTGTACTTTAACACCGGAGATAACTCCGTCTTTACCCCATGGAGACGGCGTTATTAGCTTCCAGCCCCTCAGCAACATATCCATGAAGTCAACATTGTGTAGTTCCGCCGCTGCACCTCTCAGCGGGGATTTTAGAACTAAGTTATAGAACCTCTTCACTAGCAAGTCAATTATCATTGGAGCGCTGAATCCATCCAGTTCAGCAATGTAGGCTGTAGCAGCTGCTAATGCACCAGTTGCAACTGATAGTACCTGGTATTCATTCTTGATCTTCTCTTCCTTAAGTCCAACAGTTAATGTCGCATCTAACACGTCGGTAACGGCTTCCATAACAGCCATTACTACGTCGTCTTTAGCCATATTGTACATAGACTGCGATATGTGGTGTCCTGCATCGCCTACACCATATGCTGGAACTACACATATGTTCCCTGGGTGTACTCCTGCATCATACGCAGCTTTCACAACTGGCTTGATCCTGGACTCGAATCTCTTCATGTACTCAGCTGGATCAAAGCTTTCATGCCCAGCTTCCGTCATTAGCTTCACTTGTGTACCAACGGGGTCTAGCCACATTTCCTTTAGTATTTCGATTTCCTCTTTTAATGCGACATCAAGCGTTTTGCCAGCTTCAATAGCCGCCATGAATTTCGAGCCGAATCCGTAACTTGTATTCATACCCCAGCTCTTAGCAGCTAATATAGTCTCCTTGTATTTTGGATCTATATCTGTTTTATCTAGGATGTATGCGAAATAACCCGGCATGCCTCCAACACTAAATGCAAAATCTACAACTGTTGTGGGTCCATAGTACCCAGTATACTTTTTGATCGCTTCTCTTCCAATTAGGTCTTTTCTCTTTTCAATTTCCTGAACGAATTTTTCAACTGCCTCACGGAACTTGGGATCCATTTCGTAGAGAATCTTTAATACGACTGGTGTTTGATAGTGTTCTACGAACGGATCATCCTCGGGTCTTATTGTTCCTCCCCTAGCAATATCCTTCAAAATCTCATAGTGTGCTAAGACAGCTGTTTTAAATAAATCTATAACCTCCTTCTTCATTTCACCAACGGGTTCCATTTTCATCGTGGCTTCAACGTAAGGTTTCGAATCCTCGATTAGAAATATTCCTCCACGCTTTACCTTAATTACATTAATATCAGATCTTTGTGCTGCAACAGCATCTTCAGCTATTTTCCTGAGGACTTCAGTGGGACGAGTAGGGATGGGTTTAGACGTAGTAGACACCTCAGGCATATATATATTGATATAGAGGTATTTAAATGTTTCTCAAAGTGTATCCTACATTTATAAATGCTTGGATATTTCTAATACGTAATACACTTATATAGAATTTATTTAAATAAGAAGAGAACTGTGAATAAACTGTGTTTTAAAACTGCTGAGAAATACACAGTGGAATTAACAACAATGCTTCTCCCTAATACACAAGTTGAAGAAAAAAACAGTTAATAATAACCAGTACAGTATCGTGATTCACCTAGGTTTAATTGTTTGTTTTGCAATTTCATAAGCTGCTTTGTAATCCAGTATTCCCTTAGGTGTTTCAGCTGCGAGTTTAAATAGATCAGCAAGTATTCTGTTTTTGAGTGCACCTATTCTAAGTGCCCCGACGCCATGTACACCCGGTAAAACTTCCTTATCTTCATCGCTTGGATCTAATCCCTCAATTCCTGTTGGTGGAACAGCGTTAACGTCAGCCAGAATATTGCATTTTTCACCATACTTCCTCAGTGTTTCCAACTCAAGTAGTCTCACTCCAGCTGCACCAGTGGCTAAAATCACATTAGCCTCTCGAATCGCTTCACCTACTTCCTCACGCGTCGTTGCTCTTACTCCCTTCACTCTATCTGTTCCCACCTCTTCATTAATTTTCTGAGCTGTTTTAAGGGCTTTTTCTTGACTACGCGATGTTATAATTACATTAGCTCCTTCAAGAGCATATATTGTTGCAGCTACTACTCCGACTGGACCAGTGCCCGCTAGAATAGTAACATTCTTGTTTCTGAAGTCCCCTAGGTTATGTTTCAACGATAACTCCAGCGTTTTAGCTACTGCGGCGGCTGCCGTGGTATTAGCTCCCCTAGGGTCAACTATAACGGTGAATTCAAACGGAGGGAACATTGTTTTCTTAATTATCTCAACGATCTTCTCCACTTTCTCTACATCATATCCTCCTATGAACATCTTAGTGTACTTTACTCCCTTGGGTCCTCGTGGAAACATGGCGTCTTGAACAATTCTAACAACATCCTCTGGTTCAACATTACTATACAGGAATAGGTTAGCATTTGGGAAGAGATCCGTTACTAGTAGCGGCTCAAATGGACTAACGTGTTTATCAGTATCCAGGAATAGTATGGCGAGTTTGCGTTCTTGTGTAGACAATTTGGTTACACCAAGTTATATTCTTGGATTATAGTTAAATAAGTATTCTGCATAATTATAAATACATAGAGAACGATTGCTGAATTCTTCTGTTTAGCAAAAAGCGATCTTCACGTTTTTTACCTTGACTTAGTAAAATATAAACAGGGGTATCTCGTGGCGTTTAGACTCGGAGATGTTATTATAGAAGATACTTTCGCTGAAGCGTTTCCTATGTATGCTACGAGGTTACTAGTAACAGCATATACAAAGCGATGGGCTTATATTGCTGCATCTAAAGCAACCGGGTTCGGTACTTCCGTTATCGCTAGCCCAGGAGAATGCGGAATCGAAGCATTTATATCTCGAGACGTGACTCCTGATGGAAGACCCGGTGTCTATATTCAAATATACCACAACGATATAGCTAGTTTGAAACTAGTAACTATTTCTCGCATAGGGCAATGTATTCTAACATGTCCGACAACAGCACTGTTCGACGGACTCCCAAAGATCAAGAGAAGAATGAGTCTTGGTAGTGCAATAGCAAAATTCGGTGATGGATTCGAGAAGGAAGATACGTTGTTCGGTAGGAGAGTGTGGAGAATTCCAGTAATGGAGGGGGAGTTCATTATCGAGGATACTGTAGGAGTATTGAAAGGTGTAGCTGGAGGAAACATTATTATATTAGCTAGGAATTGGGAGGCGGGATTAGAAGCAGCTGAGAGAGCTGTAAAAGCTATTAAAAAATACACAAAAGGAGTTATTACTCCTTTCCCAGGGGGCATAGTTAGATCTGGGTCAAAAGTAGGTTCACTAAAATACCCAAAACTCAGAGCTACAACTAATCACCTATACTGCCCTACGCTCAAAGGAGTAGTCAAGGAAAGTAAAATACCTGAAAACGTCAACTCCGTTTACGAGATCGTTATAAATGGATTAAGGAAAGAGTACGTGTTGAAAGCTATGGGTGTAGCAATAAAAGCTGCTGCATCAGTACCTGGTGTTGTAATGATTACCGCTGGTAACTACGGAGGTAAACTAGGACCATACTCCCTGTACCTTAAGGAAGCGCTCGAAGTAGTCAAGGATATTGAAGTAAAACTAGGCTAGAGTAGTGGAATTACGTGTAGAAGAAGGTGTGTTAAATGAGTGAAACGAAAACACATGGTGAAAAAGCATTCGTGTTAAACACCGGGAGATCGCTAATGCAGGGAATAAGCATGGAGGCGGAGAGCAAGTGGAGCGAGAAGTACTTCAATGCCGTAGCGATCGCGGAGATGAATCCTAGCGATATTGCAAAACTCGGCATAACGGACCGTGCTAGAATATATAATGAGAATGGATCAGTTGTTTTGAGAATAAGACCCAATAGCAATGTTCCAGCCGGGGAGATATATATACCAATGGGTCCATGGGCCAATATGTTAACCGACCCGGTTACGGATGGCACAGGTATGCCTAGGTTGAAAGGAACAAAGGTTTTCGTTGAACAAACAAACGAACCTTTAACATCACTAATAGATATTCTCAAAGAACTTGGAGCAAAGAACTTGGAAATTCACATGGAGGATGCCCCGGTTAAAACCGGGGAGAGGAGGACCGTAGAAAACGTTGTATGTCCGTTTTGTGGCGATTTATGCGATCATTTGATCATAGAAATCGATGGGAACATGATAGTTAAAAATACAGGAGGATGCGCGATATCTTCAGCGAAGTTTTTGAATTACCATAAGCACAGGGTTCTTAAACCATATTTAAGGCATCAAGGCAAGCTCATCGAAGTAAGTCTCGATGAAGCACTGGATAAAGCCGCTGAAATTCTCGCGAATTCGAAGTACCCATTAATCTTTGGTTTAGCCAGCACAGATATAGAGGCAAATAGATACGCTGTTGAGCTCGCTGAATTAACTCACGGCGTAGTTGATAACACCTCGGTTTTCTGCCATGGTCCAACGGCTTTAGCTGTTCAAGAAGCAGGCGCTGTTAGATATACTTTTGGAGTAGCAATTCACCTGGCTGATCTAGTGATCTTCTGGGGTTGTAATCCTTTAGAAGCTCATCCAAACCATGTTGCTAGGATTGTCCTGCGTGAAGGCAGATTCATTAAAGGAAGAAAGAGTAGAAAAATCATAGTAATCGACACTAGGAGAACTCCAACCGCAAACCTAGCTGATTTATTTATACAAGTTGAGCCAGGTAGAGACTATGAATTAATAACAGCGTTGAGAATGGCCATAAAGGATCTCGATATAGAGGCCCCCAGCGTTGCAGGCGTTCCGAAAGAGAAGGTCCTAGAGCTAGCTGAGATGATGAAAACAGCTAAGTACGGTGTAATATTCTTCGGTCTGGGTTTAACGATGACTGGTGCAAAATACAAGAACATAGTTGCAGCTATAAAGTTAGTCCAGGAGCTAAATGAATGGACGAAATTCGGTTTACTACCAATGAGAGGGCACTATAACGTAGCTGGTTCAAACCAGGTTTCTCTGTGGGCTACTGGTTACCCATACGCAGTTGATTACGCAAGAGGATTTCCAAGAATGATCATAGGAGTAACCAGCGCAACGGATTTATTAGCCAACGGCGATGTAGATGCCGCGTTGATTATAGCTAGCGACCCTGTTGCCCACCTCCCCAGGAAGGCAGCTGAGCACTTATCAAGAATACCGGTTATTGTCATTGACGCCAAGTGGTCTTTAACCACGGCGTTCGCAGATGTCATAATACCCGGTGCATATGTTGGAATAGAGTGCGAGGGGTCGGCTTACAGAATGGACGAGGTACCTATTAGATTAAAGAAATTAGTTGATCCACCGCCCGGAATTCTATGTGATTCCGAGGTGCTAAGAAGACTGGTTGAGAAAGTTAAACTCAAAAAAGGTGTAGTGTATGAATGAGATCCTCATTAAAAACGGCTTTGTTTACGATCCTATAAATGGGATCAACGGCGAGGTACTAGATATTGCTGTGAGAGATGGAAGAATAGTTGATCCATCCCGGGTGGATCCGAGCAGAGCACTTGTTATAGATGCAAAAGGTAAAGTAGTAATGCCGGGGGGAATAGACATACATAGTCACATTGCCGGTCCCAAAGTAAACATTGGTAGGCTTATGAGACCCGAGGATCATTACTTAACAAACAAACCGCATAAACTACCTCATCGACGAGCTGAAACAGGTCTCACTGTACCGAATGTTTTCAGAATCGGATATGAATACGCTAGAATGGGGTATACGCTGGTTGTTGAACCAGCCACTCCTCCAATTAAAACTAGGCATACTCACGAGGAACTAGATGATATACCAATAATAGATAAAGCAGCCTTTGTACTAGTGGATTCGAATTGGTTAGCATTAGATCTGATCACCGAAGGGTCAAGAGAATTTCTTGCCGCGTATTTTGCATGGCTACTTTCGGTCACTAAAACATATTCATTGAAACTAGTTGATCCCGGTTCAGATGTTGCATGGATTTTAACAGGCAGAGGTATTGACATAGATGATCAAATACCTTCATATAACATTACTCCGAGAGACGTAGTTAGGGAAATGGGTAATGCAGCACAATTACTGAATTTACCTCATAAGCTACATATACACTGCAATAGGCTTGGATACCCCGGTAATTACTTAACTACTCTTAAAACCATGGATATAGCTAAAGATATTTCAAGACTAAGTGAAGCCCCTGCCCTACATATCACTCATGTTCAATTCACAGGTTACAAAGGGGATAGCTGGTCCACTCTTGAAAGCGGTGGCGAAGACATAGCGAAGGCGTTAAAGATCAATAAGTACGTAACACTAGATCTAGGGCAGGTTATTCTAGGAAGATCTGCGACAACGATGACTGCTGATGCACCATTCGAATACGTGTTGTATCATTTAACAAGGTGGAAGTGGGCTAACGCAGATACAGAGGTTGAATCAGCTGCCGGCATCGTACCCTACTCTTATAAGAAACGAAGCTACGTTAATACCATTCAATGGGTTATAGGATTAGAGATCGCGCTGTTAACACGAGACCCGTGGAGAGTTGTTCCAACAACAGATCATCCAAACGCAGGTTTATTCAAAGACTACCCGATTTTATTATCATGGCTAATAAGCAGGAAAGCCCGCGAGGAGCTCATGAAGGATGTTAATCAACGTGCACTACGAAAAGCTATTTTACCATCACTTGACACCGAGTTCTCTTTGTACGAAATAGCGATTATGACGAGAGCTGCGCCAGCCAAACTACTCGGCTTAGATAAGTTTAAAGGTCACTTAGGGGTGGGCGCAGATGCTGATATAGCTATTTACGACATAGATCCAAAAGAATTGGATCTAAGTAGAAACTACGAGAAATTCGTTAAAGCATTCAAAAAAGCATGGCTCGTTATTAAAAACGGGGAAATAGTAGTTAGAAACGGTGAAATCGTTAAAACAATATATGGGAAAACATACTATGCTGAACCATCGATACCCGAGGAGCTTAGAAAAGAACTAGATGTTTTCCTCAGAAAGAAGTTCAAAGAATACTATTCAGTATCATTAGATTCCTTCTATATAAGGGATCATGAGTTGAGAAACCCCGTTAAAATACCCATAGAAACAAAAATAAAGGGGTGAAGAAGTTGTCAATAGCAACTTTCTCCTTGTACTTTAAAACCAAACCAGTTGTCTTGATCGACGTTAGACACATAACACCAGATGAGATTGCCGGCAGAAACTTATCTGACGTGAAAAATATTACCGTATGGGATGGCGGTAGGAAAACGAGTTTATCCGATTTATTCGACATAAATGGACCGGAAAAAGCCCCGGTTAACCCCGAGCAAATAGTAGTGGTGTTCGAAACGGGATCTAGTAAACTCTGTTTCGTTGGCTACAGAATGAGCAACGGTAAGATAATAGTGAAAGGAGATGCAGGCCACCTAGTAGGATACAAAATGAAAGGAGGAAGCATAGTTGTTGAAGGCAATGCTAGGGACTACGTTGGTGCCAAGATGAAAAATGGATCAATAGAGATTCGAGGTAACGTAGGACATAGGCTAGGTGGAAAACTACTCGGCGAAAAACCAGGTAAGGGCATGAAGGGTGGAACTATAATTGTTCATGGAAATGCAGGCTCCGACGTGGGCTTTGGCATGGAGAAAGGATTAATTATCGTGGAGGGAAATACAGGTAATTTAACAGGATCAGATATAATGGGGGGAACCATAATCGTGAAGGGAAATAGTGGATTATATCCTGGAGTAGGAATGACCGGCGGTAGAGTAATAATAGGGGGGAGAGTTGAAGCAATTCCACCAAGTTTCTATGCTGATTCAATAGTACCGTCAATATCAATTAGAGGAATTAAATTCGATAAACCATTCATGTTGTTTCTCGGAGATGTTACGGCAGGTGGAAGAGGCTTACTGTACTTGTCATATGAAGATAACAAAGAACAACTTGATTACTATAGATTACTTATTGAAGATGGTGCAGACATATGACTTTTTCAATGAATAAACTAGCTGTTAAAATTGTCCATGAACTTATTGATAGAGAAAAAGAACTTGGAGTAGTTAGCATGAAAATAGCTGGATCAACGATTATTGATACAGGTGTAAAAACTCGTTCAAGTATCGAAGCAGGCTTATATGTATCTAGAGTATGCTTAGGTGGATTAGGGAACGTGTCTTTAACGAACTTCAAGATCAGGGATTACTACATACCGGCCGTGCAGATCTCCACAGATCACCCAATTGAAGCATGCATGGCGTCGCAACTAGCGGGTTGGAGAATTAATGTCAAGGACTTCTTTGCCAATGGAAGTGGTCCAGCAAGAGCACTTGCTAGAAAACCGAGAAAGTTATTTGAGAAAATAGGATACAGTGAGGAGTCCGACGAGGCTGTGCTTGTTCTAGAAACCGATAAGTACCCGGATGAAGACGTCGTTAAGTATATTAGCAACGAAGCTAGAGTCAAGCCGGAGAACCTCTACATACTACTGGTTTCACCTGCGAGTTTAGCGGGTACTGTACAAGTTAGTGCAAGAGTAGTTGAAACAGGAATATTCAAACTGGATGCACTTGGGTTTGACATAAAGACAATTACTTATGGTTATGGAGTTTGCCCCATTGCATCGTTACATAGTAACCCCTTGAAAATGGCTGGTAGATCAAACGATATGTTATTATACGGCGGAATTACTTATTATATTGTAGACTACCCTGACGACGAAAAACTAAAAGAATACGTAAATAAAACCCCTAGTTTAGCTTCAAGTGATTATGGCAAATCGTTCACGGAACTAGTTGATCAATTCGGGTGGGATTTCTTATACAAAGTTGATCCTTTAATTTTCGCACCAGCACTTATCGTGGTAAATAACTTGAAAACGGGCAGGGTCTTTGTTTCCGGTAAGATTAACTACGATATCCTAGAGAAAGCGTTAACTGGCTAGCTTGATTCTCGTTCTCTCTAACTCTCTATTTTTTAGCTTTATTTACAACATATTTCACTATTTCCATGGCAATATCCAGATCGGGGTGAACACTCTGTAAACCATGCCATCCAGGTTGACTATTAACTTCGAGAACATATACATTATTCTTGGTTCTAACTATGTCAACTCCTGCGATTTCGCATTCAAGTACTTGGGCAGCTTTTACAGCTATTTCTTCAACCTCTGGATCTAGTTTCTTTAAGGGTATAGGGGCTCCTCCTCTTGCAATGTTTGTTTTCCAATATCCGCTAGGCGCTTTTCTAGTCATAGCTGCTAGAACTCTGTAACCTAGAACAAATACACGTATATCTTCACCCCCGTGCTCAATGTATTCCTGGAGATATATTGTGTGCCCGGTGAATTGTAGAGAACGCGTTGCCTCCCAGATAACGTCTCTGTCGTTTAGTACGAACCTTGCTGAGCCATGACCCCTGGATCCAAACATGGGCTTTAAAACAATGAATTTTGAACCTAGAAGTTCGATTCTTCGAAGAGCTAAGCTAGATCGTTCCGAGACTATTGTTCTGGGTACTGGTAACCCGTTGTTTTTGAGCGTGTAAAGCGCTCTGAATTTATCAACGCATTTCTCAATTGCTGATGGTTTATTGAAAACGGGGACGCCTTGCTCTTGTAGAGCATACAATAAATCTATCCTGTAGACAGCTTGATCAAGACTAACTCTACCGAATGGTCTGACGATGATAGCCGATAGATCTTTCGCGAGGTCGACTTCC
>JAUQPA010000067.1 GCA_030550615.1 Thermoproteota archaeon | reverse complement strand
TCCAAGCCGTTAATCAACAAATACGTAGATTAAATGAGATCATTACTAAACTAGAATCAAAACTCTCTCAACTAGATTTAAAGCAAACTCATGGAATCAACTCCGGGGCGAATAGCAACTGACGGTAACCGGGGAACATCGCTTTATTTATAACTAATAGCTATATAGATACTAACGAACATTAGATTTTTACGCAATGAAGATACCAGTATATATAGGCATTAGAAGTATATGGGAAACTTTATTACCACGTCTTCCCCCATATATAATAAGGGGCTTGGAGTGCACTCATCCGAGGAATTAATAAAAGCTATCCTTGAATTAAATGAAGATAAAGCTCTAGAAATCGCCAGAGAACGATTAGAAAAAGAGGATCCTTCAAACATACTCAATGACCTTAGAAAAGCAGCTGAAATTATTGGTGAAAAATACGAAAAAGGAGAATTCTTCGTTGCAGACCTTGTCATGGCGGGTGAAATATTAAAAGCTGTTTCAAATTTAGCCAGGGAAAAACTTAGATCAATGGGCAAGACGAGAGAAGTCATTGGAAAATTCGTTATTGGGACCGTTGAAGGAGATGTTCACGATATCGGTAAAAACATCGTCATTACTATGGCTGAAGCAGCTGGATTCGAGGTCATAGACCTAGGTATTGATGTACCGCCACAGAAATTTGTTGATGCAATAAAGCAGTATCAACCGGATATAGTCGGCATGTCGGGTTTATTAACACTAGCTATAGAATCCATGAAGAGAACGGTTGAGGCTATTAAAGCAGCTGGTTTGAGGGATAAGGTTAAAATAATTATTGGAGGAGGACGAATAGATCAATACTCATGCGAATACGTTGGTGCAGATGCTTGGACAAATGATGCTGCACATGGTGTAAGAATCATGCTTGAATGGATGAAAGAAAGAGGTGGTAAATAGTATGCTTTCAACTGAACCTGTGGATTTAATGAAGGAAAGACAGAAGAAGGAGCCCGAGGTTGTTCTCAAGGAAAGAGCAGAGCGCTTTGAAAAAGCAGTTGAGTTGAAGAAGCCAGATAGAGTACCATTAATGATATTCACATGCGGGCATGTGTTTGCAAAATGGTACAGGTTGAGCGATGTATTCTTCAATTACGATACATTAAGGGAAGCCGTAGTAAAATTTGTCGAGGATTTTCCGGTGGATATACTTATAACAGCGCCCGCCGCAGAGGGATTTATATTATCGCTTGCTCTGAGTGAAGCACCCGATGTTGCACCTCTGGTTAGATTC
This sequence comes from Thermoproteota archaeon, assembly GCA_030550615.1. Lineage (GTDB taxonomy): Archaea > Thermoproteota > Thermoprotei_A > Sulfolobales > Desulfurococcaceae > UBA285. The sequence continues at coordinate 1,218 of JAUQPA010000067.1, read as the reverse complement.
TTGAGCGGGCCCATGCATGATGTCTTGAAAGATAAATACACTAGGTGGCCTGGTAGAGAACTGCCATCTAATTTCACATTTCAGTTTCTCGGCGGGGAATTCATGAAACCCGAAGAGTATGGTAAGTTAATTGAAGATCCTGTCGATTTTGTTAACAACGTTGTTTTACCCAGAGCATGTGAGAAACTGGGAGCACCAGGTACAAAGCAATATTCAGCAACCATGGCTAGATTAGCTCTTGAAGGCCTAAGATTCATAAATGCGTTGGGATCAATAAATGCCTCTATTGCTAAACTAGGTATGCCGTCTCTTCCAATAACATTTGCATATGCTCCATTAGATATCATTGGTGATTTCTTGAGGCATCCCACCGGGGCCATGATTGATATTAGAAGACGACCCAGCGATGTTAAGGCTGCAACAGAGAGACTAGTTGAACCTATATTAAAAGTTGCATTTGCTCTGAAACCAGCTGGTGCAAAATACGCTTTCATACCATTACATCTCAACGAAATGTTGTCGCCCAAACTATACAATGAATTCTACTGGCCTCATCTCAGGAGGATCATTGTTGAATTATACAATAACGGTATAAAGTCATTTATATTATTCGAGGGAGATCATACACCGCATTTAGAGACGATACTAGAACTCCCCAAGGGATGGGGCATAGGTGTGTTTGAGCGCGCTGATATTAGGAAAGTCAAGGAGGTGCTGGGTGGACACACCTGTATAGCTGGAGGAATACCAACATCTCTACTTATAGGTGGAACTCCCGAGAAAATAGAGGAATACGTTAAAAAACTCATAGAAGATGTTGGAAAAGATGGTGGTTTTATTCTAGCACCCGGAGTTGCTGAGGTAGATCCATCAACACCTGAAGCAAATATTAGGTCTTTAATTAATGCTGTTTTAAAATATGGGTATATTTAACCCTAATACTTTTTTCTTGAATTGCTACGAGTATTAATCCTCTTCTATGGACTATAAAATCAATCCACATGTTCCTTAATCTGATCATCCGATTCCACGTGAATAGTTGCCTCGTACTTGAGTTTTCTTCGTACAGTATTTTCTATTCTAGTTGCTATTTCGTGTGCTTCCTTAAGCGATATATTTCCAGGTAGCTCAACGTGAAAAGTTACCTCGACGTGGTCTCCGTATCTATGGAAATGAACATGGTGTAATCGTTTAACCTCTGGGAATTCCTCCCTGATC
>JAUQPA010000025.1 GCA_030550615.1 Thermoproteota archaeon | reverse complement strand
CGTATCCAGCAAAATCCCCTAAGCCTATTAAAGCAGGGCCCACGGGGGGTGCTGCCAGGTTCTCGAGATATGCTCCACTAATAGATCTACCTCCCTCATAAACCATGTCGGCGAACAATGACACTAAGCCAAGCAAGTAGAAAACTATTAAAACTCTTTTCACTCTGTTCTCCATTTTATCACCACTTCAAGCCATTTAGCATATATACCCGGGGTATTTTTATTATTTAGTCTTAACAACTAAGAACCTGCCAAGTATTTAAATATTGAAAACATCGCAACAAGAAAACTGGGATCCTTACGTAGTGTTTTAAATACCACTAAATGATGTATGTATCCCCCAGTTTTTGTATATGTTACGATTCTTCTATCAGGATAGTGAAGTCGCCAAGATCCTGTATGCTGTAGTTAATCAACACTTATTCCTAACTTAATATCTCTTATCTCGATAATTAACTCAACTAAGTCGTATGTAGGAATGAGAAATAGGAAGAGGAACTTTTATGGATTTTAAATATAGTTCGAGTGTTTGGTGTTCCTTGAAACAAGTAAATCAGGAGCGTTTTCCAACTAGGTGTTTCTAGCATTGTTTAAAAATACATTGACTTTCGTAATTCGCTCGGTGGCAGGTTTGATATTTTCAAAAAATCATAATTATTACCTGGTGTTAATAGGAACTAAACAAGCAAATACAGGTGAATTAAGTTTAGTTATCAATAGGTGGGAATATTTATAAATAACAGTAACATTTATTGAACTATGATTGGTGAATGCTCGTGACCACGGATATACTTAGAGCAACTGCATTAATTATCCTTATGGCAACCATAGTTACACCAATTACTGCAATTAATGTTGTTTTTGCTGATAATAATTCAACTAGTAGATTAGCGAAATGGACTTTCATGGTGTACATGGTTGCAGATAACAACCTGGATCCTTATGCATATCTCGATTTCCTAGAAATGGAATCTGTTGGTTCAACTAGTGACGTTAATATAATTGTATTAGCTGACCTAATACACGTAAATGGCACAGTAATGTATTACGTTGAAAAAAACGGTAGCACAGTGATATGGGGTAATTGGTCGAATGAATATGAACTCAACATGGGAGACCCAAGGACCCTAGCGTGGTTTATTAATGAAGTAGCATCAAGATACCCCGCTCAACACTATGCCCTGATTCTCTGGGATCACGGCGATTCCTGGAATGGTTTTGGATGGGATGAAACAAATAATGATTATCTAACCATAGAGGAGATAAAAGAAGCATTAAGCAACATTAATATAAAAATAGATTTACTTGGATTTGACGCGTGTTTAATGGCTAGTATTGAAGTAGCATATACCCTTAGTTTAACAGGTAACGTAGATGTGATGATCGCATCAGAAGAATATGTTCCAGCTTACGGATGGCCTTACGATAAAATACTGAGTAAACTAGTTGAAAACCCCAATATGACCCCAGAAGAGCTAGCAAAAGTCATTGTGAATGAATATATTGAATCATACTCGAAGGGCTCACAGGGTTTTGCACCATATGCTACAATGAGCGCTATTAACATGAACAAAATAGGTGAAATAGTGTCACATCTCGGAGATTTAAGTAGATATCTCCTTGATAACATCAGTATATATAAGTCGTTCGTAAAAGCAGCTTCACAATCTTCCGAGAGATTCTGGTTTGGAATGTGGCATCAGGGCCCCTACATTGACTTAAAAGATTTCCTATTGAACTTGTTGAAGTTGAGGCCTGATCTCGAATCATATATAAAACCTGTTTTGAATGAATGGAGTAATTTAGTAATAGCTGTTAATAGTACTCGTGGAATGCACGCTAAGAATGTTTACGGATTAACTATATATTTCCCACGTAATAGAAATCAATTCTACATGCCTGAGCCATATTACATGAGTGTTCCTGAATTCGCTGCGGAAACAAACTGGTATATTCTATTACAGGCTGTATTGGGTTAACTTAAATCATTATTTTTATTTATTTAATCATTTAATCCACATTATTTTAAATACGATAACTAGCCTACTACTCTCCCGACGTGTAATGTATTCTCTGATACTGAAACAGAGAGCTTTTTTTGAAATCAAAGATATTAAACCACCATATGTGCGTTAAATCATCTCGATGTTTAAGGTTTATTGAATACTAAGTAAGCCTAGGGAGTAGATAACTAAGCTAGAAGAGTTGTTGGCTGCGTTAATTATTAATCCGCAGTCCTGATGAAACTATGTTTTTCTAATCTGATTATAAAAACCAGCCGTGAAAACAACCACGCAGATCACTACGGTTAGTAATACGTCTAATCCTAATGTCGTTAATGCTTTGAATAACATAATGGAGCCTGTTGAAGCAAACAAGGCTGGCAACAAGTACTTACTTAATACATACATTACCACGGATAACACTATGAATAACACGATGAACAATGAACTATTACCATGAGTGATAAATCCCGCTAATATGTAGGCAAAGATCATAGATACAGCCAACTTGAACACAAGGAAACCCGTTGCTAATCCAACAATTATTGCTATCAACGCAAAGACAAGTGATAATGCTGTGCTTCTCCATAAACTATAAGTGTGGATCCATGTAACGTAACTTAAGAAAGCCGCGAATGTTATTGAGGAAATAAACCTAGCTAGCTGCTTACCCCAAAAGCTCAATACTATAGCAAACAGCGTTAACATTACGTAAGCAGGTGTGTCAACAAGCTCCAAATAACGTCACCAAAAACATTTCTGTAACTTCTGTATCAACATATAATATTGTAACAAGTAATATTAAATTCATAATTTAAAAGCTAACGTAACCACAAGGTCTATGGCCAACTCAATTCTTAATGCGAAGTAATAAATTCAACTAAATCCATAAACCACAAGGTCGAACTTTTGCATGGAAATACTTCTACTTAGGCTTCGAAACTAGAAATACTATAACTAGCAAATAATTGAGAAAAATTTATATACTGGAACTTCTTCTTATTAATTTACATTCGTGAGGTGAGACAATGCACCAATGGATTTAAATCAACTAAGATCAATCCAAAGCGTAGATCTTATACCTAAATATTGGTATAATATTCTGCCGGATCTCCCGGAACCTCTTCCTCCCATGAGAAAACCGGATGGAAACGTAGTTAATCCAAATGAACTCGAAGCAATATTTCCCAAGTCCCTTGTGCAGCAAGAATTCTCTTCAACGAGGTTTATTGAGGTCCCCGAGGAACTGGTAGCACTATATGCTGAAATAGGTAGACCAACACCTCTATTAAGAGCTAGAAGACTCGAGAAATATCTTGATACACCAGCTAGAATATATTACAAGTACGAAGGTGTATTACCGACGGGATCGCACAAGGTGAATACTGCATTAGCTCAAGCATATTTCAATATGATCGAGGGAATCGAGAGATTAACAACTGAAACAGGAGCTGGTCAATGGGGTTCTGCTCTAGCACTAGCTGGAGCCTTGTTCAAGCTCAAGGTCAGAGTCTACATGGTTAAAATCAGCTACGAGCAGAAACCATATAGAAGAATACTGATGCAACTGTACGGAGCGGAAGTTATTCCAAGCCCCAGTAGATACACCAATGCAGGTAGAAGTATTCTAGCCAGCAACCCAGATCACCCTGGTTCTCTTGGAGTAGCAATAAGTGAAGCAATAGAAGATGCTTTAACTCATCCTAATACAAAATACAGCCTCGGCTCTGTTTTAAACCATGTTCTACTACATCAATCAATAATCGGCCTAGAGGCATTGAAACAACTCGAGTACATAGGGGAAGATATACCGGATTATATAATAGGGTGTGTGGGGGGAGGAAGCAACTTCGCTGGATTAGCATATCCATTCTACTATGAATCCATAATTAGAGGTAGAAAGAAAGACACCGTGTTCATTGCTGTTGAACCTAAAGCTGTTCCATCAATGACCAAGGGTTTATACACGTATGATCACGGGGATACAGCGGGTTTAACACCACTATTAAAAATGTATACTCTTGGACATCGTTACACACCACCACCAATACATGCAGGTGGCTTGAGATACCATGGTGTAGCACCAACACTAGCACTACTGGTTAAGAACAAAATAGTTAAACCAATAGCATATCATCAAACAGATGTATTTGAAGCAGCTAGATTATTCGCTCAAGTGGAGGGCATTGTACCTGCACCGGAATCAGCGCACGCTGTAAAAGCAGTAATAGATATAGCAGTTGAAGCTAAGAAGAAAAACGAGGAAAAAGTAATAATATTCAATATGAGCGGCCACGGCTTATTGGACCTCCAAGGGTACCGGGATTATCTCGAAGGAAAAATAAGTAATTACGAACCAGAAAGCATAGATCTATCGTACCTGTTCAAGTAACTTGCAAATACTCGGGGATATGTATCAAGTGTTTTTCACAGCTTTCATTTATCATTACCCAACATAACGTCATCTAGCTACAGTACACATAACGCTAGTTCATTTAAAGCATAGATCAATAGTGAATAGAAGCAATATGGAAACATGGTTTTTCACTCTCTAAAAACATAAAATCAGCTTATTTCATCATGGTATAAGTACAGCTAAAGATTAATCATAATGCTACCGGGACCAGGTGTTTGCGCGTGTATATTAGAACTAGCCACGTAGGTAGTTTTCCCCTAAGTTACACCATCGAGAACGTTGCTCGAGTTATGAGGGATATGGCTAACATAGGATTGGATGCTCCTTCATATCCTCAATTGAGGAGCTTCATTGAGATCTACCTGGATCCTCTCGTTACTCAAGGTATGCTACGTAGGGAGAGAGATTTATTCATCGCTTCCAGGAGTCTGCTTGAATCATTTAACGCCGAGTTAATTAAAGTGAGTGAAGCCGAAATTGCTATAAATATTGCTAGAAGCGAAAACCTTAAATTTAAGTGGCTGAGAGCCCCGGTAACCGGTGCATTTACCCTGGCATCGAGGGTTTACCTCCACGAGGATACTTCAAGAGGTATTGCTGCAACCGCATTATCAAACAAGGATATTGTTAGAAACTTCTTCGCGGAGCTCGTTAGAGAATCAGCTAGATACTTGTCTAATCTAGGTTATAACGTGGTGTTTCTAGATGAGCCATTCTTGACCTTGGTTATAGGAAGGAGGCGACTGCTCTTCGATTACAAAGCTGAAGATATAATTGAGACGCTAGATTACATCGTTAAACCTGTGAGTGGAGAAGTAGGTATACATATCTGTGGGCAACTTCATAGAGGATTAATTGAAATAATTGCACAAGTACCGAGAATAAAGTTCATTAGCGTAGAGCTCCATGATATACCCGAAAACCTAGAGGTAGTGGATAAATCGATCCTGGAAAAATACGATAAAATACTATCTCCGGGGGTAGTCAGCGCTAAGAAACCAGTAGTAGAAGAAATAGAGGATGTATTAAATGTTTTGAGAAAAGCTCATGATAAAACAAATGGTAGAATAGACCTAGTGTCCGGCGACTGCGGTTTCAGAGGGTTAAGGGGATCAATTGGCCAAGAGGAGCAGGAATACCTTGTTTCAATCAGTAAACTCAACGTTTTAGTAAAAGCTGTTAAATACTTTGAGAAAACACTATGAGGAGGTAGTTAACATGCCCGTAGTTGAATTCAACCCGGGAGGTATTAGAGTAGATGTAGAGAAAGGCTCTACGCTTCTTCAAGCCATTCAAAAAGCTGGATTACCTTTGGCAAGCTACTGTGGTGGGCTAGGTGCATGTGGTAAATGCAAAGTAGTAGTTAAAGAAGGCTGGGGAAACCTCAGTAGCTTAACTAAATCCGAGTTAAAACTCCTGGATAAACGTAGTCTCGAGGAAAATACAAGACTAGCTTGTCAAGCTAGAATTGAAGGGGAATACGTGTCGATCTATATTCCCAGCGAATCAATGATTACCTCCGCGGGAAGATCTATCGCTGCTGTTGTCTTAAGCGATGATGTTTATCCATTAAACCCCGTTGTTAAAAAAATTCACATTAAGCTACCCAAGCCTACACTAGAAGATAACAGACCCGATCTCGAGAGGCTCAGAGACGCTTTGATTGAGCTAGGTTATTTGCCTCCAGGCCAAGATCTACAGGTGCCCATAGAAATACTACGCGAACTACCTACCATCCTTAGAAACAGCGACTGGGATGTAACAGCAGTCATGTATGAAAACGAATTAATTGCACTAGAGCCCGGGGATACCACGAGTTTATCCTACGGGGTTGCAGTTGATATTGGGACATCAAAAATAATTGTGGAGCTAGTGAATTTGAACACTGGAGAATCTGTTGGAAGAGAATCTGTTGAGAACCCGCAGCTGGTTTACGGTGCCGACGTGGTATCCAGGATCATGTACGCTGAGAAAAACAATGAAAACCTAGTTAAACTCCAGAGACTAGCTGCATCAGCCATAAACACGCTTATTCGTAAAATAACCGAGCGGAATAGAATAAAACACGAGTATATATACGAAGTTGTAATAGTAGGAAACACGGTTATGCACCACGTGTTTTACGGAATTCACCCAGGTTTTATTGCGCGCTCTCCCTATGTACCAGTTGTTTCACGTGCTCTAAACTACAAAGCTGAAAAAGTTGGTTTAGAAATAAATCAACAGGGATACGTATCCTCTCTCCCTGTTCTAAGGGGATTTGTTGGAGCAGATGCTATTGCTGATCTTCTCGCAACTCAGATGCATAAGAGAAAGGAGTTAATTCTAGTCATCGATATAGGAACCAACACCGAAGTCCTCCTAGGCAACTCAGAGATAATACTAGCAGCGTCCGCTCCATCCGGTCCAGCATTTGAGGGTGCTCATATAACGCACGGGATGAGGGCTGTCCCTGGTGCAATAGGTTCAGTGAAAATCAATGGCCTGGATATAGAGTATGAAACAATAGGGGGTTTAAAACCAAGTGGAATATGTGGTACTGGCTTAATAGATACCATAGCTGAATTACACAGAAATGGAATTATAAATTCCCAGGGCAAGTTCTCAAATGTTGATCACCCGAGGCTTATTCGAGACAAGGATACATATAAATTTATACTCGTAACAGCCGAGGAGAGCGCTACTGGAACCAACATATATATAACACCTAGAGATATAGAGTCGATTCTACTAGCTAAAGCAGCTGTTAGAGCAGCGTGGATCATTCTATCAAGAAAACTAGGTATCCAACCATGGGAAATATATAAAGTATACGTCTCCGGCTCCTTCGGCGCTAAACTAAATGTAGACAACGCTATTAAAATAGGTTTGCTTCCAAACATTGAAAAAGATAAAGTTGTATTTATTGGGGAAAGCTCGATAGTGGGAGCGAAGATATTTCTAAAATCCTCGGATGCTAGGAGAGAAATAAGCGAAGTAGTAAATAGAAAGATTAAATACGTGGAGCTATCAATTGACCCAGAGTTTCGGGATGTTTACTATCAATCAATATATCTTAATTCATAATAACACAATGTATACATGCTTATTAAGATAAAGTTATTAACTTAAGCTGTAAATAAAATAATTTATTTGAGGTACATGTTATGAAAGAACTTGTAAATGCCATAGTTGAACTCGATGAGCGTAAATCCTACGAAATTGCTAAACGAATCCTCGAGGAAACTCGTGATCCAAGAGTAGTATTGGAAGCTATTAGAGAAGCCGCGGAAATTATTGGGGAAAAATATGAAAAAGGCGAATTCTTCGTAGCAGATCTTATTCTCGCTGGAGAAATAATGAAAACAGTTTCAGATCTAGCTAGGCAAAAACTAAAGGAACTAGGTGAAGCAAGAAAAGTAATAGGAAAACTAGTTATTGGAACAGTTGAAGGAGATGTACATGATATTGGTAAAAACATTGTAATATCAATGGCTGAAGCGGTGGGATTCGAAGTAATTGATCTAGGAGTAGATGTTCCACCAAGTAAATTCGTTGAAGCAATAAAGCAGTATCAACCAGATATAGTCGGCATGTCGGGTCTTTTAACTGTTGCCATAGACTCCATGAAAAGAACTGTTGATGAAATAACTAAAGCTGGACTTAGAAAAGATGTGAAAATAATTATTGGTGGTGGAAGAGTAGATCAATACGCCTGCGAGTACGTTGGCGCAGATGCCTGGACGACTGACGCTGCTGAAGGTATTAGAATAATGTTGAAGTGGATGGAGGAGAAATCAAAGTAGAGGGGTATTTCATATGAGTTACTCTTCATTCGAACTTTTATCCAAGTGGATTGAAAGACACGAGAAAGAACCCGACGTTGTAGCTAAAGAAAAACTAGACAGGATCATTAAGATAACCGAACTTAAAGCACCCGATAGGATTCCCTTGTTAGCGCCAGGCGGAGACTTCATGCTAGCTCAATCAGGTATAACATGGTATGATTTATCATACGAGCTCACAGGTAAAGTTAAAAACGCTGTATCAAAATTCGCCCTCGAGTATCCCGGTGATTTCGCAATATTCTTTGTACCATATCTTCTCGAGGGATTTGCATTAGCAGCAGCTTTCTCGGATTTCCCCGATTTCTCGAACTCGATAAGATTCTTATCAGGTCCGCTTCATGACGTGTTAAAGGATAAGTGGAGTAGGTGGCCGGGTCGTGAACTGAGAGAAAACCAGCATCCCCAGTTCATTGGAGGCGAGTTCATGAAGCCGGAGGAATATAGGAAGCTGATAGATAACCCAGTTGAATTCATGCATAATACAATTCTACCAAGAGCCTGCCCGGGTCTAGGAACCCCTGGAACACCCCAATGGAATGGAACATTAGTTAGAGCTGGAATAGCTGTTCAGAAAACAATGAGTTTCATGATGGAAGTACTTACGCAACTCAAGGGTTATGCATCATTCCCCTTAACCAACGCTTATGTACCTGCTGATATAATTGGAGATTTCTTCAGGCATCCCACGGGAGCCATGTTGGATATAAGAAGATTCCCGGAAGACTTCAAAGCCGCTAGTGAAGTACTCGTTGATCTAATTATCAAAGTTGCAACTGCAATACCACCTATACCACCTTTAACAATGTTCTTTATACCATTACATTTAAATGAAATGCTGCCTCCCAAGCTGTATAATGAATTCTACTGGCCGTATCTTAAGAAAATAATAGAGACATTAGTAGCTAAGGGATATAAGGGATTCGTCTTCTTTGAAGGAGATCACTCCCCACACGTGGATACGATACTTGAGTTGCCTAAAGGCTGGGGAATAGCTTGGTTCGAGAGACCAAAGAATTTCGTTAAAAATGTCTGGGATAAGCTGAAGGGTCATACAACTGTTGCAGGTGGTGTTTCACCAGCACTCTTCTACCAGTCACCGGATAAAGTAGAAGAATACGTTAAGAACCTGCTCAACGAGATTAAACCCGAAGGAGGTTTCATGATAGCTCCAGGTGTATCGGAGCTCCCAGCGGATGTCAACCCAGCTAGTGTTAAAGCATTCATCAACGCTGTACTGAAGTACGGTGTGTACTAAAAGCTCAAACATACTATTCTTTTTTACTTCCGTTCTATATTGTAATATTATACTTGGAGTTAATCAATGCTTTCAAAAAATAAATACATGGTTTTCCTAGCATCATATGCACACATAGATAGCGAGTGGCTGTGGAGTATAGATGAAACCAGGAGTATTTGTATAAGCACTATTGAAAAAGTATTGAAATTAATGAAGAAGTATCCTCAATTAAAGTTCATACAGAGTAGTTTAATATGTATAGATCTCCTTAAGGGAATTAAACAAGAAATTATCCAGGACGTAAGGAAAGCAGTTGATGAAGGTAGGTGGGATGCATCTGGAACATATGTTGAATTCGATGCAAACATGTCATCAGGTGAATCTATATTAAGGCAATTTCTCTACGGTGCTAAATTAGCAAATGAAATTGGAATCAAACCTACCACGTTATTTCTAGCTGATTCATTTGGTTTTCCAAGCACAATACCGAAGTTGATGAAAAACTCTGGATTAAGGTATTTCGTTACGAGTAAGTTGAATTGGAATGATACAAACGAGTATCCATATAACTTATTTTGGTGGAAGAGTAGTGATGGCAGCAAGGTTCTCGCGTACTTAACTCCGGGAAATTACAACGATTACTTATCCAGTATTAAGAGAGTAATATGGAATATATACAAGCAATTAACGAGGCAAAACATGCCTTTAATTCTACAGTTGTATGGTAGAGGAGATCACGGGGGAGGACCTGGCGAGGATGAACTCGCCAACATAGTGAAATGGCTTAACAAATATAAACCCATACTCACATTTACTGCATCAACTATCAGCGAGTTTCTTCAACACATTGAAACAACTCGTGGAGATAAACTACCCGAGTACAATGGTGAATTATACTTAGAATTCCACAGAGGAGCCTATACTACAGGCGTGTTAGCTAAGAAACTCAATAGAGTAAATGAAGTTTTAGTTCTAGAAGCCGAAAAGCTCTACACGATTCTCAATGTAATCTACGGAGCAAGGTTCCCTCAGCAGGAGTTCAATGACATTTGGAGGAAGATTCTTTTAAATCAAGGACATGATGCTCTTCCCGCAACCGTACCACTCGAGGTATACGAAGGAATAGTTCACAGGGGATTAGATGTATTCAGAAACCTACTGAGGGTGGTAAAGCAAGGTTTATCCTTAATACTCAGCATAGAGGGTGGAAAATACATTATCTACAACCCCAACAGCTGGCCAACATCAGTTTACATAGTTACCAGAGGAGAAAATGTAGATGGTTATTTCCAGGAATTAATTGATGGTTCTCGTTTGATTTATGTAAAAGACCTGCCTCCACTAGGCTTCAAGCTGACAAATACCCTGGGTGAAAAACCATGCGATGAAGCGGTGGTAGTTGAGAAAGATAAATATTACATCTTGGAAAACAAGTATCTCAAAGTACTTGTATCAAAGAAAACTGGCTGGATTCTGAGCATCCTAGATAAGAAATTTAAGCGTAGCTTGCTGGAAGCCCCCATTAGACTTAGATTACTATGGGATTACCCCTTAACACTACGAGGAAAAGCCGCATTAGCATCAATGTTCGATGCATGGGAGGTTTTCTACTTGGATAGCATTAATAAATTCTCGTGGAGGGATCTTAAGGCTGTTGATCACGAGGTGGTTGCTAGAGGTCCTCTATACGCCTCAGTAAACTTCAAGTATACAATAAAACAGCTTTTCCATGGCGAATCCATTGTAGAATTAGAAATAGGCATTTACGCTGATAAACCGTTTCTAGAAATAAAATTCAGAACTTATTGGAGAGCTCTACATAGGCTATTGAAGCTAATCATACCTCTAAAATTAAATTCAGATGAGGCATTATTCGAGGAACCATACGGTGTTATTAAGAGAAAAGATTCATGCAGATCGAGCTCACCCGTGGATAAAGCAAAGTACGAGGTTCCAGCTCTGAGGTGGGTTGATGTATCAGATGGTGAATATGGAGTTGCGGTAATAACGGATTCAAGGCATGGATTTAGCTTTTGTAATAGAACACTGAGTGTGAGCTTAATAAGAGCACCTCTTCAGCCAAATAGAAAGCTAATAGTTAAGAGCATTGAGGAAACACCGATGATACAGCGTTGTTTAAAAGATGTAAGTATTATGTATGCTAGTAAGTTAAAACGATATGGCTTGATGCTGGGTTTACTAATAGCTACAATCGTATTGAACACACTGAATTTCAGTAAACTTAGACCAATAGATCACGGTTTTCACACCGCGAGAATATGGATTTATCCTCATAGAGGTAACTACGTTGATGGAAAAGTACATGGTATAGCATCGGAATTGAACAGTTACTACTTCATTGTGAAGAATTGGGGGATCAACCGTGAAAAAACATTTAGCTTCCTGAATGTTGAGCCACATGATAAAGTACACGTAGCTGCCTTGAAGAAATGCGAGAATGAAGAAGACTGCTTGATGATAAGATTATACAATGTAACAGAATTAAATATAGTTGCTAAACTACTATTCAACTTTAATGTTTATAAAGCCTATAGAGCATCTCACCTAGAGACCCCTATCCAGGAATTACCTATAATGAATGAAAGAGAGCTAATAGTAAACCTATCCCCCATGGCTGTTGAAACAATATTACTGAAGCTAAAATCATAGGGTTTTTTATGATTTCCTTATATACTAACCGCGTTGAATTCCGGCGAAGGCCAATAATATGATGTTAAAAATCATTTTAAGCATAGTGTTTAGCCATTTCTTCGTTTCCCGGTATTTTAAGTATGTCGTTTATTACTTCTTCAACCTGCTTGGTGCTCTTAGTTCTGGGGTCGATCATGAGCCAATTAACCAGGTGATCTCTACCACCTTGCAGAAACGCTTCAATAGCCCACTCCGCTCTCATAAGTCTATGCATTAACACGTACTTCATTACTTTACTTGGTAAACTACTGGTAACTAATGGTTCCACGCCCCTTCTACTAATCCTAGCTGGTACTTCTACTGCTACGTCGCCTGGTATACCATGAATGGTGTTTCCATTAATAGTATTAACCTCTATGGGCACGGGAACAGGTTTTGCACCGGGAATCGGCAAATGCAGGTTGTAGTGCGACTTATCAACATCGTTCACTATGGAATCTATTATTTCAACAAGGGACTCACCGCTAGGTCTCGGTGGGTAATTTGAAGTAATAGGTCTACTTGTATTAAATACCGCGTTTGCTAACTCATTAATTTTAATCTTCAGGTGTGCAATGTACATTGACCAACCTATTTCGGAATCGGGTCCACCGTATGGACCATACCAATACTGCTTGGTTTTCAAATCCCAGTGGTATTTCCAGTTACCTCCTCTAACAGTATCTCCTATGGGTAGTAATCCGTATGTTTTATACATATCTATAGCGGCTGGCGACAACTCTATATCGAATGGATTATATGTACTTTCCCTCCACGTTTTCCAATATAACTCAGCATCTTCGCGAATCCATTCATCAAGGTATTTGTACGCATCTTCTCCCTTGTACTTGAACTTAGTTAGCCATATTACATGGTTGAATCCAATCATTTCAACTTCTAATTCATTAGGATCTATGAGAGAACCTATTGTTAAGTAACATTCAGGTTCGTGGGCTGCGCACTTTGAAACTATGTTAATACCTTTCTCTTTTGCAAGCCTCATGCCTAAAACCAGAACAGCTGACTGTAGGTAACCCAAGTGGCCATGACACAAACCTATGTATTTTACTCTTGTTTTCCTGAAAGCAAGAGTTGATAACTCGAAAACAGGGTTGGCAACGTTTATGAACCAGGCATCTGGAGCTAGTTCTTCTATTTCCCTTGCTATCTCCGTAAACAACTTGAATTGGTAATACCCCCATATAGTATGATAATCTGAAACATAGTTCCATTCAACAGCGTTTATTCCTCTGTAGTAACCATGTCTCTCCGATACCTCCCTTAGTAATTCATAGTACATGTGTCCCTTGGCCATGGCTGAGTTAATAACGAAATCTGCATCTTTTATTGCTTCTCTTCTATTAAACGTCTTGTATACCTTGGCATTAACACCGAGTTCATCTATATATCTCTTAGTAAATCCATATATTATTTCTAGTCGTGATGGATCTATATCCATTAACCAGATATCTATTTTGTTTTTGAGTCTTTCATTTATTAATAAATCAACGATAATTGTACTAGACCAGACAGCGCTTCCTGCACCAATGAACGCTATTTTAATTCTATTCAAAGCTTTCACCGGTAGAATTTAATCGCGTGAATGTATTAAAGTTTTAGTGTTACATTACTCGCGAAAACTGCTGAATAGTTATTTAATCAACGAAAATTAATTCGATATAAACTAAGAAGCGGAACAGTTATCTTGACTCCGGTATCTTTAAGTTATTCACTTTGTTTACTTTCACCTCCTATGTCTGGAAGAATTTTGCTAGCTACTCCAGCTGTCACACTTCTGAGAATTCCAGATGCTAGAAATGCTGGAGCCACGTTGCCTGTGATAATAGCCATAAAAGTACCTAAATATGATGCAATGCTCGACGCCAAGTTCACTGCTAAGTTAACCGTGGATAAGTATGCTGGCCTGATGTTGTTAGGTGATAGGTAGATATTGTACACCATTGATCCAAGATCAATAGGCATCCAAATAAATCCACTATACATTTCGATACATATGATTTCTATTGGAGATAAAACCTCGGTGTATGCTAGTGGAATAATGCTTGTAAACGCTAAACCCCTAACAAATACCTTCTTCATGCTTCTTCTCGAGATGTATCTACGCCACCACACTGCGCTTGCTGATTTCACTAAAAGGTTAACAACATTTTTTAATATTACAAATACCTCCATACCTTTAGTAACACTTAGAACAACGTAATCCCAGAAGGGGGCAGGAATATTAACCGAGAAATTAAATAACGATGTAACTATGAGATAGTTTTTTAGTTTCTTATCCACGAATAAATCTCGGATAGAGTTGTTATTATGAACTCTTGGAGCCGTGTTCTCTTGGTTTTTTCTCACTAAAGGATCAGGTATGAAATATAATGCAATTGTTGAAGCTACTGCAGATATAAATGATATGGAATAAGCGGTAGCGTATTTAACAATAGTATCGATTGGTAACATGAATACTGCAATACTCGTTATGTAAGATACAGCTATTGCTAAATTATTGAGTTGATTAACCCTTGTGAAAACAATGGTTGAAACTGACGCGGGAATTAAATCGCCAATTGTATCTGAAGCTGCAACTCCAGCTATTCCTCCAGCAAATTGAGCTATGAACGTTAACGCCGCAATATATACAAAATCGATACCTTTAGGCATTGCAATAGACAATATTACTAGAGCCCATCCAATTCTATTTATTGCCCCGAGAATAAACCATATTTTTTTACGAATATTCCTGTGGAACAATGTTAAATAAGCAGCGGGAATTTGACTTAATGCAACCGCGATCAATCTAAGAAACATCAATGCTCCGAGTTCAACAACGCCATACCTTAAAATCTTTATAGCTAAAGCATTAACAATACCCATCGAGATGTTAATTGAATAGTTATACAACGATGACTCTATATACCACAATTTTCTGCCCTGATCCTGCAAACTGCTTCGCACTCGCCGCGTATTGGTGACTTTGATCATGGGCATGAGCCCCGGCTACAATTACATTACATTGTTAGCAGTAGTCCACTCTTCATTTGTACATATAAAACGGTTTATAAATGCAAGGATATATAGATCATTTAAAAGTAAAAATATATTTTTCAATGTATAAACACGTACATAATAAAAAGAAGCAGAACAGAGAAAATTCTGTTCAATTACTGGTAAATGAAATAAACAAATAATTCCTAGTAGGCGTTGATTGCTTCACGTAGGTACTTTAAATTTCATTTTACACCCTGAGCTTAATCAAAACACATAGAATTTATATAGCATGATATTATGTTTTTTCCTATAAAAGTAGGTGTTATCTATTGAGTTCTAGTGGTGGAATTAAACGAATAGGTATTATTGGAGCAGGAAAAATAGGATCTGCTATGATCAAGTCCTTTAAAGAGTGTTTCGAAGATTTAGAGATAATAGCCACAGGTAGAAGAGATATTACGTTGAGAAATGCCGAGAACCTCGGTGCGCGGGTTACCAGAGATAATAATGAAGCTGTTAAAACATCGGATTTAATCATATTAAGCGTTAAACCTTACCATTTCCCGGATGTAGTAAAACAAGTTGACGAGAGTAATTGGAAAGGGAAAATCGTTGTATCGATCATGGCTGGCGTTAAGCTAGAGACATTAGAACTTTTATTAAAAGGCGCGGAATTATATAGAGCTATGCCGAATATCAACACTTACGTGAGGAAATCATCCACAGCAATAGCGCATTTAAACAACGCTGAACATAAGGATATTGTCGAGAACATATTTAGTTGCTTGGGCTCAGTGTACTGGGTTCCCGAGGAAATCATTGATGCATGGACGGCCCTAGCTGGTAGTGGACCAGCATACATTACAGAGATAATAGATGCTCTAGTGCTCGGCGGCATCGCCGCCGGTATGCCTAGGGATTTAGCATACAAGGCGATTTTAGATGTTTTAGAAGGCACGGTCAAACTATTGAGAAACAACAGCAAAGTACATCCACTTGAAGTGAGGGATGAAGTAATAACACCTGCTGGTACAACAATAAGAGGTTTAATGATCCTCGAGTCCTATGGAGTAAAAGCAGCATTAATGAAAACAATAGAAGCAGCATATAGAAAATCCCTTAGCATAGGTGAAAAAATCGATACATATATTAGAAAACAAATAGGAGTAGAGAAAAGCCGTGAACACGTAAAAAGAAGTATCTAGTATGGTGCGATACTATAATTTAATTTCCAGCTAGGTTATCAACACTACTCAATGCGCACTTGATCCCCTGGGAAATAGGCTCCGGGATAAAACAACTACGCATGAGGGAAAAATAATTAAGGTTGATTAACTCCTATCTATAATACTAAACGGTGTAACCGTGATATTTGGTAGTTATCAATTAACCGAGAGAATAGAATTGAACTTACCAAGGGGAGCATTGGTAGTGGAGAAAATAAGCGAAAACATAGTGAGGATCACAAAAATCATTAATGGAGCTAGTACATCAAAATTGATCTCGACTCAAACAGATTCATTCATTACATTGAAAGCTATACCGCCAATCGGCGGATCGTTGAGTACTAATTGCATATATGCAACGTTACCGGAACCTGTAACATTAACCCAGGGAACAAGGCTACAATATGATTTAAAGCTCCCGGTAGATCTAGGGATATTCATAGGAGGAGACTTAGTAGACGTAGTTCCCTTGGGGAAAGTAAAATATGCTTTATATGGTCCTCCCGACATAGGAGACATTTGTCGATATAGTGATCTCAGCGTGATTAACTCATATAACGAATATATCGCTAGAGCTAAAGTAATCTTTAAAACCCTGAGCAATGTAAAAACGGAGATTTCACGTCTAGTGATCCCGATCAAAGAAGCATCTGTTTATTTAACAGAAGAGAATGAAATGTATTTCAGCGATATCGAAGTAACAGTACTAAGTCCTCTCCACGTCGAGATCAGGGTTGGAGTAGATACATCATATATTCTCCTAGGAAAATTGATCTCATTGTTTAAAGGTTCAGGGGCATTCTACGTCATGAAACACGGTGCCTAAACATGATTTCATTCATTGATTTCAATTTATTTGCTAGAATTATCGCATCAATTATCGCAATAATCGTAGCTTACTATATTGGTAAAATAGCGGAATCGCAGGTTAAAAAAGCAAGAATTGAGGCGCCCCCGGAAATAATATACAATATTGCTCGTAGTTTAAAAATGATCGCTATAATTATAGGTATACTGGTAGCTTTATCTATTCTCGAAATAGATCTAACCGGTTTACTTATAGCAGCCGGCTTCGCTGGAATAGTGGTTGGTCTCGCCGCTCAACAAACGCTGAGCCAGCTTTTCGCGGGCATAGCGCTTATAATAGAGGGTAGATTAAAGATAGGTGATTCCGTGAAAGTAGGAGATGACTGGGGTATTGTAACATCCGTTGGTTTACTATCCACGAAGATCAGGCTATGGAGCGGCGAAGTACTCACTATTCCCAACAGTAATGTTATGTCTTCGAAGATATATAACTACTCTAAATCTATTGCAAGACGCGCTGATATAACTATAGGGATCTCATATAACGCTGATATTTCAAAAGCTATTAATATAATAAAACGCGTTCTAGATGAGAAAGAATTGGTTTTGGCTGTTCCTCCACCAACCGTCATAGTTGATAACCTAGGAGATAGTGCAGTAGTTTTGAAAATATTGTTCTGGCTTCCTTCAAAAGAGTACTGGACTATTAGACGTGAGATAATAAGGGAAATAAAAGAAGCTCTGGAAAAAGAAGGAATAGAAATACCGTACCACAGAGAGTACTATGGGTTAAGTCTCCGGTGAGAATAGAATCAACGGGTAGCTAGGAATAGCTTAAATAATTCTCAGGGTAACTTGCAGTAGCCTCTAACTCCCCCTTTCAAACTATATGCTTTAAATCCATCTTCTCTGAGAGCTCTAGCGAGAAAATAACTCTTACTACCGGTTTCACATATTAATACTATTATCTTATCTTTCGAGAGTTTTTTGATATCGATGCTGCCAATTGGAATAGCGTTTGGAATAGGCTTAGATAGTCTTTCGTTTTCGCTCCTCATGTCAATTACCAATGCTTCCTCGGGAATAAAATCAATTTCTATTTCGTCAGGGGGAATTATTTCCCCGGGTGTTGTTTTCAAAAGATCAAACACTTTATATGTCGATAAAACCTTATTTATTACCGTGAGGTCTATCTTACCTAGCTCTTCCTCAACCTCTTTTACACTAGCAGCTGTTTCAACTCTAGTTGGAGCTATTGCACATGCTTCAGTTACTTTTGATGACAGATCGTATAATCCAATACGCCTGGATAACGAGATTATTTCCTCTTTGTCAAATCCAAGTAAGGGCCTGAGAATAATTCTTGTTGATTTAACAGCTTTCTCTATGGCTAGTAAATTCTTCAAAGTCTGACTTGATGCTTGACCAATTGATTCACCCGTGATAAGGGCATCATACCCTATTTCATCGGCGATTTTTGATGCAATAGTATACATTACAGCTCTCAGAATTACTTGTCTAAGTCTCCACTCCACTTTCTTCGTTATTTCGAGAATTAAATCTCGAAGATCAACTAGAATAAACCTCGGTCTATACCCATATAGCCAGTTAGATGCAAGGAATTTAGCCACGTTGAACGCGTAGTATGATGATTGCGTTGAACCCATTAAAAAATGCAGGAAGTCTATTTTAATACCGCGTTTAGCAGCTAACCAAGCAGCTACCGGGCTATCATACCCACCTGAGAAAAGAACAAGTGCTGAACCCTCAACACCTATCGGTATACCACCAGGTCCTTTGGTTGAATCAAGATATAAGTATGCTTTTGATCCTCTTACCTCAAGGTTTATAGTTACATCAGGGTTTTCCAGGTTCACTCCTGCCGAGTAAGGTTTCAAGATAGAACCTATTTCTCTAGCAACATCAAGCGAAGTAAATGAATGTGAGCCGCTTCTCTTAACTCTAACAGCAAAGGTTTTACCTTGAACAATACTTCTGGAATGTTCACTCACCCAGTTTGCGAGCTCCTTTAGATCTCTAAATTCGTACTCTAGTACCTTGCCTACTTTATGAACTCCAAAAACCCGGGCAACAGTATGTTCAACGTCTACGTTTGTTTCGAGCAATATTTTTGCATCAATGATTCTAATTTCAACAACTCTACCGCCAGCCCGCTCTACTGCATCTTTTATGTTTTCAATAAGAACCCTGTAAAACCTCGGCCTAGTCCTATTAGATCTAAGTGGTATTTCTCCTGCAACTGTAACTAAGTACCTTGGCAATGTGATCACTTTTTTCCTCTAATTCTACATGTATAACTAGAATTTTAATTACTTTCAACTTTTGCTACTAGCGCAGTGTTAATCATTGATAGCTGTGCTAACGAATAATTTTCAATACCGCGAAGATAGGAATTAATGGTCCCCTAGGGGTGGAGTATCCGCATCTATCGGTATTGGAGTCTACGGTCATCCCGAGGATTAATTTATACTAAAAACTTATTATATGTCACGAATACTCAGTAAGCTTAATTAGTAATCCACGAGCCCTGCTCTTTTCATTTCATCGAGCACTATTAGAAGGGGCTCTATGACCTGGTCATATTCAACTTTCGCGTT
>JAUQPA010000024.1 GCA_030550615.1 Thermoproteota archaeon | reverse complement strand
ATTATTTCTCTATAGGTTTTTGGACCGGGCTTTTCTCCTACGAACTCTACAATAACATATTTAAACCTAGGATCCTCTTTTCTGACAGCATCTTCAATCTTAGCTGATAGTTTTTCAGCATCCTCAACCTCCATGTCTTTATCTACTTCCACCTCTAGGATCAGCATGTACTCGTCTTCGGTGATCATTGATGCATAAAATATATTTACATCTCTCACCTCCGGAATACTGAGAATTCTCTCGATAACTTTCTTCAATACTTCCTTAGGGGGAGCTCTACCTATTAGTACTTGGAAATACCTGTATCCGACAGTAATAGCTGATATTAGTATTACACCCGATAGAACCAAGCTTCCTGCAACATCCAATATAGGTATTCTTAAGATCAATGTTCCAAGGGCTAACGCGCTTCCACATACATCACTAATAGAATCTATTAAGCCGCCGGTCAACGTTGGGTCATTTCCACCTCTTCTGACATATGTATATGTAATTATCAAAGTTAAACCTATTATGTTCACGATAAATGCGAGGGAGAACAAATATAGTGCGTATGGTTTCACGACGAGTACAACGGGTTCAAACAATATATTCATAGTTTTGTAAATGGCAACCGCGAATATAAGTCCGCTGAACATCATTATCGATAATAAACCAGTTACATAAAGAGCTCTCCTTCTTCCAAATGGATACATTATATTACTCTTCTTTTTCTCAAAGCTTAAACCTAGCATCAGTAATCCTAAACCCACTACGTCTCCAAGATCATTCAACATATCTATGAAAACACTTGTAGCGTTTGTACCCATTACACTTATATACTTGAAAATAACGGAGAGTAGGTTGAAAGCAAACAATAGTATTACTGGGTGCAATTTCTCGTTTTCACCATTGATTTAATTTATTAACAATAAGCGAGCTTTTAAACATTCCCCATGTAATATCAGTACTTACTTCTTCCATAGTTCATCCCTGTAGGCTTCTAGTTGCTTAATTTCAAAGCCCATGTACTCGGCTGCTGTGGTAATTGTCAAATCGCTTCTGATTTTTCTTAAATACTCCATATGTTTCAAATAGTTTTTGTCTCTTAGGAAGTGATGATCAATAATAAGAATAGATTTTTCTTTTAATCCTTCTACTAGTTTGATGGTATTACCAGGTAATCCACCACCGTGTAGATATGTGGGAGGTCCGCTAATAACGAGGAAATCAGGACTTAATTCAAGTACGTAGTTAAGTGAATCACTACATATACATCCCTGCGTGTCACTTGCAAACATAAATTTATAGTCATCCTCGATCACGGTAACAGCTAGAACCCACCCAAGCTTCGTTCCGCACTCTCCGTGCGGCAATGGCGGAGAAAAAATTAACTTTATACTATTAATTTGAATCACTGAGTTATCAACAAAGCTCAATTTCTTTACGATTGATTCAACATTCATCTTTTTGAATAATATATAGGCTCTGATTCTCTGACTGTAATTGATTTTTCCATGTGGATTCTTAGCATATACTACTTTACCCCTGTAGTACTGTTTTTCCTCGTTTCTAAATAAATAGTGATCTCTATGATAATGCGTTATGATAATGTAATCGCTTTCCACGGCCTTCTCGTGTATTCTCCCGAGAATAGTTGATAACAGCTTGTATTCTAATTCGTGGGGAGGAAATCCATATCTTACAGGAGCTAAAGCTGCTCCTGGATCGATGAAGATCAATCCTTCATTTGTTTCAACCACGGTGGCCATGCTTCGAACTCCCATGCTGTCGAAAGCAATAAGTTTTATTTTCAATAATAAAGCACCAAGTTAATTCAATATAATATATCCAGTCTAATAATCGATATTTGAGGATGGAGAATTAAAATGAATTACAGTATACTTGAATCACCTAACTTAAACGAAGCTGCTGAATTAATCAAATCCGCAATTACCTCAAAAAACGTTGTTTTATTAATCGGGGAGTGCAGAGTTGATTATGAAGGCCGAGCATCATCTAGACTAGAACCCGGTGAAAGAATAGTTGTAATCAAACAGGATGGCGCCCTCTTGGTTCACAGACCTATCGGCTACTCGCCAGCCAACTGGCAGCCATCCACAACAATGATCGAGGTTACTTACAAAGAGGGTTTTGGACTAGTAATTCATGCAGTAAGGGATCGGCCGAGAGAGTACCTTACAATTGTTTTCACGAAAATACATATTCTTTTCATCGGAAAACTACTTGATCCAGGAAATTTCACTATGTACATAGATGAAAAAGAGCTGAGAGACGTTCTTGTGAGTAATCCATCTCTAATAGAGGAAGGCCTCAAAGTCCTTGCTGTAGAAAAACCTATTGGGGAAGGATACGTGGATATATACGCTATTGATAAAAACAATAGACACGTGCTCATAGAGCTTAAAAGAGTTACCGCTACCCGCGAAGCTGTTTTACAATTATACAAGTATGTTGAATCGTACAAATCACAGCACGGTGAAACTCCGCGAGGAATACTTGTTGCCCCTGCCTTTTCACCTAGTGCACTTGAATCATTACTGAATCTTGGCCTAGAATACAAGTACATCGACATAAGAAAAATATGGGAATTTGTAAAGAAGAGAAATCAAAGTAAAAGAACTACATTGATCGAATTTATCAAGGGGTATGATAATGCGCAACCTCGTTAAACCAGAGGTATATGATAAGTTACATGGAGAGGAACAATATGTCAAATACAATTGCATAGTTAATCACGGAGTCGTGTTTAAAGGAACAATAATTGATATAGGGTGCGGAACAGGCCTACTCTACGAGTTTATAGAAAAACAGCAGAGAGCATTCAAAGGCAGGTACATATGCATTGATCCAGACGAAAAAATGCTTAAAATAGCGAGAAAGAAACTTAATACTCCATTAGCTATTCTAGTGAAAAGCAGAGCCGAGGAGCTACCTATACGCAGTGATTCTGGAGACGTAGTTGTTTCTATTTCAACATGGGGTCTTCTAGAGAAAACACTAAGCTTGCTAAGGGAGTTTAAACACGTTGCAAGGAAGACTGGGGCAGTTGTAATTACAGGGCATCCTAGAACATATGATGTTTCACCATCGGATCTAGATAGCGATTTCAAATTCATTGATTCATGCATAGATAACATATACATGTATCGGAAAGAGAGCTAAGAAGTTTCCCTTGCTTATCGACTTGCTATGTTAATTACTCTGTTATCTCGAACTCGCGATCTATATCCTCACTTGATCAGGGGCTACTCGAGCGTAATCTACGCTAACAAACTCTATATTACTACCTCTGATAATCACTCTTCCAAGTCTTAGCGTTGGTTTATTCTCATTGTACTCAACGCAGTCTTTTAGAACAACATTCATAACTCCATCTGCTAGTTCTAATACCCCAATGTATTCATATCCCCCTTTCGTTTTAACTAAAACAATGTTGCCTTCTGCCCCCTTCAGTACTTTGAGCGGTGTTGGTGGTTTCATATTTTTCGTTGTTTTACTCAAAAAACCACCTCTCATTCATTAAATGACTATTCACACTATTATTATATCAGAGGGTTTATAAATAAACGTACCAATGTGAAATTATGCAATCATGAATGATTTTTAAAATTTTACTTAAATATATGTTTGCTAGACCCCATAAGTAATCGAGGAACAAACAATGAAATTAATAGCAATTATCGAGGCTCTCTCACCTATAGTAATGATCTTCGGCATGCTAATGCTCATTGTACCTATAGTTGATGCTCTATATGGAGACGCTACTAGTGATTGGTTCATGATATTTGGATTAGTTTACATCGCATTGGGTTTTTTTCTCTATAGAATTATTGAGTGGAAATATAAATTAATCGAGTTATCACTTATGGAATCTCTCATAGCTTACTCGCTTGCCTGGATTATAATTCCGTGTCTTTCAGCAATCCCGCTCTCAATCGAATTAAGCATACCATTTGAAAACGCTCTATTCGAGTCAATATCTGGATTTACGGGCACAGGATTCACAGTTATAACTCATCTTGATACCTTAAGACATGGCATACGCTTGTGGAGGGGGCTGATGCAGTGGATAGGTGAACTTGGAGTTATTGTATTTGGTGCCGTGTTTTTACCGTTCTTCTGGAAATTCGGGCATATTCTGTACAGCCTTGAGAGGCCGAGCAGGATATCTGCTTCTTTGAGGTCAACGGCATTCAAGATCTTCTACATGTATTTTCTCGTTACAGTAGTAGGGATCATTGTATGCATATACCTTGGCGTTGAACCATTAGATGCAGTTGTACATGTGATGACTGCTATAGCTACAGGTGGAATGAGTAATTATGATGCGAACTATGAAAAAGTGTTTCAGTATGCACCATTAAGCATTTACCCGATCACCGCACTAATGATCATGGGTGGTTTTAATTTCGTGATCCTTAGTTACATACTGGACGGTGATCTTAGAAAAGCATGGGAAAACGAGGAGTTCAGAGCATATATATACATTAATGTATTCTTCACGGTTTCAGCATTTATTCTTGCCTTACCAATAATGAACTGGAGCGTCGAGAGGAGTCTACTCTACGGTTCATTCAACGCGATATCAGCGTTAACTACAACCGGGTTCAATATAGGGAATATTGCATCGATGCCCCCTTTTCTAAAAATACTACTGATATTCGCTATGTTCATTGGATCCATGAGTTTCTCAACTGCAGGGGGAATTAAAGTAGTAAGATTTGTGGTTTTACTGAAAAGACTGAAATCATATACTCTATCGTTCCTCAGCGGCGGAGGTATTACTCAAGATACTTTGTTGGGGGATGAAATTCTCGACGAAAGAGAAGTATCTAACATGCTGCTCTACATAGTACTGCACTTTGTAATAGTGCTTCTTGGTGCAAGTTTGCTAAAGTCAATAATACCTCAGGTGGATTTCATCGATGCATTATTTGAAGCAATGTCGGCAGCTAATTGCGTTGGATTATCGGTCGGTTTAGTGTCCCCGAATGCACCTCTTGGAGCAAAAATTGTTCTCATGGCTTTAATGTACTTCGGTAGACTCGAATATACTCCGTTACTAGTGCTCCTCGGCCTAATACTATATAGGGAGTATCGTATAATTAAGCATAGGTGATAATTTGGATCCATGGCTGCAAGATAGAATAAATATGCTTTCCGACGAGTTTAAGCATTATAGAAGCATTGACAGCTACCTTATTAAATTATCCTCACTAATATATGATCTCGAGGATTATTCCTATGGAGATGTTCAGAGAGCACGTATTCTTCTCGAGAAAATACTGACCCATCCTTCTATAATAAACCACATGGCTCATCTCTCATGTTACAAGGATACTATTGAAGCCCAAATACAGAGGGATCCACGAGTAAGGAAGCTGAGAGATTACTCTGACGTTTTGATCAAAGTTCTATCCGAGACTCCATGTAAAGAAGAAAAAAGCATGGAGCTCAGCCGCGAAGCAACATTTAGAATTGAGAAAAAGGAAGAGGAGGTTACTGAGGAAATTAAACACAAGCACTTGTATTCAAATAGGAATTTAATAGTTAAAATCTCGATCGCGGCCGGATTAATTTTTGTTGCATTAGCAGTATTCTACGCTATACTAATATTACTTAAAGTTCATTAACTTGTTGCCGATAAAACCGCTTCTCTGAAAATATCTAAACCTGTTCTTGCTTCTTCCTCGCTTATTATTAACGGCGGTATGAGTCTTATGGAGCTTTTACCACATGGTAACAGTACTAGTCCTTTCTCTAAAGCTACCTTAATTATCTTATTTCTAGTTTGAGGATCGGGTTTCTTTGATTTTTTGTCAACGACTACTTCAACTCCCCACGCTAACCCAACTCCCCTTACATCACCTATTTTTTCAACTTTATCCTTTAACGGCATTAGTTCATCGCGGAATACTTTCTCCAATCTTTGAACATGTGGTAGTAGATTCTCTACTATTTCTATTGTCTTTAACGCAACAACACAGGCTAATGCATGTCCCCCGAATGTATTGCTATGCATTCCAGGTTGTTTAAAATCTAGATCAGCTCTAAACACCGTTGCACCTATCGGTATTACACCTCCACTTAATGCTTTTGCCAAAGTTACAATATCTGGAATGGTATTGAAATGTTCTATAGCGAGCATTTTTCCAGTTCTACCCATGCCCATTTGTACTTCATCATCTATTAACAATATGCCGTGTTTATCTAGAAGTTTCTTTAGTTCAGAGAAGAACATTCTGGGAGGTATTACGTATCCGCCTTCTCCCTGAATAGGCTCTGATATAACTGCTGCAACATCATCTGGGGAAATTAGTTTATCAAGAATGTACTCTTCAATGAACTCTAGCACTCTGTTCACTAATTCATCGGGTTGCTCGTATCCATCGATATGCCATGGGTTTCTGTAGGGATTGGGGTAAGGCGCGTGAACGACGCCGTTCATCCATGGGAAAACTCCTTTCTTCTGCACGTTTTTACTAGCTGTTAATGCAAGAGAACCCATGGTTCTACCATGGAATCCACCATAAAACGCTATAATAAACTTACGTCCAGTTGCTTGTCGAACCAGTTTAATAGCTGCTTCGTTTGCCTCAGTACCACTATTAGAGAAGAATACTTTTCTTCCCGCGTTTCCAGGTACAATTGATGCTAGTTTCTTAGCAAGCTCTATTTGATATGGATTGAAGAAATCTGTTCCTGCTCCGTGAGCTAGTTTATCTAGTTGCTCCAACACTACTTTCTTGATTTCAGGGTGGGTTGGGTAACCAAGATTACATACGCTTATTCCACTCGAGAAATCTATGTACTTGTTTCCATCTACATCATATATCCACACACCATTCGCTTTCTCAATAACCAAAGGTAGGTTCTCAGGGTCATGTGTAGATAGCGCGATATACTTGAAGTGCTCTTGTATTAGTTGTTTAGATCTTGTGCCGTCTGATCCTGGCTTTACTCTAACTTCGGGCTTCAATAAATACCACCTAGTGTGTATATTGTAGTCTTATGTATTTATACATTTATCTATATACGAGTTTAACTAATATATATTTCGTATAATGTGAAGGTATATAAATAAATCAATATTTACAATACCATGGACTGATATAAGATGAGAAACATAGTTGTGAGAGCCCTAACTTTCTTCACGCGTAATGTACTGAGCAAAGATGATTTAAACGAGGAGTTTCAATATGCAGGGGAAGTTCTAAACTACGTAGAGAATGAATTGAAAAAAATGAACATGGAGGTTTTCACTAAGAGAATATCATTTACTGGTTTATCGAGAGAATTAACACATGAGTTAATAAATCATGCCCGCAAAGACATATTAATAAGCATTGGATACTCGAAAAACTTGACACTTGAAGATATTGTCCAACTAGCTGAAAACGGACTCTATGTACCGTTGATATACAACCAAGATCCTAACTTGGATAAAGCAAGATTTTTCTCTAGGGTGATACACAAAGCATCGGAAAAAGATCCAGCGGCTTCAACGAGAATATCTATAGGATTTCACGATGAGAGTTTTCAGACACCGTACTTCCCAGACTCTAGTAGCAGAGGTCATAGATCCATAGGGTTATCATTCATTTACCCGAAACACCTAATTTATTATGTTCAATTAGGTTACACCATTGAGAATGCTTTTGTTAAAGTTTTCGAAGAGTTTCAACGAGTAGCAATACTAGTTAACGAACTAACTAAGCTACCTGTTTACATAGATTACAGTCTTTCCCCTTGGATGGAAAACAGTATTGTTGAATTATACAACATGCTTGGATTCAGAATTCTGGAGCCTGGTTCATTGTATTTCACGTGGATCTTAAATAAATACATTGACCTATACTCAAACAAATTATTGAGAACCGGTTTCAACGAGGTAATGCTACCCTATGCTGAAGATGCATTGTTACTGGAGTATGGTGCTGCTGGATTAATCAAAGCACGCGACTTTCTGTTCTATGCATCGACATGTGTAGCGGGAGTTGACATGATCGTTGTGCCCGAAGATGAATCTAAATTAGCATTAATGATAGCTAGTGAAATGGCTCTGAGTCGCGTTAAATCAAAACCTATGTCATTTAGAGCTATTCCAGTTCAATCCAAACCAGGTGATCTGGTCGAATTGGGTAAGTTCGGAAAAGTTCCTGTTATTCCGTACTGATCGATCACCACTTAAGCCACCGTTTATAAAGTATTTTTCTTGTGATACGTAAAAATTAACATGTGGGAGTTTGCCCACCGCAATTGTATTAGCTGGTGGAGTGGGTTCTAGACTGTATCCTCTCACTAAAATTGTTCCCAAGCCCATGGTTCCATTTGCAGGAGCTCCATTACTCGACTATGTTATTGAAACCTTAATTCAAAGTGGCTTCGATGAAATCATTATTACAGCTAGATATCTTGGTGAACAAATAGTTAATTACTATAGTGGAGAGAAACTCGTAAAACCTGTTTTACTCGACTCGAAGGATACGGCTGATGCTGTTAGACTCGTTGCTGGGTTAATTAAAGGTAAAAACTACTTCCTGGTTTCTATGGGGGATGTTGTAACAAATATTCCATACATGGTTTTCCTCGAAAACCACGTGAAGAGTGGTGTTATAGCATCTATTGTCCTCAAGGAAGTTGATAATCCCCTACCTTACGGTTTGGTTTATTTAGATGAAAACTCCAACGTAATACTATTCTGTGAGAAACCGCCTTCACTGGAAATATACCTGTTGTCTATAGCTTTCCACGCAGTTAAGAGTCCTGGGTTTCACAGTAACCTAGTAAATGCCGGGATATATTCTTTCAAAGAAGATATCGTTGACATACTCTTGGAAAATACCGGGTTAATGGATTTTGGTAGACATGTTTTCCCCTACTTGCTGGAAACAGGTTATGCTGTGCGAGGTTGGATTGCACCTCGAAACACCTACTGGAATGATATTGGTAGAGTTGAAGTCTATAAAGAGGCTATGTGGGATCTAATAAGCGGAAAGATCGAGGGATGGAGCCCAAGAGGTAAACAGGTATCAAGAGGAATATATCTTTCCGCTGAATCAAAAACCAACGGAATTTTACATCCACCCGTCTACGTTGGAAGAAATGTAGTAATAGAGAATGGAGCGATCGTGGGTCCTTATGTTGTCTTAGAAGATAACACTATCGTCGAGAAAAACTCAAAGATATCTTACTCGATAGCATGGCATAATACCCATATAGGAGAAAACACGATAATACATAACTCCGTCATAATGAATAACGCAACTATCAAAAACACAGTTAAAGTAATCTCCTCCATAATAGGTACTGGTTGCAATATTGAGAAAGATATATATAACTCGGTAATCGAACCTTGTTCAACGGTGTCACCATATGAGAATACACGGTAGAGCATTCAAAGACATCACGCTTGAAAAAGCAATAAAAATCGGTGCAGCAATTGGTCAAATTGCGGGAGTCAGAAACCTGGTTGTCAGCGGGAGGGATTCGCTTCGAGTATCGAGAATGCTTAAAAGAGCAATAACAGCGGGAGTAATGTCTAGCGGTGCTGAGGTAATGGATTTCCATGCATCTTTAACGGGTGAAATAACCTACGCTATTAAGAGATTTGGTGCAAAAATGGGTTTCATGGTTTCATATGACCCGAGCAAAATGGGTGTATTAATTAGGATATATTCATCTCCAGGGACAGAGTTATTGGGCGGAGATCTAAAGGATATTCTAGAGATCCTGGACAAAAACGTCGAAGAACCGCAGGAAGTGGGTTGGATATACTACGCGGAATACATGCATAAATTATACGCTGCCGCTGTTTCATCCTTTGTCAAAGGAGACGTTATCTCATCGCGCAAGCAGAGCATAGTTATTGGCCCGGATTTTGAGCCAATAGACATCATCTTGGCTGAGCTTTCCCGAACCCTCAGGATTGATCAGACTATTATCGGAGGACCACACGTCTTGAAATACCCAATGTGCGACACTATGAATAAAATTGGAAAAGTTGTTGATGCCCTAGGCGCCGATTTAGGCGTTCTTTTAAGTCATGATGGGGCATCAATTTCTATTTATCTAAGATCACTCGGATACCTCACACCAGAGGAGTTATTCTTGATAGCATTAGAAAAATATTCACCTGGTTCACGAGTTACGGTATTGAATCCCATTAGCTCCAGTTTCGTGAAATACGTGGAGAAAAAGGGATTTGACGTAATGATCCTTAGTAATGAACAAAAACTACAGTATACGAATAGAAGAGAAAGACCTGTGCTCTCACTAACCTGGCGTGGTGAATACGTTACCCCGGTTTTCAGTCTGGGATACGACTCCGTTATAATCTATACACAAATACTCGAGTCTATTGCGGAAAATAACAGTAGATTAATAAATGAAATCTCATTGTTAAGACAAAGCCTCAATATAAACACAGTGGAGTATGATCAAGCCCTTAAAATATGCTCGGAGAAATCCAACGAGTTAACGCTCTGGGGATGTAGGTTCGTCGAAAACAACCAGGTTACCACTCTCATATATCAACCAGCCAATGGCAGATTCATGAAGGTGGTAGATAAAGTTGCTGAAGTTAACACAGAGTAGGGAATAATGGATAATTAATCTTTTAATCCAGAATTTTAATTCTACGAATTAGGGGTTCTTTGTGACGAGAATTAGGATAAGAGAGGGGATTATCGAAGTAGACGGTAGACCATATCATGCAACAGAATTATTTCTCCAGGATAGAGTTAATGGAGTTATCCATGTAAACAAATACGCGGGGATTCAAGGTGAATTAGAAACAGCGTCTTCGCCGGATATATCGCTCGATTACCCAGGCGTTCTCGTGATAAGAAATCAGGATGTTAAATACGGTGATTTGAAAGTAGATGTATTAGAACAGAGAAAAAGTCTATTGATCAAAACTCCTAGAAACACTCGTGAAGCCTACGAAGTAGTTGTGAAAATAGACAATGCATGTATTTCTTTAGCAGCATCGTTTCAACCCAGAAGAATAACCCTGTATTCTGATCCCGAAGTTGTCAAAGTCGATGAAAAACCATTCATAGTATACATATACGTTAAATCTCGCGAATAGGCGATTTAAGCCAGGGTAAACAGGGGATCACTAGGTTCATTCTTTTATGCCTACTTCTCCTATGCATGAACAATATTTTTTCAAATAATTCACGTGGTAAACCAGTAGCTTCTACTGCATCCTCTATTGACATGTTAAGGTCAAATAATGCATATAAAGCTAGATCTATCTCATCGTACTTATATCCTATTTCACCTTCCGCGGTGTGATCTCTCCATAACCTAGGTGCACTTGGCTTATAGATTATTTTAGCAGGTAACCCTAATAGTTTACCTAGTTCACGTATCTGAGTTTTATATAGACACGCTAGTGGAAAAACATCTGCTGCACCATCCCCATATTTCGTGAAATATCCAATTAACATTTCACTTCTATCGCTTGTACCAACCACAAGAGCATTATACTTGTTAGCATAGTAGTATAGTATATTCATTCGAACACGGGCTCTGAGATTGCCGGTTGGCAGATTATCATGCAGATTGAAAAAACCCATAGCCGAGTATGAGTCCACTATTGAATCAATGTGAATTACGTGATATTTTACTCCATATTTAACTGCAAGCGAAACAGCATCCTCGATATCCTCGGGCGGCGTTACACGAGTATCCGGCATTATTAAAGCCGTGATGTTCTCAGGTGGAAGAATTCTTGCTAAGACGGAAAGTAAAACAGATGAGTCTAGTCCCCCACTTAAACCAAAAACAACTCTCATAACGCCGACTTCACTTAAATACATTGAAATAAATTGATGTATTTCATTTAATGCTTTTTCATATGGAACATTTAATATGTCATTAATTGTGATTTTCAAATAATCCACCTTTAATTATAAATCGAAACACGATATTAAATCAATGTTGAATCTTCGAATTCTTTCCACTAGGGAGTTAAGGGTTTTATATGGTGATCTCCTAGTTTAATTAATAGATTATCCACTCTCCTGGATTTTGAATTAAGTTAAGAGAGCGCGTTCGATCAAAGCTTAATATTGTTATGTGGTTTAAGTACTGTGAAATTTAGGGGGTTTTCCCCTAGGCACAATTCTCTGTATTCTTTACTCATATCTCTTTCATGAACACTGCCTCTAGGCGATGCTTCTCTGAAAACTCTGCCCTCGTAATAATACACCTTAGTTAAAGAATCAAGCCAGCAGTCTGGTTTAAGCCCGGCTTTGAGACATGTTTCAGCGAGAAAGGTTTCTTCATCCCAGCAGTATTCTATTGGAACGACGGGTAATAATGTGCCTTTAAACCATCCTTTCTCGATGATTAATCCATGCTTACCTATGATTATACGCTTAGGTAACTCGTATCTATTATTTACCTCTATTTTGACGGGTTCGGATAATATAGTTACTTCAACTATGATGCTATCCATCTCTGATATATCAACTGGAGTAAACCTAGGGTCTCCTACTGCAGCTTCTATAGCTGATTCTATGACTGAATCAGTAAGGCTCTGTATTGGGGAAAGAAAGCCGATGCATCCACGTAAACTCGTTTTACCTGTGGCTTGCTCGATTTTCTCGAGAGTCGTGAAAGCCATTCCTGGTCTCAATAGTTTATCGCTTGGAATATCTGTTATTTTTATACGTCTTCCAGTCGATAAGTACTCCTCGATGGCTTTTCTTGCCAGTTTAACAAGGTAAATACCTTCCTCAATGTTTAACTCCGATGGATGTATAATGCTCATTCTTTCATCCAAAGTATGCTATACCTACAATCGAGATTTAACTTTTAATATCTCTAGTTTATCCCTAGCCTCCTTAAGTATTTTTTCGATCTGTCTCCAGTGATTTCCTATCCAATAAACTTTTCCACACCTCGGGCACTCCCAGAAATCATTGTGAACACTGTAAACACCCGGCGGGACTTTGCTCTTGATTTTCTCTTTTTCTGCTTTAACGAGAATAGTATTGTCCTCGGGACACCTAGTTCTATTAAAATCTATGCCTAGTTGTATACCTGATACGAGTGCTATGTGTGCAAGCCGATCCGGCATGTCATCCTCCCAGAGTAAAATACTCTTTAATCCACTTTTGATCGCTTTGATATGTAATCCTCTATCACGTGTTACGATAATTCTTTTTTCAAGCTCAGCTCTTCTAATGATCTGCCAATCTTCAGCGCTTTTATCGTAAACAGTATCATACCCAAGAATCCGGAGCCATCTTGCAACTGTACCTAGCATTGTGTCAACTATGAACCTAGGTTCATTATTCATGAGCAAAACCTAGTATTGTAATAGAGAAATTCAAACCTAAAAAGACGATGAGTTATTTCGGGGCAACTATAGCATATAGAACATCCCTCTCGGTCACTATTCCCTTAAGGGCGCCTTCATCATCTATTACTAACACGGAGCTGATGTTCTTACTGAGCATCGTGCTCACAGCATCAGCTAAATCGTCATCCATGTGAACCACTGCAACGTCTTTTACCATTATTTCCGAAACGGGTAGAGTTAATATATCGCGAATATCCTCGCTATTTATTCTTCTCACTATATTATGTGTTCCAAACTCTCTAACAATATCTATCGCTGTAATTAAACCACTAATCATTCCTTCCCTATCTACAACTGGCAATCTTCTGAAACCAAATTTAACCATTTTCTCCATGGCTTCTCTTAGAGTAGAGTTCTCCGCTATAGTTACAACCGGGGTAGACATTGCTTCCTTTATTTTTAACCCAATGGAAACCACGCCTGCTAGGTACTTGACTAAGTCATGCTCCGTGAGTATACCATATATTTTCCCGTTCCGTTCAAGAACAGGTATGACGCCTGCTCCATAAGTTATCATTCTCGATAAGGCTTCTTTAATGCCTTCATCCACGTAAACTACCACTGGGTTTTTCACCATTATGTTTTCAACTGGCTCTTTATTTAAAGCTGAGAATATATTGTAGTAGTGTCTTTTTGCAACTATTTCGAATAAATCGCCTCCTCCTAGGTATTCAACTACTCTCATAGCTGTAATTAGTCCACTGAATAATCCGCTCTGGGAAAGAACAACGAGGCTTCTATACGAATGCGCCATTTCCTCGATTACCTTCATTATAGGCGTGGATGAATAAACCCATTTCACATCCTTTTTCGCAATTATTTCCAACTCGGATATGTACTGGAATACCTTATCGTTGAAGTTAGGAGTTCCTTCGCGCATCCACCTATAGTGTTCTTGTCTTAAAGGACGGGATTTAGGCATAAATTTCAAAAATACCCCCTATTTTAATAAAGTACCGTGGAAGAATTTATGTTTTTATTAAAACAACTGATCCATAAGTATACTCCTTGATGAATACACCCACGTTGAAGAACTCCTTTAAGCACTGAGCTAGTTTATCCACGGATTTCTTGTCTTGAGTAGGTTGAAGTTCAACTATATAACCGCTTCTAACAGGTGTTATCCATATTTCCAAAGTATCTAATCCTAATTTATTTAGGCATTCTTTGGTTCTATTCATCAAATCCAAGTAATCTATGTTCTTCGAGGACATGTCCCAACCCCCTGATCTAAATTTCCTCTAAATTTCCATTATTTTTCTTCATGTGGATTTAACTATGGGCGTGATTACTTTTAAGATGTTTTTCACAGTAACAGATGTTACTCCAGCTAATCTAGCAAGCCTACTTATACTTATTTTCTTGCTTTTATTAACCATTGCTAAATATAACGCCGCTGCCGCCACTGCACTTGGGTTTTTACCGTGGAGAACTCCAGCATTCTTAGCTTTATTTATTATTTCAAGTGCATTCGCCAAGGCATCACTACTAACTTTTATTGTAGGAGCCAGTCTCTTAACTAAGTAATCGGCTGGATCCGGGATAGGGGGTTTTAATTCGAGATAATGAATTATTCTTCGATACAGGCTTCTAACCTTAGCTTTAGATGTTTTAGCCACTCGAATAACCTCCTTGAGAAGAAGAGGAACCCTGTTTCTTCTACATGCTACATATATACTTACAGCCGCTATCTCCTCCGGCTTATATCCTAATGCAATATTCACTAGTATAGCTTTTTCGGCAATCCATTTAGCATTATTGATTACTTCACTAGGTAGGTTTATGGAAGCTGAATACTCCTCAATCAGCTTCCAAGTTTTATTTACGAACCGTATTTTAGACCCCTTTAATCTTGAAGATTATTTTCCAATTTAAACATTTGTAATACATCCTTAATAAGGCAGATTTTTACTTGCATTCGTGAATATAAGCTACTGCTTCTACTTCGAGATCAACATTTCTCGGCAGGTTACTTACTTCAATTACGCTTCGAGCAGGTGGGTTCTCCCCAAAGTACTTTGAGTATACCTCGTTGAACTCCTGGAATTTAGATATATCCCTGAGGAATACTGTGACTTTAACGATATCATTTATTTTTCCACCAGCTGCCTCCACTATTGCTTTGACATTCTCCAATACTCTTTCCACCTTGGATTTAAAATCTCCTTCAACTAGGCTATTTGTAGCAGGATCTATCGGTATTTGACCTGATATGAATAGTAAACCATTAACACATACACCCTGACTATATGGTCCTATAGGTCTTGGTGCATTACTAGTATAAATTATCTTCTTCAATTCAAATCCCTCTATTGAATCGCAACTAAATCAATAAAGTAATATTCTCATCCAACTTTATATTCGCGCGTAATTTTGCTCTTTTATTTCTCAAGCAATTCTTAAACCGTAATCACAAGCATTAACCTAGTAATCTTAAACTTCGATGATTAGAATCCCGGGTCTAAACAAATTTCCAAGGATTATTTTAGTTAAAAATAAACTCTGTTACTCATTTTTCGTGCTCAACTCTTGTCCTGTCCACTGTTCTCTTCGATTCCTCAATCAACCTTTCAACTATGTTGAATGCCCGCACAGCATCTTGCTTATCTATAACTAGTATTGTATCGTTATGCGCCGACACTATTTGAATAATGTTGATCCCCTGTTGTGCAAGAATCATGGTTATGTAGGCTATGAATCCAGGTGTTTTAATGTTTTCCGGTGGACTAACCAATATCAGCGCGGATACATCCATGATGTCTAGTAGTGGCTCCGCTTTGATGTTTTTCTTTATGTAATCGTAGATCTCCATGTTTGTAATAATAGTTATGTTGCCAACGCTCTGCGTTATGGATAGAAATCTAGTTTTACCAGCTAACTCGCTTGCTAATCTCGCAATGTCCTTAAATAAAGTAACATCGTATGTTAAAATTACAAGGTTTGTTTTAACTTCAATACTTGTAGATGCAAGAATTTCCATTATCTTGCGAAATTGTGGATATAAATGTATTCTATTTCTTGTTCTTAGAATAGCCATTTTAACAGCTTCCGGGTTGCAACTTGTATTATAGCGACTTCTAATTATTTCAGCTATTAAGTTCGCTAACCTTGTGTAATTAGCATAACCTTTTTCAATGCTTTCAACAATGCAAGGCGAGATCTCTAGTATTGATCTAACCAGTTCACTAATAGACGCTTTACTCAAGTAAACCCCCTTTACTTCATGCTTAAATAAATAGCCCTGTTTTTATATGTTACATATACAACACATATGTTCCTAACTTCACGTCAAGCACAATAGAACGTAACAAAAAAACCACAAACAATAAAAACATGTTCCATTGTATAGTTTCAGCATGCTATAGGCAATAAATGGATCATGGGTTGAAATACATGAACTACATAAGAAAAATCACTATTGTTGGTTTATTAATAATATCGCTTGTACTTGAATTAACGCCTATCGTACAGTTATCTAATGCTCAACAAGTTGTATTTAGAGTTGGCTGGGGCGGGACGTCTTTTGATACATTTAATCCATTTACAACGTATACAATGATTTCAACATGGGCTACTTTAAACGTGTATAGTAGATTAGTGAGACCAACAATCAACTACACTAGTTATGTACCGGATCTAGCTGAGTCATGGAGCATTATTGGAGAAGACGTTATTAGATTCAGTTTAGTTAAAAACGCTACTTTTCACGATGGAAAACCTGTTACAGCTTACGATGTCGAATACAGCTTCTATTTGGCTAATCAATCATGGTCCACCAGGGCACCTAATGTTAAAACAATTAGATCCATGAGGATAATAGATGAATACACCATAGAGTTTAACGTTACTTCAATACCTTTATTCCTATCTCAAGCGGCGAGCACAATAACAATAGTTCCCAAGCACATATGGGCTAATATCAGTGATCCATCCACCTATAACGCATATCCACCCATAGGATCAGGACCCCTCAGAGTTGTTGACTATAAGGAAGGACAGTACATTGTGTTAGAACCTTACAGTAATTTCTACTATCCATGGATGCTACCCAAAGTAAGCAGAATAATAATAAAACTTTATCCTGATGTAACTAGTGCAACTAACGCTCTATTAGCAGGTGATATAGACGCTGTGGGTCCATATATACCTATGGCGCTCTACGATACGCTAGCTAATAATCCTCAATTCAAAGTTTTCAAATCCCCCGGCGTCATGTACTTCTACATTGCATTCAACGTTGACCCGGAGGGAACCGGCAACCCGACTCTAAAAGATAAAGCTGTTAGATTAGCTCTCGCACACGCGACAAACGTATCTTATGTATGTGATGTCGCATGGCATGGTTACTCCAAGCCCATAGCTAGTGTTGTACCAACCTCGAACATGTTCTACAACTGGAATCTCAAATTATATGAATACAATTTAACATTAGCTTCAAAAATTCTTGAAGACGCAGGTTATAAACTTGGTTCCAAGGGAGTAAGAGTTTCCCCTGATGGTATTGAGCTGAGATATACTATACTCGTTCCAAGTAAATTCCCCGAAGCCGTTAACGCTGCTCAACTAATAGCTAACATGTGGAGGCAGATAGGAGTTTACGCAGAGGTTAAAGCTATGGATACTGGTAGCATGAGCGCTATTATATGGCAAAATAAAGATGGTAAAACCATACTAGGTCATGATATTGACCTATGGGATTGGAACGTTGGGCCCGATGACGTGACGATATTCGATGTATTTGTAACAGGTAGGAAGCTCACAGGTACATCAGATTCAGGTTACAGCAACCCGGAGTACGATGAACTATACGAGAAGCTATTTGAAGCTAAAACATTTAATGAACTACTCTCCATTGCATATAAACTCCAGGAGATACTCTATAATGATCTACCATATATAAACCTGTGCGAAGTAGAGCCTATTCAAGCTCACAACACTAAATTCACCGGGTTTAACTACGACTGGCCTGGCGGCCCATTTGGTGGAAATGATTGGACAACATTCCTAAATGTAAGACTAACTGAGACATCGTCGATTACCCCCCAGCAAGTAGAATCCACGTTGCAGGCTCCTGTTGCTCAAACAAGCGATCAAACAATGATGTTGGCATTAATTGCCGTAGTAGTGGCCACGGTTGCCGTTGTTGCTGGATACCTCCTTGTTACTAGGAGAAGGTGAATAATATGTTTTCTTATTTAATAAGAAAGATTTTTTCAACTATTATATCCATTCTGCTTATATTTACATTAGCTTTCATTATGTTCAGGTTATTGCCTGGTGATCCGATTTCATTGATGTTCAGAGATCCTAGGTTGAATAAGGATCAAGTAGATTACTTAATGAGAGTTTTTGGCTTGGATAAACCCTTATGGGAGCAGTACTTCATATACATCATAAATGCGCTTAGGGGTAATCTAGGTATCTCATTTTACTACAAGCAACCAGTCTCGGGTATTCTCATAGAACGCCTCGTTAATACATTGATATTACTTATTCCATCAACTATTTGCTCGATTCTACTAGGAGTAGTTACCGGCAGTATTTCCGCTTGGAAGAAAAATAATTTCATTGACAAATTCATATCTGGTTTCTCGCTTGTACTATACACTTTACCCACATACTGGCTGGGCGGCTTACTAATTATTCTCTCGATATATTTCCTAAGGTTACCAGTTACAGGTATGTATAATTACGGTGTTCAATATAGTGGTTTAATTGATAAAATAGCTGACCTCCTCACGCACATGTTACTGCCGTTTGTAACGCTTACTTTAGTCAGCTACGGTAGCTTCACCATGATCACGAGGTCCGCTCTAGTTGATATTTCAACCGAGGATTTCGTCAAAGCTAGCTACGCGATTGGATACTCGGAGAAGAGAATTTTCATGAGGGTTCTCCTGAAAAACGTGTCTCTACCTATTCTCAGCATGAGCGCTATAGCTATAGGTACATCTGTTGCAGGCGCTGTTTTAACCGAGACTGTTTTCGCATGGCCCGGTGTTGGTAGGTTGATATATGATGCCGTCATGAACCGAGATTACCCTCTTCTCCAGGGTTCATTTTTAATTATATCAATTTCAGTTGTATTAGCGAATACTATTGCAGATCTACTTTACGGTATCCTGGATCCCAGGGTGAGGGCTGGTGGGCAATAGGAATAGTTTTTACCGAAACAACACTATGAATATTCTCTATGTTATCAAAAGAAATAGTGAAATGAAAGCTGGCTTGATTATCACTTGTTTATTCATAGTCTTGGCTCTAATTGCTCCATACATAGCTCCATACGGGGTTTATGATACTGATCCATCCAGCATCTTGAAGCCTCCATCATTTACGCATTTATTTGGAACTGATGAAATGGGGAGGGATTTGTTTTCATTAAACTTATACGCGTTGAAATCCACTCTCCTAGTTGGAATACTATCCGCTGTTATATCCTCTACAATAGGTTTATTCATGGGGATTTTATCTGGTTATTTCAGTGGCATATTAGA
>JAUQPA010000023.1 GCA_030550615.1 Thermoproteota archaeon | reverse complement strand
TAATCTCATTAAGGAATTGGAGTATTTTAACATAGACTACGCCGTTATTGGAGTTGCGGCTAATACTAATCCCGGAGTATATGTTGACAACAAGGAGATCCAAATTAAAAGGTACGATCAATTCAAGGAATGGGCATAGACTACTATCTTACTCCAATTCGTTTCCCGATCCAAAAGTAAAAACGAGAACTTCAGCCGTGAACCTGTGGACTT
Source organism: Thermoproteota archaeon (assembly GCA_030550615.1). Taxonomy (GTDB): domain Archaea; phylum Thermoproteota; class Thermoprotei_A; order Sulfolobales; family Desulfurococcaceae; genus UBA285. Next base: position 19,885 of record JAUQPA010000023.1, on the reverse strand, counting down.
AAAAATGTGATCTGATATTACAGGGTACTCTAGGGGTATTTAGTAATGTTAATGCTTATGTTATTAGCAATAACGCTAGCAATAGCCAATGTTATTGATATATTTACGGACATTGTAGCTGTATCTTTGGGGGGCGTAGGTGCAGTATACCTAGGGTTATTAAACGCATTATCATATATCATCTACATTCTTGGATTATTTATTGGAAGCAAATTGGCGGATAGAGGGAAAATAAAACTTCAGATCTTAATGAGCTTATTATGGTTTTCATTATATAATGTGCTGTTAGCTAGATACATTGGTACATATAGTACGATTATCTTAGTTTCAATGTATATAAGCTATTCCATTATGCAGGCATTTGCAAGAACCTCCATTAACGCCTACATCCACGAGTTTTATCCGAGCATACAGTGGCGGAAGCTTTTGGTTCAGAGAGCGGTTATAACTATTATCTCTGAAGCTTTACTACTCCTAGTTATATCGACGGGAGTAAAGCAAATCTTATCTAATATATATGTTTTCGCGCTGATCCTGTTAATGCCAGTGTTCTTAACGTACTTAGTGATACGTGATCCATCGTTAAAGATTGAGAGAACACTTTACAAATTAGAAGTTGGATTAAGAAGAATTGAAAACATTATTACGGATAACCTAGTAGTGTACACTTTGCTGACCAGCAACAATGGATCCTTATTTAGAAGAGCGAATTTAAAAACCTTATTCACAAAAACCAAGTACATCAAGCCAGAGCGTATTCTAGCCTCATTAATCTGTTTCAGGTTTGCTAACGCTATTTTGCTTATTCAGCTTCCAATTTACCTTAGTAAATACCTCGGTCTACCCTCCGGAGGCATGTTGATGATTTATGGTTTAGCAAGGCTAATGCTGATAATGGATCTTTTAATACCCTTCGAAATCGGCATGAAAGCCTACTTGTTCATGATTGCACGAGGGTTAATACCATTTCTCTTCGTTGTACAGGCGTTTAAAACAGCTAATATTTGGATCTCTTTAATACTGGGTCTAATAATATACTTTAATAACAGAATAGATGTAGCATTATATTCGATGTACATAGAATCCCTTGGAAAAGCCGAGAGCGCCCGTTACCTAGTCATGGGGGAACTAACAGGTTTTACTGCCACAATGATTTCGGGGATAATTTACTCCCTTATAAGTTACGAAGGAGTGATAATGATGTCCGCTCTTATATTCTTTATGGGGGCTCTACTTATAAGGATCTAGGTTATGGATCAATCTCAATGGATCGGAGCCCGCTATCACATTATCCATTCATCGTCTGTACTCAATCTCCCGGGTTCCTCCTCATCTCCAACTACGTTTATTATGAAAGAGTGATATAAACTTGACGATCGGTTTTAATATAGCTATTTCAATAATAGATCTTATGATGTAAATCAAAGCTGCCATAGATCCCTTCTCATTATATGTTTTCTCAACTATGATCCAGTCTATTTTACCAATAACAAGCATTATTAATATAGTGATTAGTAGCATTAAAGGTATACTAACTATTGGAGGAAGACCTATTACTCCCTCAAGTATGTATACCGCGAATACACCATACACCGCGGTCAAAGACGTAACAATTAATTTTCCAAAGAACAATGCAATTGTAAAATACAACAAACTATATTTAGACGAACCAATTGGTATAATAAACACATCGTCAGGTAAAGGCAAAGCGGCAACCAAGAACACCATGACGAAAACGGATTTCTTATGTTTATTCACGAAGTCTGATACGTTGCTAACAAATGCTTTCATTTTTTTCGCTCTTGAAAGCGACCTTCCAATGATATATACTATTATTTTCCCGAGAGTTGCACCTAGAGTTAAAGCTAGTACGGAGAGAACCAGGCTTAATCCTCTTAATTGGGATAGTAATGGAGCCAAAAATATAAGGTATGGAACAGTTGAATACGGGATAGCATTTGATACCAGTGCAATTATTAATAAGCCTATGTAACCGTATTTACCCAGCAATTCCAAGATCATTCTTCCACCACTGGTTTAATTCCTGTATTTCCACAATACAATTTTAACTTTTCAATGCACGTGCTACCTCGGTATCACTTGATGTTATTTCAGCGAGTTTATTATATTGCTCCGTATTTAATAGGTTTAATTTAGCTCTAAATAAGCATGCTTTGCAAACAGAGTGTGACGAGGGGTTGCCGCATAATAGGCATGTTTTATACTTTTTCTCATAGATCTTAAATTTGTTTTGCATATTAATTATGTTTAAAAGACTTCTAAGCAATCCGTACTTTGAACCAGGGTACTTGTCTTCGAGCTCATTGATTAGTTTTCTAATGGTGAATCTAATGTTGTACTTAACATATGGACACTGATTGAAATCTGGTTGAATCAAGTTATTTAACAATGCATATAGAGCTGTTTCTTTCTCGGATAACTCGTAGAACGGCTTTATTCTCTTCACTATGTATTCCTCACTCGATGATCTAACGGGCCCCAATGATACTATTCTATCCCAGCTATTGCTCACTAGATTCATTAAATAAGTTTGAACAATATCATCCATGTTATGAGCAGTTGCTATAACGTTTGCATTAATTTCCCTAGCTACTTTATTTAGAACATATCTTCTAAATACACCGCAGTAGCTACATGGCATATACGGTAGATTATTCTGAAAACTTGTTTTTACAATATCGTCGAGAGTTGCCCCTATGTAGTCCCTGAAGCTAGCTATAATGTACTTAACTCCGTATTTCTCCGCGTAATTAACAAGGTTAGGAATAGTTTTTTCACGATAACCACTTATGCCTTCATCGACAAGAACAGCCGTTATTTCAAGTCTCTGCATTTTCTTCTTCAATTTAAGTAGGAAATGCAGCAATGCCATCGAGTCCTTGCCTCCACTAACCCCAATTAATACATGATCGCCGGGCTTTATCATGTTGTATTTTCTAATTGTTTTTCTTGCTTTATGTTCGAAGTACTCTATGAAATGCTGACGGCAATAAGCAATATTGCCCACCTTGTTGATATATACAGCTGGCTTACCGCAGTAGCTACATTTAACCATTTTATTCGCCTAAAGCACTATGCACATAGCTTTAACAAATTATAGATGAACAGCGTCTATTAAGATTTTTAGGTTATTAATTAAGATACGAGGTTGCAAATACCATGAACATATTAGCTATTAGTGATGTTCACGAAAAAATCAGCAAAGTTAACGGCTTGAAGTTAATGCTAAAGGAAATGGAGTTTATCCCCGAAGTAGTTGTTGTAGCCGGGGATTTAACCTACTTCAAAAATGTTGATATCGCTCTGAAGATTTTGAGGAAAATAAGGGAATTACTAGGTTCTAGAGTATTATTTGTTCCGGGCAACTGTGATCCCCCGGATCTTATGGAGATCAAGGAAGTTGGAGGCAATATTATCAATATACATTCGAGAATAATAGAAGTAGGAGGTTACATATTCTATGGAATAGGTGGAAGCGGAATTACGCCATTTAATACTTTGATAGAATATAGTGATGAAGAATTCGAAGAAATGCTGAGAACGGTTGATCTAATTCATCAGAAAGAAAGGTTGATCATGGTTACACACCAACCCATATCTGGGTACTTCGATGAAATCAGCGGCATTAACGTTGGATCACGAGTTTTCGCCAAATATCTAACTAAGTTGAAGCCCTTGCTCTGGATCACCGGACATATACATGAACATAGCGGAGTAGTTGGGGTCGATGGAACAACAATAGTACATCCTGGTCCTCTCATGAAAGGATATTTTGCACTAATAGAAGTTATCAACTCAGCCGTGAAAAATGTGGAAATATACAAATTAAAGGAGTAGATAAACTGGAATTATTTAACTCTGGAAATCAAATCTGTACACGTCACCTCCCCAAAGTGTAAAGGGCTCAGTTGACCTAAAAACAAGCTCTCCATTCTCATTAAGTACTGAAATTAGGCAATCGAGCGGTTGTTCGTCTTCACCTAGTTCCAGGGTACAAATACCATTGATACTTACACATTTCTTTATCTCGGATATCCTAGAGTACTCCACGGGAGTAATAACAACTGTAAAATTATCCGGTATATTGGTAAAGAATACGTATTTACCGATTGAAAAGAAGAGATTTTTATGTGGAATTTCAACTGGTTTTCCACCTATTCTTTCCCATAAAACCTCCAATCTTCCTAGTTTTTCATAATTATAGTATAGAATCCTTATCTTGTTGTAGAGTTTACTTAACTGCAGAGTGCTACTGATGTTTTTTTGTAATCGGGGAACCCATGAATCGACTAAAAGCGAGTTGTTAATCCAAAATCTTATTCCACCATTTGATACGATGTGAAATCTGTATAAGCCTCTTTCATCGATTTTTATATATCCTTTGATCTCGAGAATATAATGATTTCTCTTCAGTCTATCATCGGGTTTACCTATCCAAGTGTTACTTAGCTTAAAAATAATTGTTTCTACAGCAGGACTCATGTTATCTACATTACTAGGTACATTATTCCGCCATTCATAAAAACGCGCGAGAAGCCCCTCCATTAAACCAGATTTTTCCCTTAGTAACACACCTCGTTTAATTGTTGACATGCAGGCACCATGGTTAATAAAAACAATAATCACCTTAATAGGAGTTGCTGTCCTAAATTCATTGCAAAATAACACAATGAGAGGCGTCTATGCGGATTGAAATACCTGTTATTTGCTAAAAATAAATAGGCATACAACTCAATTTTATTTAAGGCGTGTGATGAATGCTTGACCCTGATGAAATTAGAAAGGATTTTCCAATACTGGAGAGAACTATTAATGGAAGAAAAATAGTTTACTTCGATAATGCTGCTTCTACGCAGAAGCCTATACAAGTAATTGAAGCTATGGAGGAATTCATGAAAAAACACTATGCTAATGTTCATAGAGGCTTACATACTCTAAGCCAAGAAGCTAGTCAAAAATACGAAGAATCACATGAAATCGTCGCCAAGTTTATTAATGCGTACTCGTGGCGAGAAGTTATATTTGTAAGTAATACTACGGAAGCCATAAATGCCATTGCATATGGATGGGGGTTATGGAATTTAAAGGAAGGAGATGAAATAATAGTAACAATAATGGATCATCACAGCAACATGCTTCCATGGCGATTAATTGCTCAGTTGAAGGGGGCCAGAGTTAAATACGTAGATATTAATAATGAGGGCTACTTGAAATATGAGGAACTCGAGGAAAAAATATCAAATAAAACCAAGATAGTAGCTTTCCCTGTTGCTAGCAATGTTCTCGGAACAATAAATGAAGCTAGGAAAATAGCTAGATTAGCACATGAAGTTGGAGCCATAGTAGTAGCTGATGGAGCACAGAGTGTACCACACGTACCCACCAACGTTAGAGAATTAGAGGTGGATTTCCTGGCTTTCAGCGGGCATAAAATGCTTGGTCCCACAGGCATAGGTGTTTTATGGGGTAGAGAAGATGTACTTGAGGAAATGAAGCCGTTTAAAGTTGGGGGAGATACCATAAAAGACGTAACTCTAGATTCCATTGTATGGCATGATTTACCATGGAGATTTGAAGCTGGAACACCAAACATTGTTGAAGCAGTGGGTTTAGCTGAAGCTGTTAAGTATCTTTCTCGAATAGGAATGGAGAATATAAGAAACCATGAAGTTGAACTAGTTGCATATACCTTAAAGCGATTCGAGGAACTAGGCGAGGAACTCGAGTACTATGGTCCAAGAAACCCACATCATAAAACAGGAGTCATAGCCTTTAACGTAAAGGATTTAAACCACCATACAACTGGAGCATCACTTGATTTATTCGGCATAGCCGTAAGAACAGGAATGCACTGTGCTCACCCACTTCACTATAGACTTGGATTAAAAGGAACCGTGAGAGCTAGTTACTATTTGTACAATACATTTGAGGAAATAGACTACTTTATAGAATCCCTTGAAAAAATAATTATGCTCAAAGAGAAGTTCACTAGGGAAATACCTACGAGTATATGTACAGGAACCTAATGGTCATGAGAACTAAGAGAAAAAAGTAAAAATAAATTACCTTATTTACCGAAAACCACTCCTACTTCGCGGGACCGAGTATTCTAGCAAACTTCTTGCCAGTATATGGGCTAACGGCAAAAGCTATTTTGATTTTGCCTCTCTTGGTTTCCTTTACTACTACTTCGTAGTTGTCTGTTTCAAAGTATTTCTTCGCTTTTAGATCAAAGAACTTTAGTTTCTCCGGCATATCCTAACCCCTATATTCAATATAACATTTCACCGCGTACGCTTTTAAACTTAATTTTTTGTTAACATGTTTTAAACGTGCACAGTTTGATATAAAAAAATATTATAAAGTTTACAATATGAAAAAAGAGTAAAATGATTCCTGAAAACTGGATCGTGTACGTGGAAAAAATATATGCGTACATAGTTAATTGTTAAAATTTATTTAAAAATGTTACATATCATTGATAATATAGTATCGTTAAATACTATTATGTCCAGCCCGTTTTGTATAATTAAAAATACATATTTCATAGTAGTCTTATGTAAAAACTATATGGTTTTCAATGAAGTTACCTAGAATTATTTACCATCGGAAACAGATTACGAAAACAATCTAATCTCCTTGCCTCGAGCAACGAAGTTCCCTTTGGACAGATCATTGGTTTATGGTTTCCGTTTCACCGTCACCAATGATTTTTAGTGTTGTTTTTGTAAAGGACCTTGGCGTTTTTAAAGTGTTCTAAGTGTTTAATTTTTCATAAACTGGTTTTTTCCGTGAGCTAATTATATCGCATACTCCTATGTTATCGTAAATTATAACTGTATATGGTGTTTCATTTTTCCTTGCCTTCTCGAGAAGATCTTTTACTTCATTGCATTTTTCCCTGGGGGAGTTCTCCTGCCTACACAGGTGATCAGCAACTTCGATTACATCCAAAATAAGACCCTCTACCGTTGTAATATAACCCTGGGAATACGCTCCTGGCTCTATGGATACGCCGAGTTCCGGTATTTCTATTCTGCAAGTCGAGTTCTTAATTAAGAGAGCGTTATCGTCTCCTGGTTCCTCGACTCTATATACTACTTTTCTCGGTTCATTGCCTGAGGCAACTAAAACATCCCTGTACTTATATCCACAGTTCTCGCACTCCGCGACAGTTATTATTACGTCGCCGTAGTATGGTACATTATATTTATAATCCTTAACGACAAATGTTTTTTTGCATACAGGGCATGTAGATATATATGTGGCTATTTCCTCGATCTTTTTTTCCTCATCCATGTTTCCTTCGCCTTAAACAGAGTAGATTTAGTTCTCTGCATGGAAGTTATTAAAGTTAATTAAATGAGAACCATCGCATGTTGGTGCATTAAATAATTCCATTAAACCTTCTCTACATGTTGCGTATGTAATTCCATATTCACGTGCAACGGTGATTAATGGTTGAAGCATAGATCTCCTCGTGTTAGTGTTCAAGTAAAGATAACCATGTATCCAGGTTCCTTTTTCTCTATACAAACTTATTAATTTACTTGCAATATCCCGTGGTAAGTACTCGCTTAATCTCTTTAAATTATTCATTTTAGCTTTAAAAGAAGATGTAACGATGTGAAGTGCACCAGCTTGAATAACGCGTGTTGCCAGTTCCTTGAGATCATGTGGATCGTCGTTGATGAAAGGTATTACCGGATCTATTCTTACTCCAACTGGTACTCCCTGTTTTCTGAGTTCTTCAACAGCTTTAATTCTATCTGAAGGCGGCGGTGCATTAGGCTCGATTATCCTTGCTAACTTATCATCGAGAGTTGTAATAGTAATCATTACTGATGCAGGAGCTCTTTTAATTACATCAGAATCCCTTACAACGAGATTCGACTTGGTTGTTATCAGTATTTTTACATTATGCCTTACCAGAATCTCTAGCGTGCGCCTAGTTAATTTAAGATTCTCCTCGACAGGAGGGTAGGGATCGCTGCTAGTGCTTAATTCGATAATAGAATTTTTTTCAATCTTACCTAGATCTCTTGCTAGTTTGTTTAGAAATTTAATTTTCGGAGTACTTTCTTTTAACCCTATATATGATACAGCATAACAATATAAGCAGAAGTGACTGCATCCCGTATATGGATGTAGACTGTATTTCCTCGGACACGTACACAAAGGTGATTTCCAAGGATCGAATTCACGAATAACTTCGAGTGTTTTCAACGCGGCAAAACACCTGGTATGTAAGTGTACCCCGCCCGACCGTCCTCCTTCATTTTCATTCCCTGTAATAGGGTCTCATGGAGGCGTGAGGGAGGCGGGGTCAGTATTATTTAAACTCATAACCTCTTATAAAACTGCTATTTAAACCTTTCTAACATTACTGAATGTATGGGAGTGAGTTGGTTACTGGGTTAACAAGAGATGCAACTATTCAAATAATCAGCTATGTTAATAGAGCTATAGAGTTAATTAGTGATAACGAGAAAGATGCTTTTATAGATACTTTGCTGAACGCGCGCAAGGAGGGTAGAAGAATATTCGTTATCGGTGCTGGAAGAAGCGGCCTTGTCGCCAAAGCATTCGCAATGAGATTAATGCACATGGATTTCGACGTGTACGTCGTGGGTGAAACAATAATGCCTCCTATTAGAAAAAGCGACGTGTTACTAGCGATCTCGGGTTCTGGTAGAACTAAAACCGTGGTATCAGTAGCGGAAGCAGCAAAATCCATTGGAGCAAAAATTATTGCTCTAACAACCTATCCAGATAGCCCTCTCGCTAAGTTAGCAGATGTAGTTGTAAGAATACCTGGTAGAACAAAACTTGCTCTAGAAGAAGATTACCTAATAAGACAAGTAAGAGGCCACCATGAGCCATTAGCGCCTCTAGGCACGCTCTTCGAGGTAACAACCTTAGTGTTTCTCGATGGCGTAGTCGTAGAATTAATGAATAAACTCGGTATAACCGAGGAAGAAATGAAAGAACGCCATGCAAACATAGAGTAAAATTACGCAAAAGCAACTTCCTCAATCTCTTTTTTCATAATTTAAGCTAAATGGATGTTGATTTAAATAACCCATTGATCTCTAAATAGAACATCTACATCTAGTATCCTATAAGACTCTACCGCATACTGCAGTTTTCAGGTAATAAATTAAGCTCCGCTCTAATAGTGTTCTAAGTAAACAATATTAACTCATTTGATCCACATTGCATTATAAATATTGAGCAATAAAAGCAATAAAGTAGTAAAATGGAAGGGGGTTGCGTTTTGGGAGATAACTTCCTTAAGCTATACTCCGAGCCTCTTGCATTGGCATTGGTTTTAGAAGCCTCCGCCTACCCTAAACCAGGTAATGTCCATAGACTAAGAGATAGGAAGGGTTTAAGGTACGAAGCGTTCTTAGCGACGGGTATTTTATCAATGAAGTACTTTGAGAAAGGAATTAAACGGGGTTACTATGGAGAACGTCAACTGAAAGTGCTGATCGGGGACTTGGTTTTCGGTCTACTTAGAGATGTTATATATAAACTCAGGTCAACTAATACCTGTTTAGGATCATCGCTCATACTATCCGTTATGAGCGTTTCGCTGGGGAAGTTGCTACGTTTTGAAGATAAGAACATAGAATCACTACGTGAAATAACCAGAAGCGTGGTGGAAAAAACTACGGTTTTTGACTCTATTTACTATTACAAAGCCATCAGGTTAGCTTCACCTAGCTACATTAAGCCTAGTGATAATACTGGTGAATACGTAAACGTCTGGGATGAAAACTTTGATTCAAAACTATTAGAGACGGGGCATCGATTAGTAGATATTCTGAGATATAGTTCAAAGTTCGATGTAGTCTCTGATGAAGTACTAAATGGGTTTCAACGTGGTTTCGAAGCCGAGAAATTCCTACGTTTAAGGTTGAGATCGCATGGAGACTTAAATAGAGCGATTGTTGAAAGTTACCTATATCTTCTCTCCGAGAATAAAGATACCATTGTGTATATAAAACACGGGGAGAACGTATCGAATGAGATATCGCAAAAAGCCCGTAGAATACTTGGTGAAGTAATGAAAAATAATTCAAACTGGTTTAATTACCTATGGGAGTTCGATAATGAATTATATAATAAAGGAATTAATCCAGGTGCTGTAGCTGATTTAACAGCTGAAACAATTGCTTTATTTCTACTACGTAATATTCTCGAGGAGGGTGTATTGCTAGATCTCTCCTATTAATTTCTTTCTTTAACAATTAAGTTGAATTAAATCAATATCGGTGACAATAATTTTTAAACGACAATGTCTCAATACCGGGTTTCAGCGTATACCGAAATACACCGGCGAATATGTCTTTTAGTCGAAGGTTACCTAGCCCCGAGATCCCTGTTCCTTAAGATGCGTGGTTAAATCTACTTCTTTACCGTGTTTAACGATTTTAATCTTTACGTCAGGTCTTATATCTAAGCCCAGAGCATTAAATAATTCATAGAGAGTGTATCCATCTATGCTTGATATAACATTATTCTTAATTGCTTTATACAATTCATCTATTATCGTCCTATAGATTTCAGGATATTTAATTTTCAATTTATTCATCAACTCTACTGCTTTATCATCTGCTAACTTAGAGTAGACTATTTTCTCGGGGTTTTCTTCTTTCTGTTGATCCTTTGAACTAATAGCTTTTAATACAAGTTTTCTATACAATTTTAATTTAATAGAGTCGGGTAATTCATCGCTCGTAAGCATCACCTTAGCTTATTTTATTTTTTTACTATAGTAATAATTATAATCCGGCTTAATTTTAATTCACATGATGTACTTTGTGCTTATTCACGGCGTGGATAGCTATGGAATACGTCATTAAGTTGATTGACGTGTGGAAAATATATAAAATGGGTTCAACAGATTTCCCGGCTTTACGCGGAGTTGACTTAGAGGTGGAAAGAAAAGACGTAATTGCAATAATGGGTCCTAGCGGTTCCGGCAAATCTACACTATTAAACATAATGGGTCTTTTAGATAGACCAACCCGGGGTACAGTGCTGATTGATAATGTTGATGTATCAAAGCTACCTGAGCATGTTATAGCGGATTTCCGCAATAGAAAAATAGGTTTCGTTTTCCAACATTTTAACTTAATTAGCAGGTTAACTGTCTACGAGAACATAGAACTCCCACTAGTACCCAGGGGGTTGCCCTCGACACAACGTAGAGAGTTAGTTACAAAGGCCTTGTTGATGGCCGGCGGAGACCTCTCATGGTTAGTTAAGAAACCCAGTCAATTAAGTGGTGGCCAACAACAGAGAGTAGCGATAGCTAGAGCCATTGTAGGCGGCCCCGAGATCATACTTGCTGATGAGCCAACAGGAAACCTCGATAGAGCATCAGCCAAAATCGTGGTTGATACTTTTCTTAAACTTAACAAACAGGGATTAACAATCGTGGTAGTAACACATGATCCAGAGATAGCTAATTGCACTAATAGAATATTCTTAATACGAGATGGCAAGATCGCAGGTATAAAAGACCCGGTAATGGATGAATGTATCTTGAATAAGGCTTAGGTAGGTGACATTATGAAAAGCAGCATTGTATATAGCTTGCTGGTATTGCTTCTAATATTTACTAACATTTATGCATCAATAATTAGTGTTCACGCGTCGCCTAATAACTGGATTATTCTTGATTCATCATTTTCTTCAAGTACCGGAGGTAAGGTTTACCCCGGAAGTAGAAACGCGAAATTAACAATTATAGCTAGATATGCAGGTGACCACACAGCACTCAACCCTGTGGCGTGTGTCGATGTATCAAGTGGTTTTAGTATCGTGGGCCCTAGGTGTGTGGCTGGAAGAGATGCTGATAATAATGCAATGCACATCGTAGAACCTGGTAATACAACATATTTTGTGTTTTCATTGAACGTAGATAGAAGTGTTTCTCCGGGTATATACACGGCTCGTTTAAACATTACATATTACATAGCGGGCACCAACGAGCTTAGTTGGGATTTGCTTTATGTAACTCTCGAAGTTTCACAATATCCGCCTTTGAATATAGTTATTAAAGAAACATATTTAACACCATATGACTATCCAGGCGCCTGCCCCGTAAACGTAATTATTGGTATTTTAAATAACGGTGAAACAAGTATAATATCCTCGAGGTTCACTCTCGAGCTACCGCCAGAGATGGCTGATCCTAGCGAATTGAACTATACATATGCTTCCAGGGTAGATCCTGGAAGCGAAGTTTACTTAAATTTAGGAACAACATGTATAAACCCCTCCGCTGTTCCAAGCGGTAGATACACAGGTATTCTACATGTTGATGCACAGTTATCCACCGATGATGGAGTAGTGTACAATGATAAAAACTACTACTACGTAGATTTTTCCATAGGTGAAATACCCAAAGTAAAAATATCAGTAATAAACTACGAGTTAACATCGAAAATAGGTATTCCAGGACTCAAAAACACGGGGTTACGAGTAACTATTAGATCCGAGGAACAGGGAACACTTACATTAACGTACTCAGAGATATCTTTAGAAAATGCAGTAGCAATGAATAGCTCTACGACAGCTATTTACACACATAATATAGTGTTAAATTACCTCGAATCAACGTGGATTACATACAATGAACTAAGTATCCTCGAGAATGCCTCATATATAAAAGCGAACATAACTGTTTATGGTTCTGCAACACGTCAAGGTGTAGAATATCCCGTTACATTTAAATTTTCTCTGTTAATACCCCTATCTGAAAAAGACGTAAATATCGTGGTCGAAAGAATTGAGTGGAGCAATGGACATGCTTACCCTAATTCTACTGGAAACACGTTGATCGTTGCGTTATTAAACAATGATCCAAATGTTAGCATAGTGGACGCTATTGTAGAACTAAAAACGGTAACCGAGGTCATCTATCCGAGAAAGCTAGTGGCATACAATATTGTATTAAATCCAGGAACATTAGTCGAGGTATCTTTCACAAATATTATAGTACTTGGAACAGTGGAGCCAGGTGTATATGACGCTGTTATAAATATAACAGGTATACTCAGAGGACAAGATAATTCATATAGACTTATTTCTTTATCGAGAAAAACCGTATTAGTCATCGATGACCCATCGGTCTTAAAACCAGTATTGCCTATATTAGAGATCGTGGAATCCTTTTGGGGGGAGGGGTCGCCCCAGTACATTTACCCTGGGAACGCGAGAGCTGCTCTCACTATTGTTTTACGAAATAATGGAACAATAACAGCTTCAAATGTAATAGTTTTAATTGATAGTGTTAACCCCGATGATGTAAGTGTTTTAAATAATGCATCAGTATGTTCAATTCAATTAGCACCTGGTTCAACATGTAATGCCATATTTTACTTGAACTTAACTAAGTCAAGTAGCGGTATTAAGATATTCAATTTGAAAGTACAGTTCGGAGTTCAAGAAGTTGGAATAAACACATTATTTACACAGCAGCTAGTAACTAGTATTTACCTACCTGAGTATCAAGCTGGTGGCAGCGTTGTCGTTGCAAATTATGGTTGGCTCAACAATAACCCTGTTTTCCCAAGAACCAAAGGCGCTGTTTTGAACGTAAACTTAGCTAATCTTGAAGCATATAGCATTTACTCCACGTGGGTAACTTTAACAACTCCTGATTGCATGAGTGTTCGCAATGGAACTCCAAGCACAGTGTATATAGCTGGACCAGTAGCTACTCTTCAAACAACTACTTTATCATTTACCATTGATTTAAATAATTGTAAAGCTGGTATTCATCAGGCTGTTCTAGAAATAGACTACTATGTTCAAACAGCTGGAGGAGGTACTAGGAAGAAGTCGCTTCAGCTAATACATCTATTCGTGGATAGTGATTATGATAGTATAGAATACGTGACATCCGGCTGGGTTAATACACCTGTTACGCCGCCTGTTTATGGTGCACAATTTTACATAGTATTACGCAATGCCAAGTATCCTTCAATTACAAATCCCATTTTAAAACTCAATTTACCAAAAGGTGTAACTGAATCTAAAACTAATAGTTCCGAACCAGCATTAACTCCCGCTTTAAATATTCCCCTGCAACAAGCGTACTTAATACAGGGGGCTCAAAGTAACATTGCTCAACTTATATCGCAATATATGCAACAATCGCAAATGGTAACAAGCGTGAATAAAGGCGACTTCATGGTGTTCTCGGTTACTTTAAACATAGAATCTGTGAACACAACGGTACTGTATGTGCCTTTCACATTGGAATTTATTGATCATTGGGGAAACGAATATAGTTATTCATCTCAATTCGCTATCAATATATTGACAACGCCGCCCATGCTGGAAATACGACCAGTAACACCCTTGATCGCGTTTCGAAATGGAACAGCTATAGTGGATATCCTGGTTGAAAACAAGTATAGTACGCCTATTAGTAATTTATATCTTGCATTAATACCAACATCTAATAACGTTATACCTCAAAACGCTATTAGATACATCGGTAAACTAGAAGGATGCAGCAACACCACTGTTAGATTCGAGGTAGTTTACAACCCATTACAGATAACAATGGGAACAGTGCCTGTATCTATGTCTTCCGCAGTTTTTACAGCTACGTTGATATTTGTAGATGTCGCCGGCGCTTTACACACTATTAACACAACCCTCGCAGTAATGATAAAACCGTTTATAGAGCTAACTCTACTACCTACTACGGTAGCTAGATACTCCAAAGATACCCTCATCGTTAATGGAATTGTGGCAAATACCGGGATTTCTACAGCCCGTAGCGTTATTGCCTATATTAAATATGGTAGTGCAGAGGCATTTAGCATCATAGGTGATGTGGATCCAGCGTCCCAAACACCTTTTAGATTAGAAATTAAAGCACCCTACGTCGGCGACAACTGCACGTTGATAATAAGGTATAGGGATGAATACGGCTCAGAATACGTGCTGGAAACTCCCTTAGAGGTTACGCAAATAGTTGAACAAACTGTAACAGCAACAACGCAACCTACACAAACAGATATCGCGTTCAAAATCGCGATAGTTGTTCTCATAGCGGTATTCCTCGTTGCACTATTCTTTGTTCTTTACAGACATAGCAAGCAAGTTATGAAGAGGGTTATTCATGAAACTGAGTGATGTACTAAGATTAAGCCTAAAAACCCTCACGGAGAGGAAACTTCGCGCGGCTTTAACGATCATAGGTGTAGCGATAGGTCCCATGGCTCTTCTAATGATCGGAAGCATTGTAACAGGTTATGGAGATTATATTGTTTCATCAATATCTGGACTTGGTCAGAACTTAATTGTTGTAACTCCAAGGTCGGGTTATCAGTTAACGAAAGACGACGTAGAATACTTTATGAACTTACCCGGCGTAATAGATGCTACTCCTTTCTATACAACTCAGGGAGAGATAACATTAGGTGGTGAAAGAAAAACGATTTATATTTATGGCGTAAATCCCCAGTTCGTTGTTAAAGCAATATCCAGCTTAAATATAAGAGAAGGATATGCACCTTCGGAAACTGAACTAAGCCGAGCATTAGTAGGATACAACATCGTTTTCAATGATAATGGTGAAAGATACTATAATCTAGGTGATGTTTTATCCGTGACTGTATATAAAGTCGGAGAGAGGGGTAGGGTGGAAATTAAAAGAGTTAATGTTGTAGTAACCGGGATACTTGATAAATTCGGTGGTGCAGTTTTTCTAAACCCAGATACCGGTATATTTGTCCCAATAGAGACGCTGGAGAAAACAATAGGTATAAAAGAATGGAGCGGGGTTTTGGTTTTAGTTTCATCGCCTGACCTAGTAGATAATGTTGAAAAAACCATCAGAAATATTTACGCTAATAAAGTGGAAGTAATATCGTTTATTGCAATAGCTCGTACTGTTTCAAATATTATTGCTGCAGTGGATTTCGTAACATTCGCTGCGACAACGTCATCGTTTGCAGTTGCAGTAGCAGGTGTTGCAGCATCCATGATTACCAGTGTGATGGAAAGAACTAGGGAAATTGGTGTTATGAAAGCTATAGGATTCCGCGATAAACAGGTCCTAGTGTTAATACTATCCGAAGGCATAATCATAAGCATAATAGGTTACACAATAGGTTTAATTCTCGGGGTAATAGGTGCTAGATTCCTCGCGGGGTCTACTAATTTAAGAATTGGAGATTTCTGGGAAATTACAGCAGAACCCAAGTTCACAGCGGATCTTATTGCTAGAAGCGTGTTCATGACTATCTCAGTTGGTATTCTAGGTGCACTGTTCCCAGCATATAGAGCAATGAAAATACCTCCAGCTGTTGCATTAAAATATGAGTAGTTGTTTCTCTATATTAGAGTCCTCAACTACATATGAACAATAGAGATACAGGGATTAGTATGTCCATCAAGGATCAAATCACGAAATGGCTCATAGAGGAATCATTCACGGTGACAAAACTCGAAACACCTCCAGAAGCCAGGGTATCGTGGAGTATTGGAGTAACAACCCCCGGTGTCCCAGGAATAAGATTCAGCGTAATAATGCCGATGGAAAAACAGGATAGGGTAGTACTAGTTATGGGAATAGCAATATCACAGGAACATAAATCCGAGCTAGAGAAATTAAAACCAACAGAAAGAGTTAAAGTAATACATTCAATACTATTAAAAGCTCTATCGGTGTGTACAGATTGCAAGATAGCAGTACAACCAGATGTCGTGAATCCATTCACCATAGCAATAAATATGGAAATATTCGGGGAAGAAATAGAAAGATACGGTAAATCATACTTCATGAAGTTACTTACAAGGTTCTTAAATACTTACTTAGCAATAGTTTCAGGTTTCAACGAATGGTTCCCGGTACTACCTCAAGTAACAAAGGAAAAAGAGCCGAGAACGTATATCTAGTGGACCGGCCGGGATTTGAACCCGGGACCTCCGCCGTGCGAGGGCGGCGCTCTTCCAGCTGAGCTACCGGCCCCTTATTATATCTTTTAGAACAAATGCAGTTTTATAAAAATATTCACACAGGTTGCATCTAAGTTTACTCATGGTATTATTTTATTAATAGTGTACTATTAAGATTGTATCTTTGTTCCTGCAACGAATATATAAGCTTAGTTTTCAATAAGATTTCACAGCTTATAACCTGTTTCAAGGGCCTTAAGGTTCAAATTTAACCAACTAGGTGAGATCAGATCCTCGATGGCCTTGCTTACATGATCTATATTTAACACTGTTAACTCTCTTAGAATCCGGCCTAGGATAACTATATTGGCTACGCGGCGTGTTCCAAGAGTTTTCTCCGCTATCTCACTGTACTTAGCTGAGATAACTTTGAATTCTTTGAATAAAGATGGATTGACGTATTCTTCATCCAACACTACAATAGTGTTAGGCGTAAGTATGGATTTATATGTTTCGATCCTATATGGGTACATGAATACAACTATATCGGGTTTAACAACCTTTACGTATGGTGCTTCCTCCATTGATGACGCGATGATTACGTCGGATCTGCTTTCTCCACCTCTGGTTTCAGCTGCATAACTTTCAGTGACAACTGCGTATAGATTAGCATATTTGCTTGCAGCAAGTCCCAGGATTCTTCCAAGTAACAATACTCCTTGACCTCCTCTACCCACGATTAGTATTTCATACTTCACTGAGCTCACCCTTGATTATCTCTAGGTATGATGGATTATTCCTCTCTATGAATTCTCCAATAACGATCCCTTCGTTCCAATCTATTTCCGCTTCCTCTATGCTTGGCCTTGGTTTGTATTTAACACGTTTCTTTAGCTCGATATACATCTCAACCGGGTTTCTTAAACCAATATGTCTTCCATACACTTCGGGGCACGTTGAGATTACCTCGATGAATCTAAAACCTTTCATTCCCAGGGCTTTGTAGAAGTATTGTTCAATGTAGTGAGGGGTTGTAATACTTGTTCTTGCAACGTAGTTAGCGTTCAGAGATGATACTAATTTAATAACGTTCATGGGATACTCGGGGTTTCCATATGGGGTTGTAGTCGTCTTTACTCCCCTCGGAGTTGTAGGAGCTACTTGACCACCCGTCATAGCATATACGAAGTTCGTGAACATTACTACAATTAAATCTATATTACGCCTAGCTGCGTGTAGTAAATGATTTCCACCTATACCAGCAATATCTCCATCTCCTCCAACAACTATTGCTTTTATGTTTGGATTGGCTAATACCACACCGGTTGCAAACGGAATCGAGCGTCCATGTATCACGTGGGCAGCATCGTAATTTACATAGAAAACCATTCTAGCACTACAGCCTATGCCTCCAATCCACAATACTTTATCTGGCTCAATAGTACCTTCCTCTATTCTCTTATCAAGTGCTCTCAGCATAGCGGCTAGTCCTATTCCTAGACCGCATCCGGGACAATACAGAGTTGGTATTCTATCTAGACGTAAATGCTTATCAAGGGGGTGGAGAAAGGTGGCTACAGCCACGGCTCTATCACCTCTAGAATTTCTCTCGGTGTTGGTAAATCTAAACTAAGAACAGGCGATGAATATACATCTCTGTCTTTAAATATTCTATCTATATCAAAATATATTTTCCCCATGTTGTTTTCAATTACAATTATCTTCTTCGCTTTACAACTATTCCTAATTTTTTCCTCGTGAAGAGGCCAAAGCGTCTTCAACCTTAGAAAACCTGCTTTAATGCCTTTTCTTCTTAGTTCTAAAGCAGCTAGATACACAGATCTAGCTGTTGATCCATACGATACTAATAACAAATCAGCGTCCTCGCAGAATCGGGTGTCTTGATCATATATGTAATCTATTCTCTTTAAAATCTTCAGAGTAAGTCTCTTGATTAATGCTCTATAATCTGCATTTTTAGGAGAATAGTATCCTTTCTCATCGTGTGTTAATGACTCAATTATTGTTTTATATCCATGACCCACTATGGGCATTGGTGGTATAAGGTCCGGATCAGGCTTATATGGAAGTATTGATCTTTGCTTATCAAGCGGGGTTTTTCTATTGATTATTTCTACTTCCCCTGGTTCATAGAGTGTGAGAGGTTCCCATAAATGAGCTATTACCGCGTCACTTAAAACAACAGCAGGGGTTCTAAGTAACTCAGCTGTATTGAAAGCTTTAATTGTTAAATCATACGCCTCCTGTACACTCCATGGAGCATAACATGGAATTAAGTAGTCTCCATGCGCAAGCCATCTTGCCTGTAGAACATCCGATTGAGAAGTTTTCGTTGGAACACCTGTACTGGGGCCAGCTCTCATAACGTTCACTACCACGATAGGTGTTTCTGTTATAACCGCAAGACCCATTGCTTCAGCCATTAAAGAAAACCCTGGACCAGACGTAGCAGTCATAGCCTTAGCTCCTGCCCACGATGCTCCAATAATAGCATTGATAGAGCCTATTTCATCCTCCATTTGCACAACCACTCCTCCTTTACTTGGTAGTTTCTCTGATAAATACTCCATTATCTCCGAACTAGGCGTGATAGGGTATCCAGCGTAGAATTTCAAACCTGCTGTTAAAGCACCTTCAGCTACAGCTATATTTCCCGAGGTAAAGGTTCTTCTCAATGATCATTTCACCTTTTCAATAAATATTGCAAAATCCGGGCAATTGTATTCACATAGTCTACAGCCAATGCATTTATCTATGTTTACAGGTTCTGGTGGATGGTATCCATATTTGTTTAACATATCTGACTTGCTTAGAACCTTTGTGGGACATACTGCTATGCATATACCGCATTCTTTACATCTATCAACTATGACGTTAACGGTAAATCTGTCGTTAGATCTTTGCAATA
>JAUQPA010000066.1 GCA_030550615.1 Thermoproteota archaeon | reverse complement strand
CCCCTTTCTCAAACTTCTTCTACGGAATATCATTTTTATTGATTGATCCACGTTTTCAATTATTGCTCGATTCCGTTTTTCAATATTTTTCCATTCTTCATAACCAATTTCACTTTTTCTTTTGATAGTATTAACTTGATGTTATCTAGCGGGTTTCCCTCGATCAATATTAAGTCAGCTTTCCTACCTTTCTCAATTGCACCGATATCCTTTAATCCAGCAACTTCGGAGGCTATGGTTGTTGCAGATTTTATTGCTTCCTTCGGCGTCATTCCCAGTTTTTCAACAAATAATACAATCTCTAATGCATTATCTCCATGTCTAAATGCTTTGACGCCGCCCCAGAAATCTGTTCCTGTAGCTATCTTAACTCCTTCTCGATATGCTCTGCGTACATTATCAACGTGATGTTTATATAATTCATTTTCTTTCTCAATTGCCCAACTAGGTAACCCTAATTCAGCACCGTAATTAATTATATGTTCGGATACCGCCAGTGTGGGGACAATAACTGCGTTTTTCTCCAGAGCTAGCGTTATTCCATCTTCATCGATCATATCAGCATGGGCTATTACCTTGACTCCTCCTTCGAGTGCATTTATTATACCCTTACTTCCTTCGGCATGGGCATGAACGAATCTTCCAGCAGCTTCTGCTTCGTAGACTATTGCTTTTATTTCATCGAGAGTAAACTGTGTGTACTCAGGTCTATCTCTCTGAGATAAAACACCTCCCGTTGTGAATATTTTTATGAAATCGCTACCCATTCGGAGAGCGTATCTAGTTGCTTTTCTACATTCATCTACTCCATCACATATCAGGCTTTTAATGGGATCATTTAGTTTGGTAGTCCTATAATCAACGTATTCTATAGGTAGGTAATGTGTATCGCCGTGCCCAAACGTCTGGGAAATAGGTAAGCCTGCTGCAATTATTCTTGGTCCCTTAATACTACCCTCTTCAACTGCTTGTTTTAATCCAAGAGCTATTACGCTACCTGCATCAACAACTGTTGTAAACCCAGCGTTAATGAGGGACTCTAAGTCCACTACGCACCGTGCAACAAGGGTTTCGTAAGGTGTTAACAAAGGTTCCTTGATTACATCTCCGGTTCGAAATCCCGTTAAGTGCATGTGAGCATCTATTAATCCAGGCAAAGCCGTTAATCCTCTAGCATTTATTTCAATGATATTTTCAACTCGTGGATATTCAACTGACCCTTCACTACCAACATCTCTTATGTACCCGCTAGGATCAATTACTATGACTGCGTTCTCAATAACTTTTTCCCTTCCATCAAATAGTCTGGCTTCCCTAATGATGATCCATGAACCCATATTATTCATCCGGTATCTCGTGGTGAACAATCAGATTAAAGCATGGAACAACAATATAAACATTATTTCGAAAGGAGAACATGTTTTAGGTGACTTGTTACAGATAGAACATTTGCCCGCGAAGAAATAACGAAGTAAACTAAGATAAATGAGGAAGCAATCCATAGTCAATGGGCGTGGGTATAGACCTGGCCTTTCTAGCCTCCTCTCTCTTCAGCTCTAAGTATGTTTCAATTAATTGTCTGGGGAAGACGGGTTTAAGGTACTCGTTATCGATTTCAAGGTGATCTAACGCCTCCTCTAGGCTACGTGGAAGCTTCCGTAAACCATTATTATTATGATATACGTTGTGCTCTATAGGATCACCAGGGTTAATTTTTTTCTTCAATCCATCTAGTCCAGCTAGAAGTATTGCAGCTAAACCGAAGTAGGGATTCATAGATGCATCCGGGTTTCTTATTTCAACTCTGTTACCTCCGAGAGGCACTCTAATCATTGTTGTTCTATTCGCTACACCCCACGATACATATACAGGA
Organism: Thermoproteota archaeon; assembly: GCA_030550615.1. Classification (GTDB taxonomy): domain Archaea; phylum Thermoproteota; class Thermoprotei_A; order Sulfolobales; family Desulfurococcaceae; genus UBA285. Next base: position 799 of record JAUQPA010000066.1, on the reverse strand, counting down.
GCTTCAAATCCCTCAACTAATCTTCTATAACTATTTATACTTGGATTTACAAACGCCGATAAACTTGAAGCATGTTCAAGTATGCCCCCCACAAAGTACAGAACAGCTTCTGGTATTTCTTTGCCTCTTATATCGAACAGATTAATTCCCTTCATCCATAAGCTTATATGAACATGTAAACCACTTCCGTAGTCTTGAGGGAATGGTTTAGGTAGAAATATTGGTCTTAAACCCCGTCCTTTAAGTGCTCTTTTCAACGTGTTTATTGAGAGAATAATAGAATCCGATAATTTAACAGGATCCCATGGTCCCAACGAGATCTCATATTGACCCATTACTCCGTTCTCCCTGTGAACTTTGGATATGGAGAAGTAGCCTGAGTAACTTCTAGCGATTTCAATTACTTCTTCTTTTATTTGATCCAACGTTGAACTAGCGTACGCTTTAATTACACCTCCACCTGCAACGTGGTTAACAGGCTCGATGTAGAGTTCCTGGGAAGTTTTTTCAACATAAAACTCTAGATCTTTCACCACATAGAACTCTAGCTCTGTTCCTGTCATGGGCTCGTAGTCTTGATTTTTCAAATATCTTACCGTTTCTTCGAGTATAAACCTGGGATCAAATGAGTGCCTATGGGAGCAATCCGGATCTAGACATATTATTCCCACATTTAATTCGCTTCCATCTTCCTGTATTCTAATACAACTATCTCTAACAGGTACTACGAAAACATCGCTTTTCTCAACGATTCCGAAGCCGTATACACTTGAGCCATCGATCCCGATCGCGGAGTACG
>JAUQPA010000022.1 GCA_030550615.1 Thermoproteota archaeon | reverse complement strand
TCTGATCGTGTCCTTCGACTATGAAATCCGCTACTATGTCCTCGTTGCTCATTTTTTCTGGGTGTCCACGTGATGCGTAGAAAGCTACACCACTATCTAGCCAAACATCTACGACATCGGGAACCCTTTTCATTTCTAAACCGCAATGAGGACATTTTAATACGACTTGATCTATCCACGGTCTATGGAGTTCCATTGGTTTATGACCGCCGTGTTTGATAATTTCGTCAACGCTTCCAATAACTAGTCTATGGTTATTTGGGCAAATCCATATTGGTAGCGGAGTCCCCCAATATCTTTGTCTCGAGATCACCCAGTCCTGTAGGTTTTCCAGTATGTTCATTAATCTTGTTAACGCCCATGAAGGAACCCAATCAACTTTTCTAGCTTCTTCACTTAGTTCCTTTTTAAGTTTAGAAACCTTGATTATCCACTGCCTGGTAGCCCTGAGAATAACTGGTGTTTTACATCTCCAACACACGGGGTATCTATGAATTAATGAACTACTGTATATGAGAGCGTTTTTGTTTTTGAGGTGATCAATGATTGTTTTGTTCGCGTCTCTTACAAATAGACCTGAGAAAACACCTGCCTCGTTCGTGAAGACCCCTTCGTCGTCAACAGGTGAAACAACCGTATCTAAGAAGCCATTTTTCAATGCTAATTCATAGTCCTCGAAACCATGTCCCGGCGCTGCATGAACCAAACCAGTACCTTCATACATGGTAACGTATTCGCGGGATAGTATCACCTTGTGATATTTGGCTAGTTTCTCCTGTAATGGAATAACGTCTCTCAACGGATGATCATAAGTATACTTAACTAAGTCTTCTCCTTTTATTTTTTCAACTACTTCGTATTCTTTAATACCGCATTCCTTCATAACAAATTCCAATCTTTTCTCGGCAAGAATCCATTTCTCGTTCCCGACTCTGACTTTTACATAGATTTCATCGGGATGAGCCATTACGAATGCATTCGCGGGAAGAGTCCAGGGTGTCGTGGTCCAGATAACTAAATATGTATTCTCCTCTTCTTTTACAGGGAACTTGACATATATGCTTGGATCCTCCAGGTCCCTGTATTCTACTTCATACTCTGCTAGTGTTGTTGAGCAACGAGGACACCAGTACACCACTCTATACTCTGACTCAAGTAATCCGCGTTTTTCAGCTTGCTTTATAAGCCACCACTCGGATTCGATATACTCGTCCCTCAGTGTCAGATAAGGATGATTCCAGTCCATAAATACTCCTAGTTCTTTAAACCACTTGCTCATAGCATTTAGATTTGATAATGCAAATCTCTTGCATTCATTAACGAACTTATCAACTCCAACCTTCTCCTCTATTTCCCGTTTAAATCGAATGCCAAGTTTTTGTTCTACTTTTACCTCAATAGGTAGTCCGTGGCAATCGTACCCAGGGGTATCATTAACTCTATATCCTTTCATTCTCATGTATCTTAAGATAGCATCCTTTAGAGACTTATTCCAGGCTGTCCCGATATGAGGGACGTCTCCTGACGGGTAAGGTGGTCCGTCTATGAAGTTGAAGAACAATGCGTTTTTATTCGATTCAGCTTTGATTAATTCATATATGTTGTTTTCTTCCCAGTACTTTTTTATTTTTTCTTCTACTTCGCGAGGATCATACGCTCCTTTAATTACTAGTTTATTACTCAATTTAACACCCTCATTGTATACAGTTCCTTGATGTATAACTACTATTTTAAACGAAGAATAGCTAAATATATTTTCTCATCTAGCCGGTTACCTAAATATAAGCAGTAATATTGAAGCAAGCAATGTTATTAACATAAGTATTAGTAACGCGGTTCTTAAAGGACTGAGTTTTACAAGAAGTTTTATATACGACAACATTATTTTACCTCCTAGCTTCGAACTCCCTTTACTTCTTGATTTGAAAACATAGGGTTCTTCGCAAATTCGTTTTGGTTTCACTACCGCCAGGATCTCAACTAATGCCTTATATCCTTCTGGAACCAATGGTTTCCATGAGTGTAGTAAGCTCTTCTTCACAGCGAAAAAACCGCTAACAGGATCCTTTATACTTCTGCATTCTTTTACAATGAGTCTAGCGAGAATAATGGCACCAATAGAGATTATTTTCCTGGTTAGACTCCATTCCTCGATTCCTCCACCTTTAATATATCTTGATGCTATAACAACATCGCATTTATCTGTTTTCGATATAAGTTTGGGTACTAGGTTAGGGGGATGTTGGAGATCAGCATCCATGACGACTACTATTTCGCCTTTTGCATTTAATACACCTTCGTAAATAGCTGAGGTTAATCCTAATTTACCAGGTCTCCTTATAACTCTGATAGGATATTTAGATTTCATTGATTCAGCTACTTCAGCTGTTCCATCGGGACTATTATCATCCACTACTATGATCTCATAATCATAATCCTTAAGGTGAAAAGCTAATTGTTCAATTAATTGAACTATGTTCTCCCTCTCATTATATGTTGGTAAAACCACTGAGACTGTTTTCAATTACATCATCTTGTATATTTTTAATCTTTTCTCAATACCGTTGAAAAGTACTGTATGGTTTTTTCTTTTCCAATCAAGGCTAGTAATGGAGCAGCTCTGGGTCCACTTGGCTTGCCGACAATTATGAGATAGAAGTATTCATATAGTTTCTTGACTTCTTCTTTTGATAACTTAGATGTAACATTCATTAACGCCTCCTTTATTGAGTTCTCGCTCCACTCGCTCAACGTATCCAGGTTTTCGTACATTACTTTTAATAATGATACTACTTCGCTTGGAATTCTACTAGCATATTTCTTCGATTCATCAATAGTGTTTAATCTGAATCTCAAATCCTGGGTACCATATTTCATTACCCAATTATACGCACGTGGAATAGTTTCAAGTATTCTTCGCGCTCCATACTCCGTGATGTTCTCAGATAAATGCTTACTCGCCTTCAGCCTCGAGATCGCTTCTGACCCCCACTTATCAGCTGGTATTATCTGGGATAATATTGCTAAATGCAAATATGGCACTTGTTCAGGTGGTTCTTTGGGCGGTGATCCGCTAGGGTAACTTAACTCATAGCTACGCGAGAGAAGAACCTCCTCTTCCTCGCTTGATGCTTTTTCAATACCGTAATATATTCTTTCAGCTTTGAAGTACATGTTATAATACTGAGGTACCTCGTGCAAACCCACGGTGATCTTCTTCATTGGCGGAGTCTTTAATACTATAAATCTATAAATATGTGGATGAGCTACTTCAAGCCAGTCTCTAGGAGTGAAACCCAGAAAGTCGCTGCTACCCATATCCATTATTCTACCATCTTGTGTTCTCCACTCCACCCATTCATAAGGCAACCCCTCTGGGGGCTTAATATTGTAGACATTTACGGCTAAATCTACGCAACTATCACGGCTACCTCCGGGCATCGCATGATCTTTTCCATAAGGTTCGAAATCTACTCCCAGAGACCACCATACGCCAACCCATTCTATTCGCCACATTAATTTACCGTTTGTTAATGGTGAAATACCTCTGTGTCCGCAATTCTCACATACGTATTCGACATGATCTTCATCTATTATTTTAATAGCCTTGGTTAAATCTATTCTTCCGCATTTTTCACATATAGGTTCAAAAGGTATCCAGCTTTCGTCATAGGGTTTTCTTCCCCTGTATTTATTAATGATTTCTCGTACTTTGCTGCGTTTTTCTATTGTTAATTTTGCGAAGTCAATAAGTTTGGATTGATAAAGTTGAGTCGTTGTAATAACCTCTATTTCTCCATCAGTGAATTCCTTTATGAAAGGGCCGAAATCAGCCCAGTAGTGTTCTACCCAATTAGCATGGCAGCCGCGGGGATCAGGTACTTTGATGAGAGGCCAACCAGCGTATTTTTCTCCCTCGCCTTGTTCACCGAATGCTTTTACCTGGCTTTCCTTAGCTTTCCATGAATCTTGGGTATATAGTGTTAGATATTGTTTTATTTTTAATCCACGGGAACTTAGTATTCTCCTAAGAGTTTCTGAGATAATTATTTCTCCTCTTAATCTTCCCACGTGTTGTAAACCAGATACGGATAGTCCTCCGTTGAATACGTATACTTCTTTATTTCTAAGCTTCAGTTTATTGTATAATTCATCCGCTAATTCATCAATCCAGTGTCTTGTCATTCAAACATCTCCAGTAAACTTAATACTAACTATAATTACCAGGTTACAAATACTTTTAAGCATGAGTTTATAAATGTAAGACCTTAGCTAACGGTGAATAAGGTAATGCAACGTAAACAGGAATTTCTCGAGTGGCTGAGAAATATTGAGAAAAAATGGCAGAAAATATGGAGAGAAAGTAAGATATTCGAATCCAATCCTCTTGATGGAAAACCAAAATACTTCATAACAGTTCCGTATCCATATGCTAATGGACCATTGCACATCGGCCATGGAAGAACCTATACTATTGGGGATATAATTGCAAGGTATAAAAGACTCAAAGGCTTTAATGTTCTTTATCCAATGGCTTTTCATATAACTGGGACACCAATTATAGCGTTCTCGGACATGATAAGTAGGGGAGATCAAAAGACCATAAGTTTGTATCGTGAATACATTAAACTCTATGTTGAAAACGATGAAGAAGTAGATAGAATAATAGAATCTTTTAAAAATCCATTAAATCTAGCTGTGTTTTTCGCGGAGAGAATACAAAGGGATTTCGAGGAACTAGGCTACAGCATAGATTGGAGAAGAAAATTCCACACAGGTGAACCAATTTATAACAAGTTCATTACATGGCAGTACTATAAGCTACTGGAAAGGGGTTTGATAACCCAAGGAGATCACTTGGTTACGTACTGCCTACTACATAATCAACCAGAAGGCGAGGACGATATTCAAGATGCAGATGTGAATCCCGTTGAAATCATGGAATATACTGCTATTAAATTCAAGCTCATGGATTCAGGTACGTATATGTTAGCTGCAACTCTCAGACCCGAAACGATCTTTGGAGTTACTAATGTATGGGTGAACCCGGATGCAGTGTACGTTGAATTTGCATGGAGCGGAGAGAGGTATGTCATGAGTAAACAGGCATTTTTGAAGTTTAATTATCAACATCCCGATGAGGAAGTGAAAGTAATTAAAGAGTATAAAGGAGAGGAATTTATTGGTAAATGGGTGGAGTCTCCTTTCGGAGATAAACTTATAGTTCTGCCGGCTTGGTTTGTTGACCCTGAAAATGCAACTGGCATAGTATACTCTGAACCTAGTGATGCTCCATACGATTACGTTGCTCTCATGGAGTTGAAGAATAATCCTAGCTTAATCGAGAAGTATAATTTAGAAAAAGAAATTTTGCTGAGAATAGAGCCGAGGAAAATAATAAATGTACCTGGGATTACGGATCATCACGCTAAGATTGTAGTAGAATCTGCGGGTATAACTAGTCAACTTGATCCTAGGTTAGAGGACGTTACTAGAGATATATACAAGGAGCAATTTTATAACGGGGTATTGATCGTTGATCATCCCGAGTTTAAAGGGCTCTCGGTGAAGGAAGCTCGTGAAAAAATGAAGATTTATCTTTACAATCAAAATAAGGCAATCCCATTCTATGAGCTCAATAGAAAAGCTAAATGCAGAGCTGGAGGAGAGATTATAGTTGCGAAAATTAAGGGCCAATGGTTTCTAAATTACAATGTAGATTGGCTCAAGGAGAAGGCACGTAATTTAATTGAACGGGATGTAATAAAGATCATACCGGCTAAGTACAAGAAGATGTTCTTGGATACGATCGATTGGCTGGATAAAAGACCATGTGCGAGAAAGAGAGGTATTGGAACAAGATTACCGTGGAGTTCGGAGTGGATCATTGAGAGTTTGAGTGATTCAACTATATACATGGCTTTCTATACTATTGTTCATTTAATTAGAAAATACAATATACAGCCCGATTGCTTAACGCCAGAGGTGTTCGAGTACGTGTTCTTAGGAAATGGCGATCCAAGCGATATCTCTAGTAGAACATGCATTTCTGCCAGCGTCTTGGATGAAATGAGGCGTGAATTCACCTATTGGTATCCGGTCGATCATAGGCACACGGCTATACCGCACATATCTAATCACCTGACGTTCTACATATTACACCATGTCGCAATATTCCCGGATGAACATATACCGCGAATAATCTCCCTGAACGAAACGGTCATCAGAGAAGGAGCAAAAATGTCCAAGAGTAAGGGTAATGTTATTCCACTGAGACATGTTTCAACTATATACTCAGCTGATCTATTTAGACTATATATTTCATGGGCTGCAAGTCTTGACAGTGTTTTAGATTGGCGTGAAGCAGAAGTAGATAAAGTAATTGGTAGCTTGAGTAAATTTACCAGCATCGCGAAGGCCGCTGTTGAATCAAGTTGTAAACCCGAAGAAGACGATGTTTACACGAGTTGGTTTATTAATAAGTTTTACGAGCAACTATCAGTAGCTTCAAATGCAATCGAGAACCTTGAGATCAGAGACTATGTCCAGGCAGCATTTTTCAACATTCTAGCCTTGATCGATAAATATCGCGATATGGCTGGGGATAAATACATATGCGGAGTTAGAAAAGTTTTAAAGGATTGGATTATTGTATTGAACCCTGTTATACCACATATAACTGAGGAAATTAATAGTTGGCTTGGCGGTGAAAAACTTATTTCAGCATCCGAGTGGCCGGAGATACCATCAATCAATGAAAATATAATTATATTGATGGACTACGTGGAATCGCTTATTTCAGATATTAAGGAGTTGATTGAAGTAATGAATAGAGTTCCCTCGAGGGTTTATATAATCGTGGCGCCTGAATGGAAGCGCGAAATAGCAAAACAAGTACTTGAGAACAAGCAATTAAAGAACATCATTGACGAAATGAGAACTAAATACAACCTACGTGGAAGAGAAGCTGAAATTGTTGATGCATATAATACATTTAGAAAAACAGATAGAACACTACTGGAGAAAATTATTAGAACTAAGAGTAGAGAGGAATATGAAATATACCGAAAGGTTATAGAATACATCAAAGGAAAGATTCCCGGAGTGAGCGAATTCGTAATTCTATGGGAGGATGATGCAAGATCCCGGAATATACCTAAGGCTGAAAGAGCGCTTCCATTGAAACCTGCATTATACCTTGAGTAACACAGTACTATCGTAGACCTAATAGCGCTGAGATCAAATATGGATATGAATTTTCAACGATAGCACTACATATATTAAGAAGACTTATTATTTAAACACCATGCATTGAATTAAGTAATCTTTAGGAGCTAAGTTGCAGGGATTGTGATTATGATTCAGCAATTAATAATATTTATCACATATTTTACCCAGCTACTTGCAATCATGAATCCTTTCTCGGTAGTACCAACATTTCTTTCTTTAACCGAAGGTCTTAGTAAAAACGAAGTTGAAGCCATACTACGTAAAGCAACATTAGCGGGATTAACAATAGTGATAGTTTTTGCAGTAGCAGGTAAGTATATACTTGAAGCATTTAATGTATCAGTTGCGGGATTAAGAGTTGCCGGCGGCATTGTATTAATGACTATTGCTCTAGATATGCTTGGCGAAGAGCCGAGAACAAAGCGGATGGATCCACGGGATATAGCCGTGGTTCCCATCGCAACACCGCTTATAATAGGTCCAGGGACGATAACAACAATACTTCTACTAGTTTCATCTAAACCAGGGGACCTGGTGAATCAGATGCTCGTGCTTACAGCTGGCATAATTGCATGCTTGGTTTCCTTCGGGGTATTAAGAAGTAGCGAGATACTGGTTAAAGCTTTAAGAACATCCACTATTAGAGCTATAGGTAGATTCATGGCTTTAATTATCGCTGGTGTTGCTGTTGAAATGATAGTTCATGGCGTACAAATGTACTATGCAACATTATTCATGAATAATAGTCGCTAGAATGTTTAAATTAAACTTATTGACAATACTTAGATGGAGTGATGAAGAACCTTGGGACTTGATAAGGAAATGAAAGATGCCCCGCATGACTGACCATTACTATGATTAACTTTCCTTATTTCATAGGGTAATAGAAAAGATTTTTATACCGCATGGTGTCTACATTAAATCAAGGTGTAAGCATGGCTAAGTACAGGGTCAAAATAGAGCCTAGGGAGAACTGCATATCAGATATGGTTTGCGTATCGATATGCCCCGATGTCTTTGAGATGAATCCTGATGATAACAAATCCCAGATAGTAGGAAAGTATAGGGAAGGCGGTAACATAGCTGTGGGTGTAGTGCCCGAAGACCTGCTGTCATGTGTTCAGGATGCTGCGAACGCGTGTCCAGTACAAATAATTCACGTCGAAAAAATAGAGTAGCACACAGGTTTTTCTTAGAGCTTTATACCTTACATCCATTTTTACTTGGGCATCATCATGGTGTTGATTATTGCTTAACGAAGATCTATTTGAACTCGCCGTGAAGATCCTCTCGGAAAGCATAAAGTATAGAACAATACTAGGTGAGGATTACGAGAACATTGTTGACTTCTACAAGGATGTATTATCGAGTTATGGTGTCCATGTAACAATCCACAGAGTACCTGATGAATACGTTGAAAAAAATCTTCCAGTTCATTATAATCCCTCGAAGCCAAGATTCATCCTTATAGCTAGAGTTGGCTCGGGTGATAAGGTACTACAATTTAACGGACACTATGACGTTGTGCCGCCAGGAGATGGCTGGAAGACTAATCCATTTGAACCAGTTATAATAGAAAACAAACTGTACGGCAGGGGTTCAAGTGATATGAAAGGTGGTATAGCGGCTTTTTTAGCCGCTATGATATACTACGCGCAAAAAGAACCCAATATAGTAGTAGAGGGGGTATTAGTTCCAGACGAGGAAATAGGGGGTTTAACTGGAACAGGCTACCTTGTAAGAGAACTTGGCAGTAGACCTGATTGGGTTGTAATAGCTGAACCTTCTGGAATTAGCAATGTATATATTGGACATAGAGGAAACGTGTGGTTCATGGTTAAAGTGTATGGTAAGCAAGCTCATGGGTCTTCACCATGGCTAGGTGACAACGCATTTGAGAAAATGTTGATTTACGCTAAAACATTCATAGATGAATATAGAGCTAAGATTAACAGTAAAAGAAGTTCTTTTATCTATGAACATCCAGAGGCTTCAAAACCAACTATAACACCAGGAGGGCTACTGCTATCGCCAGGTGCAGTTAACGTGGTTCCCGGAATGGTTGGCTTCAGCGTTGATAGAAGATTAATTATCGAGGAAAACATAGAGGGAGTTATAAGCGAAGTGAAAGATCTAGTCTCAGAAATAAACAATAAAACAGGGATATACAGTGAAGTTGAAATACTGGATGCATCTAATCCTGCATACACTCCGCCGGATTCTATAATTGTGAAATCGATCGAGCTATCTATACGTAATGTTCTTGGAACAAAACCAAGTCTAATAATTTGTACAGGTGGATTAGATCTAAAGTATTACTCAGAGAAGAAAATAGAAGCCATAGCTTATGGTCCTGGCGCAATTGGAATTGCCCATAAGCCAAACGAATATATCGATTTATTAGATTTAAAAAAATCAATTAGCGTTTACATAGAGCTTGTTAAAAACCTGGAGTTGAGGACTCTGTAACCATCTGCTATTGATTTATTAACGGCATATGTTATTCAAAAAATCAGAGATGAAATTTTCAGGTAGATCTAAAGAACGATTCACTATGGGTTTTATTATGCCGCTTAGTATTCTAATTGCAAACAGAGGCGAAATAGCAATAAGAATCGCGAGGAGCCTAATAGAAAACGGGTTTAAGCCTCTCGGAGTATATGAACCCGAGGATAAGGAATCACTTCATAGAAAATACATGGTGGAGGACGCAGAGGTTTCAAGCTACTTGAACATAAGGGAAATAGTTCAAGTAGCCGTAGAGCTTGGAGCTGATGGTGTTCATCCAGGATATGGGTTTCTAAGTGAAAACCCGGAGTTTGCGCGTGAAGTAGCTAGAAAAAACATTGTTTTCATAGGTCCCCCTCCTAATGTAATGGCTTTAGCGGGAGATAAAATTGCATCTAAAATATATGCGGAGAGATTAGAGATTCCTACTTTGCCCTGGGTTGAAGTTAAGAATTCGGAAGATGTTTTAGAATTTGCGAAAACTCATGGTTATCCTTTAATTGTGAAAGCTGCAGGGGGAGGAGGGGGGAGGGGCACACGTATTATAAGAAGTGAAAAAGAGGTCGAGTCAGCTGTTAAAATTGCGAGAATTGAAGCTGAGAAAGCATTCAAAGATCCTAGGTTATACGTTGAGCCTTATATTGAAGAAGCAAAACACATAGAGGTACAGATCTTGGGTGATGGGGATAACGTAGTTCACTTATATGAAAGAGAATGCAGTATTCAGAGAAAATTTCAAAAAATAATTGAGGAAGCACCTAGTCCCTCCATTACGGATAAAGAACGAGAAAAACTATTGGAATATGCTGTTACTCTCGCGAAAGGACTCAAATATGTAAATGCTGGAACAGTAGAGTTTCTATTTGATGTTAAAAACAGGGAGTTTTACTTCATGGAGATCAATGCGAGACTACAAGTTGAACACCCTGTTACAGAGATGATCACCAGAAAAGATATCGTGAGAAAACAAGTTGAAATAGCATTTTATTCCATATTGGATTTAAAGCAGAATAACATAACGAGAGAAGGCCATGCTATTGAAGCAAGAATATACGCAGAAAACCCTATTACAATGGAGCCTTCTCCGGGAACCATTAGGAAATATTATGAGCCCAATGGACCTGGTTTAAGAGTGGATTCAGGAGTAACAGAAGGTGTTTACGTAAGCAGTAAATATGACCCTATGATCTCCAAGGTAATTGCATGGGGAGTAGATAGAAAAATGGCATTAAACAGGCTTATCAGAGCGCTTAATGAATATCTTATTGAAGGAATCGCGACGAATATACCATTAGTAAAACAGTTAATTACGTCCCCTGAATTCATTGATGCTTCATACACCACAAGCTTATTTGAAAAACAAATGCCTGTGATTTCCAATAGAATTCTCGATGAAGCAAAACTACATGCTATAACAATATCTACACTGATCGAGTATGATGATAAAGGCGCAAAGAACTATGCATCGAAGAGTAGTCTCATAGAAAACGTTCTAAAAAGCGAAAGAGTATCATCAATAAAAAGACACGCTTGGTACTACTATGTAAATTTAAAAGGAATGATTGAAAGAAGCTATGTTGCAAAAAGAAGAAAAGAAGAGAAAAAATCCCACAGATAATCATTTCCCTATATATCCAGCCATATTGTATATTTGCGTCAGGAAATAGATTTTTAAGCACTCATATTTTATGAAAAAAACCGAGGTAAGGTGATTTATTTTGAGTGGAAAAGAAAATAGGTTCGTGTTATGGCTGGATGAAGTTAGAAAAGAAGACGTGCCATTAGTTGGAGGCAAGAACGCGAATCTCGGGGAAATGTTAGCTGCAGGAATTCCTGTACCTCCAGGGTTCGCTGTTACAGCATACGCCTTCAGATACTTTCTCGAGAAAACGGGATTAGGAGAGAAAATATACGGTATGTTGAAGAATCTTGATGTTAATAACACTAAAGAACTTGAAGAAACAACTAGAAAAATCAGGGAAATGATACTTTCGCAACCGATGCCGCCCGAGGTGGAAGAAGAAATTAAGAAATACTACTTTGAGTTAGCGCGTAAATTAAACATGGATCCTTCAACGCTTAGAGTAGCTGTTAGAAGCAGTGCAACCGCTGAAGACATGCCGGAAGCTAGTTTTGCTGGTCAACAGGACACATATCTAAATGTTTATGGAGCTGATAAAGTCGTAGAACATGTTAAAAGATGCTGGGCAAGCCTATTTACCGCAAGAGCTACGTTCTATAGAGTAGCACAAGGAATACCACACGAGAGATCATACATGAGTGTGACAGTTCAGAAAATGGTTAACAGTAAAGCAGCAGGAGTAATGTTTACTCTTCACCCAGTAACAGGTGACGAAAAAGTAATAGTAATCGAAGGAAGCTGGGGGCTCGGAGAATCCGTTGTTGGTGGAAAAGTGACTCCAGATGAGTTCGTAGTTGAAAGAGGATCTTTCAAAATCGTTGAGAAAAGAATAAACAACAAGACCTTTATGATAACATTCGACCCGAAATACGGTAGGAACGTGCATCTAAGATGGGACGATGAGAAGAAAACATGGATAGCTGAGGAAGGAATTGAAGTAACAGCTCCATTGGCTAAAATCGCCCGACCAGATGGAAATGCGTTAACAGAGGATGAGGTAAGGAGATTAGCGGAGCTAGCTGAATTAATATACAAACACTATGGTAGACACATGGATATTGAGTGGGCGATTGACCTGGATATACCGTTCCCGCACAATGTCTTCATAGTACAAGCAAGGCCTGAAACAGTGTGGAGTGCTAAGAAAGAAAAGGAAGCAAAGAAAACAGAAGCAGTCGCGGTAGCTGCCAAGAAGCTAGTCAAGTTGTCAGAGGCTAAAGTACTTGTTAGAGGATTACCTGCTAGCCCGGGAGTAGCGGCTGGAGTAGCTAGAGTAATATTTGATCCGAAGAGCCCGGAGGCAATGGAGTTTAAACAGGGAGATATTCTTATAACCAAGATGACTGATCCTGACTGGGTTCCATTAATGAAAAAAGCTGCAGCAATCGTAACTGATGAAGGTGGAATGACAAGTCACGCTGCAATAGTTAGTAGAGAACTAGGTATTCCATGTATTGTTGGAACAGGTAATGCAACAAAAGCCGTGGTGAGCGGAACAGAGATAACAGTTGACGCTAGTAGAGGTATAGTGTATGAAGGTGTAGTAGAGGACTTGGTTAAACCAAAGGCTGAGGCAGCTGCACCAGCTCCAGGTGTTGTTGCAGCTGTTGGCATTAGCCCAGAACAGCTTCTGCCGTTGTACCCTGTTACTGCAACTAAGATATACATGAACCTGGGTGAACCCGACGCAATTGACAAATACAAGGACTTACCTTTCGATGGAATAGGTTTAATGAGAATAGAGTTTATATTCACTGATTGGATCGGATATCACCCAATGTACTTAATCGACAATGGTAGACAAGATTTCTTCGTTGATAAGTTAGCAGAGGGCGTTGCCAAAGTAGCCCAGGCCATATATCCAAGGCCAGTTGTGGTAAGGTTCAGCGACTTCAGAACAAATGAATTCAGGGGATTAAAGGGCGGTGAGAAATACGAACCCGATGAAAGAAACCCGATGATAGGTTGGAGAGGAGTTAGCAGATATATTCACCCGAAGTACGAACCAGGCTTTAGATTAGAGTTGAAAGCTATAAGAAAAGTACGCGAGGAATTCGGTTTATCAAACGTATGGGTTATGTTGCCATTTGTGAGAACAACATGGGAGGTTAAACGTCTACTGAAGATCATGGAAGAAGAGGGATTAAGGAGAAGCAAAGATTTCAAAGTATGGATTATGGCCGAGGTTCCAAGTGTTGCTTTACTAGCTGAGCAATTTGCTGAATTAGTAGATGGATTTAGCATCGGAAGCAACGATCTCACTCAGTTAGTGCTAGGTGCTGACAGGGATAGCAATATCCTAGCAGAAATGGGATACTTTGATGAAAGAGACCCAGCTGTACTTGAAGCCATTAGAATGATCATTAGAGGAGCTCACAAGAAAGGAGCAACAGTCAGCATCTGTGGACAGGCACCAAGCGTTTACCCCGAGATAGTGGAGTTCTTGGTGAGAGAAGGTATCGATAGTATTAGCGTTAACCCAGATGCAGTAATACCCACGAGAAGACTTGTTGCAAGCGTTGAAAGAAAAATATTACTCGAGAGATTGGAGAACGTATTGAATAAGCTCAAAGAACTGAATCTTTAACTTTAACTGGTGAATTTTTATTTTTCACCCCTACTCTTCTAGAATGCTTAAGATTTATTAATTCATAGCATATATATAAGTACAGGATGTATATACTGATCGCATCTTAAATATAGCGACGTCTAAAGGTGATGAATATTGAGAAAAATTGTAATTATAGGTGCGAGCGGGAGGGATTACCACAACTTCAACGTCGTATTTAGAAATAATCCTAATTACAAAGTAGTAGCGTTTCTTCAAACTCAGATCCCAGGAGTAGCCGGTAGAAGGTACCCGCAATCTATTTCTGGTCCATTATACCCTGATGGAATCCCTATAATTAGCTTCGAGTTATTTGAAGATATTGTTAAACAACATGGAGTTGAAGAAGCTGTTTTATCCTATAGTGATTTAACATATGAAGAACTAGGTCATGTTATCTCACGAATATTGGCAGCTGGCTTATCATTCAGAATACTTGGACCAGCTGAAACAACTTTGGAAGCATCTAAACCAGTTATAGCTGTTCTAGGTGTAAAAACGGGAGTTGGCAAGAGCACCGTCTCCCGTGAAGTAGCATTAGAACTGAAGTCTAGAGGTATTAAAGTAGGTATTGTAAGGCATCCGATGCCATACGGTGATTTAGAGAAAGCAGCTGTTCAAGTATTTCATTCAGTTGAGGACCTAGACAAATACAACTGTACGATCGAGGAGCGAGAGGAATATGAACCATACCTCAAACTGGGATTCTATGTGTATGCGGGTGTAGATTATGGTAAATTACTGGGGATAATTGAGCGAGAGAACGATGTAATATTATGGGATGGAGGGAATAACGATTGGTCGTTTTATAGGCCTGATTTTTCGATAGTTGTTACTGATGCAATGAGGCCAGGCATAGAGATTAGTGCTTTTCCAGGTGAAATAAATCTTAGAACAGCTGATGCAATTATAATCAATAAAGCAGATCAGGCGAGAAAAGAAGATATCGAATTAATCAAAAGTAATATCAAATCGAGAAATCCACGAGCAGATATATCGATAGTAGCCAGCGAGGTTTCAGTGGATAAACCTGATTTGATCTCGGGCAAGAAGGTTCTTGTTATTGAAGATTCTCCAACTGTTACTCATGGAGGTCTTCCATATGCGGCAGGATACGTGGCTGCAGTTAAATATGGTGCTCAAGTAGTTGATCCAAGGCCTTATGCAACAAAGTTCTTCAGGAAAATATATATGGAGCATCCCCACATAGGACCCGTATTACCGAGCACCGGTTACACTTTGGAACAACTCAGAGAACTCGAGGAAACAATCAATAGGGCCCCGGTTGATGTCGTGTTATTGGGAACACCTTCAGATATAACGAGGTTAATAAAAGTAAATAAACCCGTTGTTAGGGTTACATATAGACTAAAAGTTATTGAAGGGCCCTCTATAGCTGATTACGTGAATATGTTTCTAGAGAAATCCAAGAAGAAGCTACTATAGCTCCTCCGTGAATCAAGGCAAAAAACCAATATATAAGAACATATTTTATTTATTTTCTCAAAGTGGTGCGAATTGTGAAAATAGCTGGTGAAACAATATATATACCTGATTTGGCCTCATTAATTGAAGGAGCTGTTAGTAAGCTTATTGAAGAAGGCGTTATCAGCGGCAGGATCATTATTCACAAAGCAATAATCCAGCTACTAGAATTTTTAGCGTCCAAAGGACGTGGCATAGCGCATGCTGGGCTCGAAGAGCTTGGAAGACTAAGGAAGCTGCACGAAGATGCGAGAATAACACTTGAGTACATGGGTGAAAAAATCAGATTACATGGCGATGAGGTAGATGAAGTAATTATAAGTGAGGTTAATAGTGCTGTTAGAGATCTTGCCATGAGCATAGGAGGAGTAATAATTACAGGTGATGTAGTAGAATATAACATCTCTAAAGCTCTAGGCTTACAGGTATATCTCGTTGAAAAACGCGAGAAAAACATGTTGTTATTTGAGACATTCTTCGATGAAGACACCATGAGTGTTCACTTAAAGGAGGGAACTCGCCCCATAGCGAAGAAGGGTAAGCCAGGCAACTGGAGATATGTTAAATTAGATGATAAACCGCTAACCAGGGAACTTGTTGAAAGAATAGCTAATGAGATAATTGAGGAAGCACGTAGAAGAGCTGATGCTTTTATTGAGATTGATAGGGCGGGATCAACTATTGTTCAACTGGGCCCATATAGGATCATCATAGTTCGCCCGCCTCTTAGTGATGGCTGGGAGTTAACTATAGTTAAACCAGTGAAAAGACTCAAATTAGAAGACTATGGTTTATCTCCGGAACTTGTCAGAAGACTCCATGAGCGCGCAGAAGGAATACTTATTGCTGGAGCACCAGGTATGGGTAAGACAACATTCGCTCAAGCCTTAGCGGAGTACTATATGAGAATGGGTAAAGTCGTCAAAACAGTAGAGTCGCCGAGAGACATGTTGTTGCCAGATGAAATAACCCAGTATAGTAAACATTACGCATCTATAGGTGAATTACACGATATCCTTCTTTTGTCTAGACCGGACTATACCGTGTTTGATGAAATGAGAACAGATGAGGATTTCAAGTTATATGCGGATCTAAGGCTAGCTGGAATAGGTATGATAGGTGTTGTTCACGCAACATCTCCCATAGATGCTATTCAAAGATTTATCGGTAGAGTAGAGCTGGGAATGATACCCTCCATAGTTGATACCGTGATATTTATCAAAAATGGAATGGTGGAGAAGGTATATGAAGTAAAAATGACAGTTAAACTTCCAACAGGTTTACGCGAAGCAGATCTATCGAGACCAGTGATAGAAGTTCGAGATTTCCTCACCGGTGAATTAGAATATGAGATCTACACGTTTGGCGAACAAACTGTTGTTGTCCCGGTGAAGAAGCTTCGTGAAGGAGGACATAAGTGGCAGTATTTATTAGAGAGAGCGAGATCAATGCTACCAGATGTTGCCGCGAAAGTAACCGATGACGGCTTAATCATCGAGATAACCAAGGATCAATTGAAGCAACATAGAAGAAAAATAACCAGGTTAAGGAAAATATGTGAGAATCAGGGTGCTCAACTTAGAATAATATTAAGAGAATAGCTAGTCTCTACTGGTGAAATCGGCTAACTTCTTTAATCCTTTCATAATAGAAACGAGAGCTTCTAATCTAATTCCTTCAGAAAGGCTTTCTTTCCTCAATTTATAATTATTGTTACCTGTTTTCTCTAGTTTCGAAACCGGTATAAAAATCCACTCGCCTGAGCCTATAATTTTAACAGCAACATAGGCTTCTCCTCCCGCTCTCTCAACGAACTCTAGAACTTTCCTTACTTGATAGGAATCTATGTATAATGTTTTAGCTTTCTTCATTGTTTTAACTTCAACAGCGATAACTTTTCCTTTATAAATTGCAACGATATCCGGGTAGAGGAGCTTCTTCCCCTTACTGCCGCTGGCAGGAGCTCTCATAACAGCTAGCCCATGATCCCATAATTTTCTCGCTAAATCACGTTCATGTGAAAACCCCCTGATTCTACTCTTAGACATCTCCCAAACTCCCCTTCGAGTTTCATAACGGTAACCTTATATTTAATAAATATGTTTAAAGTTAGGATAATTCAGGGTGAGCGAAAACCATGATTAAAAATACCAGAGAAAAACTCATCTCGGCTACAGTAGTTTTCATAATTCTCGTAGCGGGAATGTTGTCTTTATCAGCTCAGCAAACTACTATGAGTTCATATAATCCAAGTTATTTAGATTTCGCGAAGCCTTTGCCTGTTACAGATTTTGGGCCAACTGCACCCATGGTGGTAGAACCTGGAGGATGTTTTATAGGTACTCTGAGCAACAATTACGATATAAACTATGCATATATATGGACAGTACAGCAAGATAACTTGAAGTTATTGAACTATACAGTTACATTAGAAAAATTAGATTCAAATAAAATAAGAATTTGTATACCTAGATCAAGCGAGGAGGGCGTATATGATCTAGTACTTATTTCTCAAACGGGGCAGTATTCTGTACCGAGATCAGTCTGGGTCGTAAACAACTTACCTAATAGCATTAGAGTAGTTGCAATGAGTGATTTGCATTTTGGAGCAGGACCGGATAAGGTCTATAATGGGGATGTAAATAGATTCTCAGCTGCAATATTAGCTGCTTCGCTTAATCCAACGTTTATCATATGGGCTGGTGATATAACAGATCACGCTTCAGAAAACGAAGCTCAGCTTGCACAATCCTATCGTTACATCCTATTGTACAAATATCCCGTGCTCGGAGTAGCCGGTAACCACGACTATCCCAGTAGCAACTATGAGAAATACCTGGGGCCAACTCGATGGATACGGGTAATAGGTGATAAATTGATCGTTATTGGAGTGTACACTGTTCCTTATATTAGTGAGAACAATATCATAACATGGGATGAAATAAAGTTCATGGAAGAAGCCCTAAGGAACTATAGTTACATACCATATAAAATTATAATTACTCATTACCCAATGTTCTATTATCAAGGTGAACTATACACCAGGTACGATGACGAAGAATTACTAAAACCCTACTCACAGGGGGCTACAACACCTGTTAGTAGTTACTGGAGCGTTAATATGACTGCCTTCCGTTATGTTTTGAAATTAATTGAGGATTATAATGTCACAGTTGTTATTTCTGGGCACATACATGTTGATCAATACGTGAAATACGTTAGTACGAGAACAAATACAACAACTTACTTCATAACAATAACTACAGCTGCTCATGGTTCAGCTACATATCAAGGTTTAACTGTGTTCGACCTAGATCTCACAAATGGCAAGATAACTTTCCCCGTTACTCCTCCCGGATTCATAGGATTTAATAATAGCACAAGTCGCTCCGCTTCAAATTCCATACCTGTTTCAATAGCTAGAACGAAGCTGGTTAGAACACCTGTGTACTATAAGCTGGCGGTTGGGAATACAGCGCCTTGGTACACGATCAACGCAACGAACATTATAGCGTTACCCTGGATTAGTGAACTGAAAACCATTGAAACAAAAGTTGATATTCAGGGGAAAGGTGCCGAAATCGATATATTGAATACTCTATTAATAAACAACATTTTATTCATTAACCTTAAGTTGATTGTTCCATCAGGGAGTAGTGGAGTATTACATATTGCCTGGTTGAATGACGAAAAACCACCGATAGTTGAGCTCACGGGAAGAAAATACTATCCATCAATTCCACAGCTGAACAGATCGTTCACGGTTTACGTAAAAATATCGGATGATGCATGGGGTTTAGATTTCGATAATATAGTTGTTAAATTTAATGGGACATCCATAACAGTAAATTACAGCCCTGAAACACTAACAAGCAATATGAATGAAGTTTATTTAACATTGACATTGGTGACTCGCGGTGATAATAAAGTAACGACGGTCCTGGAGATCTATGCTGTAGATAACTACGGTAGAAATACAACTAAGAAGTATGGTATTGTATTCTACCCACCCGGTGAAACACCAGCGGAGGAACCGGTATATGAGATAGAAGAAGCTACTGTATCAACTACTCAAACGCAGATATCAACAATTACATCAATAACTGAAACAACAACTACACAAACACCAACTGTAACTCAGGTAAGTAGCGAATCAACATTGCAAACATCTACTGCTACAACTACATCTGCATCCTCACAGATAATTCAAACTACTGTAACTACTCCTTCAGAAACTCCATCGACATCAACAGGTTATTATTCTACGACAACTCGGATTACAACTACAATTACGACTTCTCAATTTACTGAAGGATCCTCAGTTATGTGGATAATAGTAGCAGGCGTAGTGTTAACTATGATAATAATTTTGTATTTCACGATAAGGAGGAAGTAGTTAGAGAGGCCATTACGCAATTATTGACCAACTATTTTCTAAAACTTTTTTAGCCAGGCCTTCCTATTGTTCAAATGGGTGAAGTTCGTGAATAATAAATTAGTATTAGTTTTACTATCTCTACTACTAGTTGCATCTATTGCTGTACCTAGAATTGCCTTTGGGGAAAAAACAAATATAGTGATAGCTGTTGATTTAGCGCATGGGGAAAGCTCTAAATATTTAAACTTCATTCAAGGGAATATTACGCAGGTAACTATTGGTGAAAAAACATATATTATACAATGGATAAATGTAACAACGAGCATAACACCCGATCTCTTATCGAATGTTGATATTTTGTTAATAGGTCAGCCAACGGTGAGTTTTACACCAGATGAAATGGAGGCTATTTACAACTGGTTGAAAAAAGGTAATAAAGCTCTATACATAGCTGGCGACAGTGACTATGGCCCGGGTCCAACTACAATTAACGTTGTTAACTCATTATTGGAATATATTGGAGCTAAACTCAGGTTAGAGCAGGCAGCTGTCTACAGCGAGGTCAATAGAACATATAATTATAAGGGAATAGATTATCCAACTGTGGCAGGCGCTTACTATAGAGTCCTAGCTTTCGTTGAACCCGATAATATACCTGGATTATTTACAAGCATGTTGGATGAAGGTGTAACGAAACCCATACTAATGCATGGTCCCACATGTGTAATATGGATCGATGAAAAAGGTAATTACAGAGATCCCGTTAATGAAACATATCCTGGATTAATTAGAATAGCATGGTTCAGGAGAGGATACATAGGAGATAACCAACCACCACCACCTTACGTTTATGATCCATTACTGTATGGTTTAGGAGGTCCAATGGGTGATACAAGTTTCGTAGCCTACGCTGCTGAATACTGGCCTAGCTTAAATGTTGTGATAACAGTTGCAGGAGAATCATTGTATGGCGACTATGAACCAGCATGGTCATCATTCTACTATGGCGTAAGTCTAGATGGCCCGAGATTTGTAACTAATCTCATAAGATGGTGGATTAGAGTCATTACTTATCAGAAGAACCTGGTGTTAAGCTTTAATGATCCAGAAGGAGACGACAACGGCCCAGGTACTCTTAAATATCCAACAAACCCGGTATTTAAGCCAGGTGTATTTGACATCGTTAAGTTCGAAGTTTTCATGGATGACGAATACATATATCTAAGAACAACCTTCAGAGATCTGGGAGGTAATCCATGGGGTGGACCAAACGGTTATTCTCTCCAATTAATCCACGTATATATGTACACTACGAATAGAACATTATTTACCAATAC
>JAUQPA010000021.1 GCA_030550615.1 Thermoproteota archaeon | reverse complement strand
CTCTCCTGGCTTCATTTCTAATTGCTCTAAAAACCCTTAACTGCGCAACACGCTCCATGACTTTCTCGAGGCTGTACCCCCCTCTAATCATCGTAGCAACGTAAGCCATGAAGAACGGTAGCTCGTTTTCTGTTTCAACTCTTCTTGATGACGCTACAGCGTATGGGTATGCAAGTCGAATAGTGAAAACCATCATGGGTAGAATAACAACTATTAGTACACCTATAACTGTTTCAACCAAGCTCATTGGAAAAACTAATCTATAGGTAATGAAACCCACTATCGTGAACAAGGCAGTTAACACAGTCATAGCTATTGTTTCAGCACCGTATTTAACCGGGTGAGTACTTAAACCCGCTTTCGAGAAAACTCTCTCTAGTTCAAATGCTCTCGCAAACCTCCTACCTAGTGGTTCAAAGAATGCAAGTGAGAAAGCTACGAAAACCTCTCTAGTTGTTATCCTAGGTTTAGTTGATCCAGCTGGCTTACTAGCCTTTGTTTCATCTCCCCCCTTTTTCTTCCTCCTAAGGAGACCGGGCATCATGAACTCTCCTCGATTTTCCTCAACATACTCTTCGGATCAAGGTAGTATGAGTAAACATTCAGCGCCACCGACTTGTAGTCACTTAACTTCCTAGACGCTAGCCACTGAAGTATTTTCTTTCTTCTCTCAACCTCCTCTATTAAACTCTCCTTAGACAACCCGGTTAAATCGCTTATTTTATCGAGAATAATGCTTCTGCCAAGGTCTATTGTGAACTCATCCTCCAGCGGCCTCCACCTCGCTATTTCAACGTAGTCCTCGTATCCCTTGATCTCCCAGACATTCGTTATTCTCCTAGCTGGTCTCAACCTGCCCTTCTCGTCCCTCACCTGTACTCTTCTTATAACCATCGCTATGTTGACTAGCGGTATGTAGGATGGAGGAATATTCATTGGAGGAGATGTAAGCCTCTTAACTGCTGCATCAATATTCTCGGCGTGAAGCGTCGTCATACCGCTGTGGCCAGTTGCAATTGCCTGGAATAAAACATACGCTTCTTCCCCTCTAACCTCGCCAACTATGATTACATCTGGCCTATACCTCAAAGCCATTTTAACCAAGTGGAATAGTGAAATCTCGCCTACTCCGCTGCCAACATATGATGGTCTTGAAACGAGTTGAACCCAATTGTCTTGTGGAAGCCTGATCTCGGGTGTATCCTCGATAGTTACAATTTTATACGTAGGCCTCAGCAGGGTTGCTAAAGCATTAAGTGTTGTTGTCTTACCTGCACCTGTAACACCAAGTATTAGAGTTGTCATCTTGTAATCCATTGCTAACCAGAAGTAAGCAGCTATCTCCGGCGATATTGTCCTAAATAATATCATGTCCACTATTGTAATAGGTGACTCACTGAATTTTCTAATAGTGAATGTTGAACCAGCTGTTGAAACCTCCTTCTTAAATGTAGCAGCAAGCCTGTGCCCTCCCGGTAGAATAGTATCTAGTATTGGATAAGCTACTGAAATGTGTTTACCAGCCATGTGTGCTAGTTTCAAAATATACTCATCTAGTTCTTCTTCCGTTGGGAACTCTATGTTTGTTGGCATTGATTCATATTTCCTATGCCAAACATACACGGGTTTACGTGGTCCATTACATGATATATCCTCAATATATCTGTCGCGGAAAACAGGGTCTATTATGCCGAAGCCTATGACGTCTCTTTCAACATAGTACATTATCTTACTCCAGGAAAGACCCGGTGTTCTAGTGAACCTTATTTGAAACTCCTTTATAATACGCCTCGCTGTTTTCCTAATTTCATTTGCAACATCAACATCAAGGCTCGCAATGGGTTTCAATTCCCAAACAAGATGCTCTCTTATCTCCCTGTATATTCTCTCCTCCTCCGGTGTGAGGGAGATCTCCTGTACTTCATATATGAGTTTTCCGTTAGGGTCTTCAACTATATTTACATAGGCGAATGGTTCGTAAACAGGGTAGCTTTCAATAACGAAGAAACCCGGGTTTATACTGTACAATTTATGAGTAAATCTTCCTTCTTTACGAGCTACTTGAGCAAGCTTGAAATCCTCGAGAGTTACTTCAACTGAGGCATCGCTCTGCTCTTGAACAATCTTCTTATTTCGCCTAAAGATCCTGCTGAATAAACCGAGGCTCCTATTTTCTTTGCTCAAAACACGAACACCTTTTCACTATATGTAAGTAGATTTCAGGCATGAGCTTGTGGAAAACGATAAAGTTACTAATTTACATTCACCAAGAGAATTCTATATTTAAACAAATATAAATACTCATATTATTTCGTTAAGGAACCTAATATAGCAGTAAAAATATATAAGTTGAAGCCTGAATAACTCTCACGGGTATGTGTTCAGGTGTTACTATTGAACTTAAAGCAATTGTTCTTCATTATGGTGTTGATCACAGCTGTTCTAGTATCGCTACCCGCTTCAGCTATATTGCGAGAAACAAAAGCAGAGGAAACAGCGTACGTTAGCAACATTATTTACGGCTTCAGAGTAAACCTAGCGAAAATAGGTATAACACCGAGATATGTGAGTGTACTAGATGAGACAAGAGTATTGATCGTTGGATCGCTCGGAAACGTGAACGGTGTCGTAGTATTAAATGTTATCAATCCATACGATGATCCCGTAATAGAGGATATTTATCCTTTAACAGGCACTCCAACATACGTAGCTAGTGACGGATACCCAGCAACCAGGTTAGCTATTGGGAGCGATAAAGGAGAAATCCTACTATTGAGGATAAATGCTGGAAGAATAACTAAGCATTTATACGTAGTTCTAGGAGCAGACTTCTACGTTAATAAATTAATCCTGGCGAAAGACGTGCTCGGCGTGAAGGTAATAACCTTGGTGTCTGAAGGTGGTCCACGGGGATATCCCTGCATGAACTGCTACGTATATGTACTAGACGAGGAAGCTAGAGGAATACTTAGAATAGGTCCTAAAGTTGGAAATGCTACAGCAACGTGCCCTGGATTGGAGGGAATTAATGTACAGGATGTTGTTCCACTAGCAATATATGGTTCAAGCGAATACTACTGGGATTCATCAAATGTAGCCGTAACCTACATACCTCCTGTTATTAAACTCCTGTTCAATGTCACATACATTAATGAAACAACAGGTGAATACATTCCACTTCCAGGCACACTCGTGGAGATCTCACTTGAGTACAATGAAACGGGTAATAGAATAGTATACGGCGTGAATGTCGATGCTGATGGAGTTGCCCGAATACCCATACCACGTGAGAAAGCAAACGTGTTGCTGATAAATCTAACCATAAGGAATATCGGGGGCGCGGAGATCTGGAGGTATAGTTACACATATAATCCAAAGGCTTTCACTGAGATCCCTGACGAGATTTTACTGCCCTCAGCTGTATTGACAACAATGAATGTTGACTCCAGGCCAGCGACCAAAATATATGGTGTTCCACCATTCCTCAACGTAGCTTTAGATCTAGTTGATTTAACGCTGGCTCCAATGAGCTGCGAGAGAAAAGCTGCAGCAACATTCTTCATTAAACCCTCAGTTAGAGACCTGGCTTTATTGAAGGGTGAGGCTGATGACAGAGTAAAGATCATGTATACTGAGCCGGATGAAGGATTTCTTACAATAAGTATTGTGAAAGTAAATGTAACTAGTATCGAGCAAATCACGCGCGTAACCGATTACGTGGGAGTAAACACGCTGATCTCATCTAGTGGCGTGTTTAGTGATGGAAGATACTTGATTGCTGGTTTATCTGATGGTAGACTCAGGATGTATATTGCTCAAAGCGAGAGTTATAGGTTAAAAGACATATATACTATGGGGTCTTCACTATATGATCTAATAATGATCCCGGGCATTGAAGGATATACGTATGTTGCTGTATCATCTAGGGGTATTCAAGTACTGAGGATCGATCCCTACCCGATACCAATATATAGAAACATAGCGTCACTTTATTTAACCACTCCCGGCTTCATACATGGAGATGCATTAGCTGATTTATCAACAATAGTCCTCGTCGATCCACATGAAATGATAATTGTTAAGAACAGTAATTTAGCTGTAGCAAATAGATTAATTCTAACTGCCGATAGAATAATGGCTAGAGATGTAGAACTAATTATAAACACACCTGGAGGCGAGGACATCAATGGATCAACGGTTACATTGATGTACCCCGGTGGATCATCGGAGTACAAGCTGTTCGGCAATAATCTTACTATTAGGAATATACTGCCGGGAGTTACCTACAATGTAAGCATAATTCCATCCGTGAACTATATTCACAATGCATCATTCAGTCTTATTCTAAAAGATAGTTTATCCCTAGAAATAACTGATGTGAGAAATGCAGCAGTATACAGCGATAAGTGTTGTAGAGTATTCATTAACACTACGTATATATCATACAGCGTTAATTTAAGAATTTCAGATGAGTTCTCCGGGCCGAGCTTGATGGCGCCAATCGATATATACATCGATAATGAACCAGTAGTTGTTGAAGGCCGCGAAAACATGTATTCCTTCAGGTTAATCTACGGCCAGCACACAATTACTGTTCAGCCGTCAAAGGGATATGAAAACACATATCAGCCGTACGCTATTACCTTAACAATAGACAAAGACGTGGAGATACCCGTACTAATGGAGAGAGCAAAATACCCGGTTTCTATTAAAGTAGCCGATATCTATGGTACCATTATCTCCCCGCTAGACTTATCCATAAGTGGCCCCGTGAATATTGATAAAACAATTGAGCAACCTGAAACCACGATCTCAGTGCTTTTACCCTACGGTGACTACACTTTGAGCATAACGCCACATAATGCATCCATATATCTACCCTACACTACAACGTTCTCGGTGAAAGCTCCACAAACACTCGCCTTAACTGTTCAACGCGTTAAGTATAAAGTCGAATTAACTGTGACAAGCAAATTCAGTATTATAGGGAAATTCGATTTGTATGCTAATGGAACCAAAGTAGCTAGCAACATAGAGAAGCAAGCTGTCGTCGAGCTACCATATGGATCATATTCATTGAGATTAGTGCCCATGGCCGGGTGGGAGGATGTGTACGAACCATCTAGACCAGTAAATATTACTGTAACATCTGATACATCTATCACTATTCCAGTGAATAGAAAAAGCTATACATTGAGAGTAGTCACCTTAGAGCAGGGTAAACCAATAATCAACGTAGCGGTACACATATATAATGTTGAAACCGGGGAATTAATGACAGCATTAACAACAGATGAAAACGGCGTTGCTCAAACAAGCTTACCCTACGGTATATATAGATTAGAAATCTCGCATGAGCAGTACAACAGGGAAGTAATAGTAATCCCCTTGGATAAAGAGCTCAGCGAAGTTGTCTCCTTAAGGCCAACCCATGTAACTCTACTGTGGAGATTTATGCCTATTATTGGCGCATTGATAGGAATTGGAGTAGCGGTGTATGTTGCCATGAAGATAAGAGCTATTATCGCCAGGAGACTAGTAACAGAGGAAACATTCTAGTTAAACCAAGCAGAGTATTTTCATTAAAAATTTTGAATCTAGTAGTAATATAGGTTTTCAATTGCTTAACTCAGGCAAATTTCAATATGATATTCCTGGGTACATCATCTATGTAAACTACTATTATTCTTACTCCAGCATCCCCTAGACCTGCTAAAGCCTCAAGATCTTTTCTAATGCCCGTTAGTAGCGTTATCTTATTATTAAGAGCCTCAACTGCTGATTCGAGAGATAAGAGTTCTTGTTGTGGAAGAGGATTTACAAGTATTTTCACGTTCCTCAAGTTGATTTCATTAGAAGCAGCGGCTGGAGAAACACCGAGTTTACTTAAAATACTTCTTAATTTGCTTTCCTGCTCGCTCTTAATTCTCAACTCCTCTATTTTTCTAAGTAATTCGCCGAGAGTTTTCCTGTACTCTGCGATAGTATCATCGAGGCTTTTAAGAAACTCCCCTACATTAACATACTCCTTCGTCATTGTTGACAAAGTACTTCACCAATATCTCCTCGTTTATTAATTACACCATCACCTATAAAAACATTACTGTTAAATCAACTACTAGAAACTAATATTAGACTACTTTACAATTCAAGTTTCAAATGAAGGGGGGATATGTGTATCCAAGTGCGGTTTCAGCTATAGAAGTAATAAACGCTAAGGATAGAACTCTGAGCACTGTTCTCAGGGATTATTTATCAAGGAAATTCACAGGATACATCACCTACGTTAACGAAGTAGCTGGAATCTACGTTTACCTAGCTATTGTTAACGGCGAAATCTCCGCTTGTAGATCTCTGGATAAGAACACGGTTAAAGAAGGTTTAAAATGCATTGACCTAGCCTCATCCATCACTAAGTCAACGGAGGGAATAATAGAAGTATATGGCTCCAATGTTCTATCAATTACACGTGACATACTGTTGTATCCATTATCGAGAGTAAAAGAAACCTCAGAGGTAATAAGTAAGTTGCAAATAGAAAAAACAACAGCTACGGTAACAGAAACACGTACTATGTTACCGGAAGAGTTGTTCACTGGCGCGAACATAACCAATGAATGCATAGACCCGGTACTTCTATATAGTATAATTAAACTATCTAAGCTCCTAGAAGTTTCACATGAAGCATTAACTATTAGTGAGATAACTCGAAAAACCAGACGCATAATTAGCTCGGAAAAACCAAAGTACGTATACTTAAGCGGGGACACCGGTAAAGCACATGTGAAAATAGTATTTGACGTGCAAAACAATAATTTAAGCATCGAAGTCTCAGAAAATAGTGTTGTTGACTGTGGAAAAACAGCGTTAAATAAACTAATTAAAGCTTCAATTTCAAACGTCAAAGTATGGATTGTTACCTGAGAATTGGTTAATTTAAATATACTAGTAGTTCATCGATCTCCGGTCTAGCAGTCGCTCTGGTCACACTACTGATCGACCTTCTGCTTAATTAGATCAGCGAGTATTCTAGCTTCAGGAGAGTACTTCACTAGATCCCTCTCGGTTAAAACTAAAGTCTTTGGATCCGATCCGCGCATCCACGCATAGAACACGTATTTAAGCCCTTCTTTTCCATGCCTCATGTATATTCTGGCCACAGCATCTGACTGAGACTCGTGTAGCCTGGTCCAGTATGGATCAACTCTAGCTGAGTACAGAATTACTAATTTACCATTATTTTTAAGCCAAATTAATAAGTTCCTGTACAAAACCCAGAACTCTTTTACATCTCTACTTATCGCTGAGAAAACCTCAGTACCGTGAATTGCTACGATATCTGGATCAATATCCTCTATTAATTCTATTAGTAAGCCATTAAGGTAAGTTATTGAGTAAGCAGCTGGATTATATGATACGAGGTAAAAGTACTTGTTAATTATTTTATTTGATAATTCAGGGTCTATTTCAAAATAGTTCTTTAATATACCTGTGATTAGATCCCTCAGTTCATCAGGGGAGTAAGTAAAGGATATAAACAATGTTTTTGAATTGTTTGTAACGGCTAGATCTATAAGGGGAACTAATACCAGCGGGGACATTCCGTGGGGTGGGTAACTAATGTGTATAATATCACCCATTTTTATTGTTCCAATCATCTTAGTGATTACACTAATACTAGTATTCAATGTCTTTATTTTTCCAGTCAATAGTCTCGCTGGTTTAGGTGGAATAAATACACGTATTCCTTCGCCTTCAATCATCATGAATGGTACCTCGTTCATGATCAATTGTGCTCCACGTACTTTCCTTATCTCCATTATTCGAGATAACAACCCGTGTTCGATTCTATGTTTTAAGTATATAACAATATCAGCAGTAAACTCTAGTGCTCTGTAATCCGGTGTTTCTTTATCTAGAGGAACCTCGGCAACAACTACGAATACACCTTTGATCATGTTTGTTAACTGATAGAAGAAATTAAGTAGAATAGCTCTATGAAGTTCTTTTGGTTGAGCTACTTCTAATATAGGGTTTATTGAATCCACCACGACTACGTCGTAAGTTTCTTTCGCTAATAAACCGGATATAGCATTCAATGCCTCTTCCATTGTTGTTACGGGTAGTTTGATAAATTTAACTAGTCCTTTCTCCTCTGCTTCAAATAGATCTATTCCCAGTTTACTCATGTTCCTAAATAGTTTCTCCTTATCCTCGTAGAATGTTATATACAGGCATTTTCCACCATCGAGAGTATTAGAGTAACAAACATGAGAAGCAAAAGTAGTTTTACCTGAACCTGGGTGACCGGCAACGAGTATCAAGGTGTTAGGTGGCAAGCCTCCGAGTAATTCGTCGAGATCACGCGAACCAGTTGTATATGACCCGGGCATGAATATATACCTCCGTGATTCTAGCTTTAAACTAGACCAGGTATTGTAATACCTCCTTTCCTTTTCGTGAAAACAATAATTAATTATTGTTCAGGTAAAAAATATTTTTTACTCCATGTTCTTCGATTACTGGAATCACTGCGGCGTATTATTGAATTAAACTGCGGGGTTGTCGTGAAAACTAATTCTTCGAATACATATGTGTTTTATTCTTGGAAAAGGAATCAAGAAAACCGGTGTGGAATCGAGGGTGTAGGTATATCAGAACTCAAGACCTTCATCACTTGCTCCAGTCAACCCGAGCGTTCATCACCAATTTAATTCTTAACCTAGGCTATTTTATCTCTAATTACGCTTCTCTTGCTGTGGGTGAGTAGTATGAGCAAATCCTCTTGTATGGGCAGTAATTACACTCCCATGTGTAGCGTGGATGGTGCTTGTTATTCAATAGATCTAATACCTCGTTCTCAATGCTGATAGGCTGCCTAGCGATTTCGTATTCTACTATCTTCTCCGGGGTAATGTAAATTATTATTCCATTGTTGAATCCAGTAATTTCAAGGTAAAAATTCAATTGCTTAACGTGGTGATCTCTTGGAAGATTTAATGAACTTCTACTTGTTTTAACTTCTATTACCAATTCCCTGGACTCGTCAACGGCATCTGCTCTACCTTTAACCAAGTATATTTCGTTTCCTACTTGAACATATTTTACTAGATCGACTTCTACTTTAATTCCCTTCTCCATTAATATCTTCTCGAGACCTAGATGCGCTAGATCTCCGAGTACAGCCGCTGGTTCGAAAACTATTGTCAACTCGGGGAACTTCTTTCTTAAATGATACTTATGTGTGCAGGATACTAGGTCAGTTACGTAGATAATATTGGGGCTTTTTAATTCACCTAGTTTCTTCAACTGCTCCTGGACAATTCTACTATAAATAAGCTCGGTTATGTAGCTAGCTGGCTTATGCACATCGAACACCATGCTACTTTATATACATTTCCCGGTTTCAATACATATTTCGAGATATGTTTTCTCTACTGGTACCGCCCCCAGTTTCTTATTTAACTCTTGAACAATGCTTTCCAAGCACCCTCGTTCACTATGAATTCCAAGTTCTAATTCAAGATAATATCCAACGCCGGAAAGCAGATCAATTGAAGCATTTAATCCCCTCCCCGAGTATATTTCCCTTCTCTTGGTGAAGCGCGTAATTAATTTGAATCCAAGCTTTTCGAGTATGGTGAAAATATTAGAGAGCTCTTTTTCATCAAGGAACACTTCTATTTCCTCCCTAATTTTAAAGTTGCTTGAATCTCTTTCCCTAGGTCCCTTGTATGTTAACACGTAAGATCTCGATAAACCACAGATTCTCTTTCTAAGTCTAAGAGCTTCATCGGATTCCGCGAAGTTCCTACATGGATGATCAAAGTAGTAATCCTCCTCTAAGCATGTATCAACTCTTCTAAAACCAAGAGATTCCAATAAACTCCGTGCATAATCAGGTTCACTAATACTTAGTTTAATCTCTACTTCTCTACTATCCTTGCTAACCAGATTGGAACACCTCTTTTAATACTTTATATCATGTACCGATAACTTAAAGTTAATTGCTAAACTCAGCTCGTAATTGCTTCCCCTGAGTTTAGGAGTACCACTCACTATCGAGCACAATTACTTGGAAATAAAAGTATATTGCAAAAATTCTAGCTGATAAACCTAGATGTTTTTTCAATAACTCTTCTTGCAATATCAATTATTCTTCTGTATTGAGTGCTTGGTGTTTCAGTTAATACCGGGTATTCTTCCTTCACCCCCATTAAACCTTTACTGAAAGCGACCACTCCTCTTTGTAATCCAACACCATATCCACCCTCGAGGATCACTACTGCTGGAGTATTTAACTCTCTAATGAGAGCTCCGAGTGAATAATAGGATTTCTCCGTTAAATTAAGATCCGCTAAACCATCGTTCTCAAATGCATCAAAACCAGCTGATACTACGAGTGCTTCGGGTGCATATTTTTTCGCGACTTCTACCATGTTGTTTAATAATTCAACGAATACGTCATCACCACTACCAGGGGTTAGGATAATGTTTAACTTGTATCCATAACCTTCTCCTTCACCTATTTCATCTGGATAACCTGTGTGGGGATATAACGTATCGGGGTCTTGGTGTAGATCTATTTGCAGAATTCTCTCCCTATAGAATATCTCCATTGTGCCGTTTCCATGATGAGCATCGAAATCCAACACCAGTATTTTCCTTAAACCATTATCCATGAAGCCTTGCACCGCAGCCGCCGCGTTGTTGAATATGCAGAATCCCTGAGTAGATGCACCCATGGCTCTTCCATTTAATCCAACATGGTGGCCTGGGGGACGTGATACTAGGAACACGTGTCCATTACTCAATGCATATGTGTAAGATAAATACATCGTTGCCAAAGCTAGTTTTAAGCTATTTTCACTCATGTATGTATCTTCATCTATAAACGTAGGAGTTTTACTCGATAACTCCATTATGTAGTCAACGTACTTCTTTCGATGTATTTTACTACTTATTTTAATCGCTTCCTCAATATCCACTTTCTCTATACTTACCTCCACGTATTTCAAATCATGTGATGCTAGTGCTGATTTTATTTTCACTATTCTACGTGGATTCTCCGGGTGTTCTACTGTGGGTTTATGCATGTACGTTGATTCCTTGACAACTACTATTTCCACTTACTTCACCTTAGGAAGCATAGTAGAGCGCGTTGTAGAGTGCATCAATTAAGTTCTTCTTATCTATATCCTTAGCTACTCTAACTATTGCGAGATTAGGGTGTCCAGCTATATCTAGCGCTATTCCCTCAGCCAGCAGATACTTAGCAACTCTGTAAGCTCTGCCGCCCGATGCCTTAATTATTAGTAGTGCATATCCCCTATTAGTACCAGCCAACATAACCACAGGAGCTTTGAGTACCAGAGATAACTTGGATGCTAATGCCGTAGCACCTCTCTTCTTCCAAACGTGCCTAGCATCAATAAACCGAAAGTCTCCTACTTTAACTGCGGCTACGGCAAGCTGCATAGCAACCTCTGTTACTTCCTTATCTCTCTCCTCAATTGCTTTTTTAACAGTACTCCAAGTTGATTCAGTTAACGGCATTGGCACAGGGGTGGGGTCAGCTAGCCAATTAATGGTCTTTAACCATAATTCCTCGCTTCTGACAGCTGTTAGTGCTTTAGATATCATCTTCGCTATTTCAAACAGCTTCATAAGCCTGCTGGGTATTCTCTTACCTGCATCCATGTATTTTATTACTTCCACGAATTCCTTTAACTTAGGGTGTATTGGTACATTGTGTTTTATTAGTTCCTCGTATATTAGAACAGATGTTGGTTTTCTATAGTCAACTATTACTTCGTCAAAGATGTTTTTTAAATCATTTATTTTCTGAACGCTTGCAATGTGGTGGTCAACGAAGACGGTTCTATTTACTCCAAAATGTGTTTTCATAAGTTTCGTTATGTTTCCGAGTATTTCACTATAAGGTATGTCCAGGAAGTAAACGATATTGTAGGATTCCTTTATCTGCGATAAAATATACTTTATTCTATCGGGGTCTATTGGCATCTTCACTAAATCAACGTTTCCTTGAACGGGGTATTTCTTAGCATATTCCTGGCTGTAAGTTAAAAGAGCTGTTGCTACAACACCATCGGCATCCCAATCTCCTAAGATAAGAACTTTCTGCTTCTGCTCACCCACATATAAGCACCCCGACTAGTCATTAAATCAATAAATTGAAAAATGCTTTAAAACTCATTTAATTCATAAAAAGGGTAAAATTTTGAAGTACCTGGCATCATTGATAGATGAACTTAAAAAACAAGTAGCCAACGGCTCAAGAGTAGTGAAAGAAGATTCTTCGGTTAAACCCATTGAAATCATAGATGATGTTGCACCTAGACAAATAGAGATTCTCGAGGAGCCAGCCATAAAGCAAGCCCAGATCAAACCTCCGCCTCCAATTGGGGACATCTTTGCCCTCGACACTAGTTCTCGTGTTATTGAAACACCATATGTTTTCATTGGTATAGGCGCAGGTAGCGTGTACAGTAGGTTAACTGGGAGAGGATTTGATGCTCCCCACGCTGCGTCAATCCTGGGCTTGGAGAAACCGCTATGTAATCACGTGGTAGTTATTCCTGAAATAGAGTTAGAGCAGGGTTTCACGAACAAGATCAGCTCGATGAGCGGGGTATTAGCATCTAATCCCATTGGAATACCATATACAAGTGGATACAGTAAACACGTTGTATTAATGGAGTTAAGGCTCATGATAGAACTGTGTTTAATGAAGACATTCCTGAACTCCAATTATGCTACCCCGGGATCTACATTGCTCATAGATGGGCCCATAACATATCCATTTTACTTCCCGGCAGAAACATCGTTGACCTGGAGCAGAGATAAATTGAAAACATATAGTGATTCGTTGGAATTCCTCAACTCGGAGAGGGTTAAAATCGTAGATAGACTAATGAAGCAAGGTGTGTTGGTAGTTGGCATAGTTAAGAGACTCGTCAAGAGCTATTATTTATCTAGTGTAGATCCAGCTAAACTATCCGTTGGAAGAATAAACGACGAGGCATACATCATGATGCTTCTCCTCCGCGTGAACAAGACTCTAGAAAAACCTTTCATAATAGGTCCAATTAGAGTGAAACACGAAACCAGCAATATAACCAGGTTAATGTGGTACATTGTTGTACCTAGGCGAATATATCCTGTTACAAGCGGAATGGGTAACTTCGTTTCATATAGAGTTGAGCTCCTGGAGAATAATTCGCATAGAAAAGACTATGTTCTAGAACAGATATTCTATGATAGTTTCCACACGGGTTCACTGCTTCCACTGAGCTTACTCGTGGTTGACCGTAGAGTAAAAAAGATTACTAGCTCCATGGTTACATATTTGCTGTATATGACCGGGTTGACCGAGGAATCCACTGGTCAATATATAAGCGTCTTATAATCAAAACAATGCATAGAGGTATAGCTCAAGTGTCTCTGCAAAATATCGTGAAATCCCTTGAGGATAAATTGAAGGCAGCAATCAACGTAGCCAGTAATCTAGGTGAAATAATAGGCTACGTATCAAGAACTAGCCCATCCTTAATAAACGAGGAAGGAGGATACGTGGTTTTCGACGTTGACCCAGTAGTATACTTCCAGAACTTCCTATCTATAGCTCAACCAGGTAGTATTCTAGGTGTAATTGACATCAAGACACTTAACATCATAAGCTTAAAAGTTATAAGCGTTGAGAGACGGGATATCCTCGCAGAATTAGATCTGCCGGATATGTATTTCCCAATGCCGCAGGCGGAGGCATCCGGGTTACTTACAAAAACGAGAATTAAAGCCAAACCACTACTTGCGTACGATGTAAATACAAGTGAAGTAACAGCAGCTAACTACGTTATTGAACCACAGAGCCCCGTTGTATTATTGAAAGAACCTGGTGTAATACAGAAGATCATGGGGTTGCCGTCCGATGGTGTTTTCCTTGGTTACGCCACCGTGGGTGATACACCAGCATTCGATGGAAATGCCTATTTATACCTGCCGCTGAAGGCGTTTTATCAACATGTCTTGGTACTAGGAACCACAGGTAGTGGTAAAACAACATTGCTTAAAAACATGATAGCTTCGATCTACTCGGGATTTAAGTTAAATAATGAAAAAGTAAGTATTATAATATTTGATCCAAACAAGGATTACGTTACTATTCCCTTGAAGCCGCTGTGGAAAACCACGGAGCAGGCTTCTGGAGGAGAATTAATTCTCGTAAGTAAAGTTATAGATAAAATTACCTGTTTAAATGGTGCTGTTATAATACTACCTGTTACTAGAAGTGTTGTAGAAGAATATATTGAAGAGTACGAGACATGGCCGAGAATATTGAAAGCCATTGGAGAAGACTACTTGAATACTTTACTTAAACCGATCGCAAGTAGATTCAAGTGGAGCTACGACGTGAGGGAACTAGAGGTTGCCGAGGAACCAACACCTCTCGGAACACTGAGATATGTTAAATCTAAAGTTATTGTTGATTACGGAAAAGAAACTAGTGAATTAAACTACTTCATTATACCCTATGCTCTAAGGTTCTCTGATTTCACACCTCGCGAGTTAATATCGTTAAATCCTTATTTCACGCGCCAAGCAAAAGATGCATTACAGAGAATCTTAATGGCCTTAAGCTCTAAGAATGCATATTTGGAAACTATTTACGACTTATACGAGGCATTGAAGGAATCGAGGTTCAGAATAGAGGAGAAGCAGTATAAGGCAAAAGGCATTATTTTAGACCCGAATAAAGAATACGTTGTTGAAGTCGTAAAAGACTTAGCTATACACAAGAGTACAGTTGAAAACATGATTAGACAGATCGCCGCCATAATAGATACCGGAATATTTGATGTATACGTGAAAGGAGTTGGCGAAGATAGATACATGCATGAACCCCCCATGGGTAGTATCCTGGAGAAGCATTTCGATGTTTTCAATGGATATCCAATTATAGTCGACCTTGAGTATCTTCAAGTACACTCCACGGCTGACCCGGAGAAAACAATTAGCATTGTTGCTTTCAGGGTGCTCAATAAGATTTTCGAATGGAAACTTGTGCAAAGTAAGCATAAATTGGAGTCTCAGCCTGTATTAATATTCATCGATGAAGCTCATCGATTCTTTCCAAGTAAAAGCGGGGTTGAAGAATACATTGAAAATGTTTCCGGGATGATCGATAGGATTGCTAGACTTGGGCGTGCAAGGAAACTGGGCTTAGTTTTCAGCACTCATAGTCCAAAGGATGTTCACGATATAATATTGCAGTTAACGAACACGAAGATAGTGCTTAGAACGGATAAGAGCCACTTATCCATGTTAGATCTACCGGAAGAATATCGCGAATTCGTCACAAGATCTAGTGATAGAGTTGGTGTAATTAAAAGCCATGTTCTACGACTAGGTTACACTACTTTTAGAACTACTCTTCCACTAATAGGTCACTATGATCTCTCCGCTCTAACTTAGCTTCACAAATTCTTCCACAAATATACGAATCTCTGCAGAACAGTAAAAGCAGTTAAAGCTGTTAGCGCTACAAAGAAGTAAAATGCTACAATGAAATCATACCCTACTATGAAAGACACTAGCAACAAAGCTATAAGTCTCTCCGCTCTCTCCATTAACCCTACTCCCGATAACTCAACACCAAGGCTTTCTCCTCGTGCTCTCGCGTAGCTAACAAGCATCGCTAGCGCTAAGTACAATAACACAATTCTGGAATCAAATCCTAGTTCTATGAGAGATAGCGTGAAAAACATTTCACATAATCTATCAAAAAAAGAATCTAGAAATGCTCCTTTCCTCGTAGTTTTATTCATTACTCTCGCGAGTGCACCATCAACTGCATCTAGTAATCCCGAGAAGAGAATTGTTACAGATAATATAAAGCTAAGCTTGTAAATAGTGATCAGAATATAACCTGAGATAGCTATTATTAGAGACATTGTAGTTAACTCGTTTGGAGTAATACCGGTTACCAAGATGCGGCGCGCTATATCCTCGAGTAAGCTCTCTATCCTACTCCGAAGCTTGTTCAACAATGCATTTTTCACCACAAATTTCCTTGCATAGTTTAAGCATTACTAATGAATCCTGCTCTAGAACAGGGCTCTCACTAATTATTACAGCATCCACACCTATTTCACATAGAGCTTGGCATACATGGGTGAAGTTGGGTCCGTATTCTTCTTCACTTAAATTATGATGCTCTTTCTCCCCTCCTCTGCCAAACTCGATCTTGGAGAAGTGTACGTGTAGTGGTTTAAGAGCCCATTCTCCAAGCTCTTTTTCAATGAACTCCAGTATCTCTATAACCTCTTCCTTGGATGTTACATGTCTTCCATTACTTCTAGCGTATATGTGAGCGAAATCCACGACAGGTCTCACTCCTTCGAGATTACGGGAGATCTCAACAACCTCGCGTAGATCGCCCACTTGACTAGTTCTACCCGTTGTCTCGGGCCCGAGCCACACGTTTTTAGCTCCAAGCTGATCTCTGTATTCCACTACGTTCTTAAGGCTTGAAATAACCTTTAATAAAGCATCTTTCTTTGAAGGAGCATCCTTATAGTACCCCGGGTGAAATACAACAACGTATGCATTCATCCAGCTTGCTGCTTCAATGGATTCTTTAAGTCTATTAATACTGGCTTCGATTACTTCTCTTTTACCAGCGAGGTTGATGAAATAAGGTGCGTGTAGACTTAATTTCACACCGTTAGCTTTCGCCTCAGCACCCAGAGCCCTTGCTTTTTCCTCCTTAATATTTACTCCTCTGACAGCCTCGTACTCCATTGCATTTAAACCTATCTCCTTTAGAAACGATGGAGCTCTTAGAATATCGGACGATTTCAGCGTAATAGGCTTACCCGCTGGCCCAAACCAATATCTGGGCATTTAAATCCCCAGATATTTATAGTCATGTATACACTTTATAATTCATGGCGACATAGCTTGGATAAACCAGTGTTAATTGAAGAAAAAGAGCTTTTCAAGGGATTGAGATTCAGCGTTGTTAGAAAGAAATATGCTAAGCGAGATGGTTTATTCGAGAGAGATATAGTGATCTTCCCCCAGGCGGTTGTAGTACTT
The DNA here is from genome assembly GCA_030550615.1 of Thermoproteota archaeon. GTDB lineage: Archaea > Thermoproteota > Thermoprotei_A > Sulfolobales > Desulfurococcaceae > UBA285. The sequence continues at coordinate 5,063 of JAUQPA010000021.1, read as the reverse complement.
CCGTTTATCACGAGAAACGAGGTTATATTAATTAAACAATTCAGAGCTTCCTCAAACGACTTCATAATCGAGGCTCCGGCAGGCGTTGTGGATGAAGGTGAAACCCCGGATGAAGCCGCTAAAAGAGAGCTCGTAGAGGAAATTGGATACTATCCACGTAAGTTAATTAAACTAGGAGAATTCATGCCTACTCCTGGTTATAGTACGGAGATATTACACTTTTACTACGCGGAGAACCTTGAGTACGTTGGAGCTCAACCCGAAAAATACGAGATCATAACACCCTTTAGAATATCGTTCAACGATGCATATAAAATTGTCCTAGAAAACAAAATAGTAGATGCGAAAACAGCCCTCATTATACTTCTATATTACAATAAATACATTGAGGCAGGTGAACTGTGAGCATAGATCCTGGTGTACTTAAGCGCCTGCTTCACTTGAATATATTAATAGAGGGAAACAGTAACTGGGTTTTCAGGGAATTAGTAGATTACATACTTGAAATACTCGAAGAAAGGTTGACTTTAATGATAAACGAAGCGATTGAACCATATGGACTTGAAGCATCTTTGCTTAATAAGAACGGCTGCCAGGTATTTCCCGCTGAAAAACAATGCGAGAACATAGTTGTTGTCGGTGTTTATGAAAAAGAAGCAGATGAACCATTAGTATACGCGGGTTATTTAATATCACGTGGTGAAAACATACTTGAAGTAAAACTAGTTAAGGTAGTTGATGCAGAAACCGGCAATATCCTATAGAAGTAGACTTATTTATTACTTCTCGTCGATTTGAATATTTAGTAATGGTGCTTGTTTTGTCGATTTCATTGAAGGTTCGACCAACAAAGATGGAATTAATAAGGCTTAGACGTAGATTAGTAACGAGTATCAGAGTACGTAGAATTCTCAGCGAAAGGTTGACAATATTAGTCAACGAGTTTATGGCTATGTTAAAGGAAGCCTTAGTTAAAAGACGGGTAATTCAAAACCAGATGCTTGATGTTTATCGTAGCGCCGAGGTATTACTGGGTATTTATGGTTCAAATGTATCCAGGTATCTAATGGCATCTACATCTAAACCTGAAATATATATTGCAACTGAAAACATTATGGGAGTTAGAGTCAAAACTATTATTACTAAGTATCCGGATGTTCCGCATCCAGTTGGCCTAGAGGAGTTCTCGAGAATTAGCAGGGACCTTGTTTCAACCATCCTGGATCTTGCTAGATTAGAGCAATCCCTCCACGAGCTTGGAAAAGAAATAGCGATAACAAAAAGGAAATCAAATGCACTGGAATATATTATAATACCCAGGCTCCGTGAAACCATTAAGTATCTTCAATTGAAATTCGATGAGAGAGAAAGAGAGGAGAAATCTAGATTTAAACGAATAAAACAAATCCTTACAAGGAGAACTATGTATGAGTGATGTTCTAGATGTTTTTCTCAGAGAAGAGCTAAGAATAGTCAATAAACATATTCCAAGAAAGCGTGTTTCATTGTGCGAGCTGCTAGAAATGAAGATACCTTATGTAACTACACACGATGGGACATTGCATGTGTTCGATCCACGCGAGTTGGAATTGTTAGCAAAGATTTCTAATAGAGATTGTTCATTAATGTTGCCCATGATCATCGAGTATATACCCGAAAAAGAGGGTATTTACGTAATCAAAAACCCTATTGAAGCAGGAATTGTCGCTAGTATTCTAAAAATAGAGAAGCAAACACCATTATTTCTACATAGAGCACACGTATTAGAACTACGGAGAATCCTCAGAACAACATCAACAATATTATTAAATCCTGGTCAATTATGATAAATAAAGGTGTTTGCTTTGAGCATAGAAGAACTTGACAGGTTAGTTGACGAAATACTAAGTAATGCTGAAAAAGAACGCGAGCGCATTCTCCGTGAAGCAAGGGAGAAAGCTGTAAGCATTCTTAATAAACCAATAACGCTTGATGATTATCGAAGGGAAGCAGATGAAATAATTGAGAAAGCTAGAAAACAAGCAGATGAAATAGTAAAAGAAGCAGAGAAAGAAGCAGAGAAAATACGTGCTAGAGCTAATACAAGACTAAATGAAGCTATAGATTTTCTCGTGCAGTACGTAGCTGGGTTGACTAAGGAATGATCCTCCTCAGCAAACCCACACCTATGAAGAAAATCATTGTTGCCAGCCCCATAGAGTATAAAGAAGAAACAATCGCCTTGTTGCAGGAAGCTGGAGTAGTTGACATAGCCCAACATGAACCTAGTAAGATCACGTCTGAATACGAAGCGCTCGTTAAACTTCGCGAAGAAATATCCGATCTTTTATCCAAAGTAAAGAACATTCGTGTAAAAGCAGAACTAACAGCCCTCGAATTATCTAGTTTAACAGTAGACAAAGTAAAAGCCGATATTAATGCCATTCGTTTACGCGTTAATAAAATGGACTCTGAATTGAATTCTCTTAGGAAAATAGAGGAGGAGGCACGGTACTTTATCAATGTAATCTCAAAGTTCCCAGATGATGTGAACCCCAAAGAGTTCTTCTATGTAGGAAAAAGAGTATCTAGTTTGCTGGTTACATGTAGACGCGAAAACGTAGATACCATAATTACTCATCCAGCTGTTAAATCATATAGTATATACAATGTAAGCGAAGAAATTACAGCAATGATTCTCTACGTTGAATCAGAGAATGTTAATCGTTTCCTCGAGGTATTGAAAACTACCGGTGCATGGTACCCTTCAGGGAAAATCCTAGAATACATCGAGAAAGCGTCTTCACTCGTCGAGCTCAAGGAAATCCTGCAGAAGGAACTTGGTGATATACATAGCAAAGTAGCGGTGTTAGAAAAAGAACTGGAGAACTACATAAAAGATCACCTTCAATTGCTTGGTAAATACCTGTTGTACGTAGAAAATACTTTACGAAAATACATAGCAATATCTACAACGCAAGACTTAAAACACGTAATTGTACTAACTGGGTGGATACCGTTGCATCATAGTAAAGAACTATCCTCGTTCCTAGCTAAAGCTGATATACCGCTTTACTTCGAAATACGCGATCCCGAGCCAAATGACACACCACCTACACTCATGGAGAACAAGCCAGTACTGAGGTTTTTCCAAGTTATAACAAGGCTTTATGGTATTCCAGGTTACCATGAATGGGACCCAACTCCAATTATAGCTTATTCCTTCGCGTTATTCTTTGGCTTAATGAACGCTGATGCCGGCTATGCTCTAGTAGGTGTTCTGGCTACACTACTGATACTTGACAGGTTAGTTGTAGATACGGAGTCCCAGCCGTATAAAGAGTTCAAAGGAACGCTCTTGGTGTCGAACATGATTGCACTTATCCTGGGGTTTCTATCTGGAACAGTATTTGGTGATTTCTTACAGAGACTAGGAATAAACCTACCTGTTGTTCTTACCGCAGTAATTACTCCACTGGATTTCATAAAATTATCACTAGTAATAGGATTAATTCACGTGAACATTGCTCACGTGCTAGCTACTGTTAAGTTTATTAAAGAACGAAAACTCGGCGAATTACTCATTGAAATAGGATTATTTATATCACAATTATTTGGCATACCATATTTGCTAAAAATGTTCTTTAAGTACAATGTTCCGTTGCTGAGCAATATTCAGATGGATATTCTCTTATACCTGTCTTTCGCTGGAGTATTTCTAATTATTATAGGGAGCTTCTTGACAATGAGAGCTTTGGGGTTCTTGATGTGGATTTTTCAAATAACGGGTGTGCTAGGAGATGTACTAAGCTACGTGAGATTGGCAGGGGTGGGGTTAGCGACATACTATATGGCCTCTATATTCAACTTCATGTTGTCCATGTTGATGAATTATTTCGCCAGTTTCCACTTATTAATTGGGATTGCGTTAACTATTCCATTGTTATTCCTAGCTCATCTTGTGGTATTCATGCTAGCAGAGCTAGGTGCGTTCATACATTCACTGAGATTATGCATGCTCGAGTTTTTGACAAAGTTCTATGAAGGAAACGGATACGAATATAATCCATTCAGAATTGTAGGTAAATTAACTATTACAACGGGCTCTTGAGGAAATAGATAAATTTATATTCCCAGCAATTTTAATTTCAATAGGCTCAGGAATGTAGGTGTTTCAAATGCTTGAAATAGATCCAGTAGGATTAGCTTATTTTGCCGCAGCTCTTCCACTAGCTGGAGGTGTAATAGGTTCAACTACAGGTATGAGGCACTCAGCTAGCGTTGGAGCATCTGTTTTAGCGGAGGATCCAACACAATTCAAAAACGTTTTACTATTAGCGGCTTTACCTATGACGCAGACTTTCTATGGATTAATACAAATGATATACATCATATCCGTTTACATACCAGCAACTGAAATCACGATGGCCAAGGCATTGGGGGTTTTGGGGATAGGTTTCGTAGGGTTTCTAGCTGAGTGGCTTTCTGCATGGGCGCAAGGTATTATTTGTGCAGCAGGTGAAGCTGATTTACCTAGAACTAAGGGTAAAAACTTAATGAGTTCAATAATACTTGCCGTATACGTTGAATTATGGGGTATTCTAGGTATAGTGTTCACAATAATGGGATTGAGTTTTCTAAGGTAGCTGAGGTCGTGTGATCGTGGTTCCTAGAAATAAGATCATTGAAGAAGCAGAGAGAAAAGCCAAGGAAATCATTGAAAATGCTAGGAAGGAGGCAGAAGCTATAGTTAACGAAGCAGAGAGAAAGTGGCGTGAGAAAGCTGAGGCCGAGAGAAGGAGAATAATAAGTGAAGCGGAAAGAGAAGCCAGCTATATTCTTATGGAGGCTAGGAGGACAGCTAATATTTTGGTAAACAAAACTAAACTTGAGGTTATTGATAGCATCTTCGAGAAAGCCAAGGAAATTTTCGAAAAAGATAAATATGACGTAAAAGCATCTCTTAGGAATCTTCTAAGCGAGGCACTATCATATGTGGATAAACCCGTGAAAATTATTGTCAACGATAAACATGCTGAGATCGCGAAAGACGTACTAAGAGAACTTGGGTATGAGAATGTTGA
>JAUQPA010000065.1 GCA_030550615.1 Thermoproteota archaeon | reverse complement strand
GAGCGGGAGACGCTTTTGATGCTTTCTTCAACGCGAAATTCGTAGAATCGAAGGATCCTTCTCTAGCGTTAAAATATGGAGTTGCAGCGGGTGCACTTAAAGTTGGATATAAAGGAAGTTTTCTTCCGTTTGATGCAAGATTATTTAGTTTACAATTGGAAAAAGTACTCGTTGAAAAAGGAGGGGAGTGTAGAATAATTGACGCATAGTTTCAGTGATATTGATGATAATTCGTTTTTCCGTAGAAAATTCTTTCTACATGTTAATAAATGCTTTATTAATGAATAAAATCGATGTTAACGAAGGTGTTTTCAAAAAGAAAAAGAGCATTATATTAGTGCCGCTTTCGTTCATAAACGAAGAAACCATGTTTCTTATACTCAAAGTTTCCCGGCTCGTAAACAGCATGGTACAAGCCGAGTACCGAGTAAAAGTGGTTTTAAATGATTGTGACGAGGATACTGTGATTTACACAAAAATCCTCGTAAACCTACATAAATTACTACCGGGTTCAAGGGTAGAGTATCTATCAACTATTGCTACGTATTTAACACTACTTCGAAAATATTCGTTGATCCTGAAAGAACTGAAGAAACAGGAGTTAGATGAACATAAGTATTACGAATACCAACTTGCATTGGAAAAAACAACTCATTATCTAGGATTACTTGTTGAAAAACTAAATAACAACTCCATATTAAATGAGGCTTTAAGTATGCTAGATCAACTCGAAGAAAAACATATTAATGAAGAAATCGCGGAGACTTTAAAGGAAATAATAAGCACTATTATTCAAAGCGAAGTACTTCTTACAAGTAAGCTTCTAGGTAGGTGCCCAAGTACGTTTATTGAGGCATTAATTGGTATTTTGAAAAAACTCGAAGCAGTTGAGAGAGACTCGGATTTATACATAGTTATCCCGAAGGAAATTTCATTTCTAGTTAAGGAAAAACTTCCCGGGGACAAGGTAATAGTAGTTTAACCGAGCTTTCGAAGAAATAATCCTATGTCAAATATATTTTCATAAATTCTCCTACGAGGATTCCATGTAACGAATCCTACTATTTCTCCATCGGTGGAATCTATCACTGTAATCAATTCTCCGATCGGAGGTATTGTATCTATTACACTATCAGGCAGTATATCGTTACCATATAGAAATGCTTTAACACCTTGTTCTTTAACAATAATTGCTGATTTTATGCCATGATCTGAATAAATGGATTGCACGATGCTTATTGATGGAACAAACCGTTTCTTCGTATATAAAGCTATCCATGAATCTTCATATAGAACAGTTAAATCACCAATATCGAGTTTTGATCCATAGATAATGCACGGGTCTTCGTTCAAACACACATATCTTAATGTGGAAGGCACGTATTTCGAGGAATCAACATTGTAGAGTCTTCTTAACAAACTAGATATTTTCTCGCGTGTTGGCTTACGTAATGCCCCTGTCTTCAGCTTCAATGTTTTTTTCTCAGGAGACATATCGTGTACCCAAATAATCCGTGTATATGGGGCCATATTCTAATACACTTCTCTAATTCGGGATTAAACCTTAAAGATCTGTACTCTGTTAATCCTTTTCCGTAACTGAGTAATTTCAACGGCGGCTCTACGACTTCGAGATTGTTCCTGTGGCTTAATATCTTGTTTACAACATATTCGTTTTCCTCTGGGGCAATGCTACAAGTAACGTATGCTATGATACCTTTATCGTCTAATAGGTCTATTAAACTATTTAGAATCTCTATTTCCCGTTTAACCATGACCGCCAGATCAAATATACTTGTTCTAATTTTTCTCCCCGGATCAATCGATATTCTACCTTCTCCACTACATGGCACATCTGCGAGTATTCTCTGAAACTTTCTACTTAGCTTATCTCTAAGTTTGCGTGCATCGCACCATGTTACAACAACATTACTCAACTTCATTCTCATGAAATGACTTATTAAGACCTTAAGACGGTATAGTACAAGGTCGTTGGCGAAAACAACTCCATTTACTTCGTGAAGAAGTTGAGCCATGAAAGTTGCTTTTCCACCGGGTGCTGCACAAGCATCTAATACATCACCATTGTATTCGTGAAGAAGCAAATGTACAGGAATGAGGCTCGTTGCATCTCTATGAACATAGTAATATCCCTTGAGGTACTCGTGTGTTGATCCGATTGTTGGTGATTTAGGCTGCGATATTACCCAAAATGATTCGCTGGACCAAGGTATATTTTCTAATTTAAATCCAAGTTTCTCAAGGCGATGCTTAAGTCTCAGAGAATCTATTAAAACAGTGTTTGTTCTAACAACAGGTTTCACGGGTTTTTCAAATGCTTCAAGAAGTTTAATAGCCCCCTCATATCCAAGAATATCGATATACCTCTGGACGACATATGGTAAATAACCATACTCCAATGATAGTTCAATTGCATCACGTGAAGCTGCTACGTATATTTCTCTATATATCTCCGCTAATTCGATCCTCAATTAGATTTTCTCCTCCAATATTTTTTTCATGTATCTGGCATTTTCAAGCATCCAGTGATTATTGTTGAAGAAGACGTATATTTTCCTTGGTTTTAAATTAACTACCCTCTCGGCGATTTCACCTAATTCTTTTTCACTATATTCATATCCATACCATGCTTCTCTTCCGTGCATTCTAAGATATATGATCTCGTTTGTAACTACAAGCCAGGTTGCTATTGGTGCATCAATTGAAACTAGCGTTAAATTATTTTCCTCAGCCCATCTTAGAACTTGATCGTTGAAACAAGATTCGTGTCTAAACTCTACGGCCATTCTTGATCCTA